>NZ_MWQI01000002.1:0-300000 GCF_002210345.1 Fibrobacter sp. UWB4 | reverse complement strand
GATATGGCGCACCCTGATGATCGCGAAAAACTTTTCAAACTGGCCTCAAGGGAAATTGTGGCTGAACAGCTGATGCACCAGAAGCGACTGACGATTGTATTTAGGCACCTGTATGGTTCTGAATACAAGTACACGCGCTTGGTGTTTGCAAAGGCTGAACCGATTGACGTCCCGCCAAAGCTTATTGCCGTAGGCTTTGTTGAAGTGGACGCCCAGTACCGTGCTGAAACGGAACACCAGGAAAATATTGAACGCATCATGAGCCTTTCGGATCAGTACGAAGTCGTGTTCGATGTCAATATCGATACGGGCCTGTTTAGCGTTTCTCTGACGGGTGGAAAGTTTAATGATGTTATCGATGAACAGACGGGCGAGGGCGTAGATTTCTTTAAGGATCGTGAAAAGAATGTCCGCAAGATTGTTTATAAAGACGACGTGGACTCGATTCTTCAGACGCTTAATCGAGATGAAGTTATCGCTCGCTTGCGGCATGAGAATTCGTTCTTCCAGGACTATCGTCGAGTGACCAGCGAAGGTCTCAAATGGTATCGCATGAAAGTGACCAAAATGGGCGACTGGTCCAAGAGCCGTCGTGTGCTTGTTGGCCTCTTTAACAACGATGTCGTTTACCGCAAGGAAATGGCGCAGCAGGCTGCCCTTGAACAGGCTCTTGAAATGGCTAAGTCTGCATCGAGGGCAAAGACGATGTTCCTCAACAACATGAGCCACGATATCCGCACTCCGATGAATGCAATTATTGGCTATACGGAACTTGCGACCATGCACATTGGCAACAAGGAACAGGTCAAGGGATTTCTCGGAAAGATTGAACTTTCGTCGAACCACTTGCTTTCGCTGATTAATGATGTGCTTGACATGAGCCGTATTGAATCTGGCAAGTTGAACCTGAACGAAAAACCGGAACGCCTGCCTGAAATAGTCCATACGCTCAAGGATATTGTGCAGGCGGATATCAATGCGAAAAAATTGCAGTTCTTTGCCAATAGCATCGGTATCCACAATGAAAATGTTGTCTGTGATCGTCTCCGCCTGAACCAGGTGCTGTTGAACGTGATTTCCAATGCCGTGAAATATACTCCGGCTGGAGGTTCAATTTGGTTCTCCGTTGAACAGAAGGAAATCTCTGATCCGGGATACGGAGTGTACGAGTTTAGAATAAAGGACTCGGGCATCGGCATGAGCGAAGATTTCTTGCCGAAAATTTATGACGCGTTTACTCGTGTAAATTCCTCGACGGTCTCTGGCATTCAGGGAACGGGCCTTGGCATGGCGATTACAAAGAATATCGTCGATATGATGGATGGCTCAATTGATATCAAGAGCAAGGTGAATGAAGGAACTGATGTTGTTCTGAATTTCAAGTTCAAGCTTGTTGAGCCTGGGCATGAAATCATGAAAATCAAGGAACTGGAAGGCAAGAGAATTCTGGTTGTTGATGATGATGTCGATTGTATAAAGAGTCTCCCGCAGCTTTTTGGCGAGTTAGGCGTCGATGTGGATTGTTGCTATTCTGGAGCGGATGCTTTGCAAAAAGTGGAAAAAGCTAAGGCGGATGGGTTTGCCTATGATGCGTTCCTCGTGGACTGGCGCATGCCGGATATGGATGGCATAAAGACGACCAAGATGCTTCGTGAAATTCTGGGCCAAGACATTCTCGTGATTGTAATGTCCGCTTATGAATGGTCGGATATCGAGGATAAGGCTCTTGAGGTGGGTATCCATAATTTTGTAAGTAAACCAGTGTTCTTGTCCGATGCAAAGAATATACTGATGCAGAGCTTTGGTTTTGCCCATGCTGAAGCACCGGTGTTTGACAAGAAGATTAATTTTAATGGCAAGAAGGTGTTGCTGGTCGATGATAACGAACTGAACCGTGAAATTGCCCAGGAAATTCTGGAAGACTGCGGAATCCAGGTCACGACGGCATGCGATGGCGAAAAGGCTGTGGAGTACATGAAACATGTGCAGCCGGGTGATTGTGACTTGATCTTGATGGATGTCCAGATGCCGGTTATGGATGGCTACGAGGCGACCCGCCTGATTCGTAAGCTGGACAATGAATTGGTTGCAGGTCTACCCATCATTGCAATGACGGCTAACGCTTTTGCCGATGACCAGCAGGCCGCTCTGGATGCCGGCATGAACGAGCATGTGGCAAAACCCGTGAACGTCAACAAGCTGAAAGAAGTACTTTCGAGGTTTTTGTAGGGCTTTGAGGTATGAGCACGCACCTGCGGTGCTTTGAGCACGCTTCGCTTTGAGGTATAGCTCATAGCCCATACCCCAAAGGGAGCCGTAGGCGACCGACCCCATAGCCCATCCCCCCTTTTTTAGGTGCTTTTTCGTAGCATCTCTAGTAACTACTAACTAGTAACTAGTAACTAATTTTACTATATATGAGTCCAAATTGCATTTTTGCCTGGGTCCTGTGACCAGATTCGCCAATTCCACTGGTGCTAGAGCAGTAAACTCGGACAAAAACATGTAATGAAACAAACAATCAAAAAAAAGGAATGGCTAAAATGGCTACTATCACTAAAGAAAAGGCTGCAGAACTCACCGCTAAGTTTGGTGCTAACGAAAAGGACACCGGTAACGTCCGCGTTCAGATCGCTATCCTCACGGAAAAGATCAAGAACCTCACCGAACACATCAAGACCAACAAGAAGGACTTCCACTCTCTCCGCGGTCTGTCTATGATGGTTGCAAAGCGCAAGAACCTTCTCAAGTACTACGGCGAAAAGGACATTATCGCTCAGCGTGCATTGATCAAGGAACTCGGTCTCCGCGGCTAATTCTCTGACTGGAGATTTTTATGTCAACAGAAGCTTATCAAGCTAAATACGGCAAGATGCTCGACCCGAAGGAAGTGTCTGTAAACCTTCCGGATGGCCGTGTCATTACGTTTGAAACTGGCCGTATCGCAAAGCAGGCACGTGGTTCTGCTGTCGCCAAGATGGGGGACGCGTTTGTCCTTTCTACCGTTTGCTACGGTGAAGAAAAGGATGGTGACTTCTTCCCTCTGACAGTTGAATACCGCGAAAAGTCTTATGCTGCCGGACGCCTGCCTGGTGGCTATAGCAAGCGCGAACCGGGTCGTCCGAGCGATGAAGAAATTCTTTCTGCTCGTATCATCGACCGTCCGATTCGTCCGATGTTCCCGGAAAACTTCACACGTGAAGTCCAGGTCGTCGTTCAGGTTCTTTCTTCCGACAAGAAGTTCGCTCCGGACGTTCTTGGCGTAAGTGCAGCATCTCTTTCTATCGGTCTTTCTGAACTCCCGTTCGAACAGCAGGTTGCTGCCGTTCGCGTGGCTGTCGTTGATGGCCAGAACATCGTGATGCCGACTTATGACCAGGTTGCCGTGGCCGATCTAGACCTCGTGGTCGCCGGTACGGAAGACTCTGTGTGCATGGTCGAAGGTGGTGCTTACGAAGTGTCCGAAGACACGATGATTGGCGCTATCCTCGCTGGTCACGAAGTCATTAAGGAAATGTGCAAGGCCCAACAGCAACTGGTGGACCGCTGCTCCAAGCCGAAGATGGAACTCAAGCCGAAGTTTGTTGGTGAAGAACACGACAAGCTCGTTGCTTTGGTCAAGGAAGTCGTCTGGGACGAACTGAACAAGGACGTCCACTCCAACATGGTGAAGACGGACTTCTATCCGGCTATGGCAGACCTCTGCGCTCGTATGCTCGAAGATCCGCGTATCCTCGCTGTGATTGGCGAAGGCGAAGCTCAGGATCCGAAGCTCGCTGCCGATGCTAAGGGCATCTTTGGCGAACTCGAACGCACGGCTATGCGCGAAATGATTTTGAACGAAGGCGTTCGTCTTGACGGTCGTACCACGACCGAAGTCCGCCCGATCGAAATCGAAATGGGCGTGCTCCCGCGTGCTCACGGTTCTGCAATCTTCCAGCGTGGCGAAACCCAGGGTCTCGTCATTTGTACGCTTGGAACAAAGGCTGACGAACAACGTTTCGAAAGCTTGCAGGGCGAAGGCGCAAAGAGCTACATGCTCCATTACAACTTCCCGCCGTTCTCTGTCGGTGAATGCAAGAAGCTCGGTCTTTCTCGCCGTGAAATTGGTCACGGTCACTTGGCTGAACGCTCCCTCGCAGCTGTTCTTCCGCTCCCGGAAGACTTCCCGTACACGATCCGCGTGGTTTCCGAAATCATGGAATCCAACGGTTCTTCTTCCATGGCCTCTGTTTGCGGTGGCTGCCTCAGCTTGATGGACGCTGGCGTTCCTATCAAGGCTCCGGTTGCAGGTATCGCCATGGGCCTCATCTCCGAAAAGGGTTCCGTCAAGGAAGGTGGCAAGATCAAGATCTTGACCGACATTACCGGTACGGAAGACCACCTCGGCGATATGGACTTCAAGGTGACGGGTACTGCTGAAGGTATCACGGCATTCCAGATGGACATCAAGATCCGCGGTATCACCCCGGAACTCATGCGCGAAGCTTTGGAACAGGCTCGTCAGGGCCGTATCCACATCCTCGGCAAGATGGCTGAACTTGGTCTCGCTGCCCCGCGTCCGCACGTTTCTGAAAAGGCTCCGACGATGCTCAAGATGCGCATCCCGACCACGAAGATCCGTGACGTTATCGGTTCTGGTGGCTCTGTCATCAAGGGCATGCAGGCTCAGACGGGCTGCACCATCAACATTGACGACAACGGCAATATCGACATCGCCGCCCCGACGGGTAAGGCTGGTGAAGTTTGCCGTCGCATGATCGAAGAACTCACTGCAGAACCGGAACCGGGCCGCAAGTACAAGGGCAAGGTGAAGACGATCCAGCCGTTTGGCGCATTCGTCGAAATCCTCCCGGGTCGCGATGGTCTCGTTCACATCTCCGAACTTGCCGACCGCCGTGTCGATAAGGTCGAAGACGTCGTTCACGTCGGTGACGAAGTCGAAGTGCTCTGCCTCGGTGTTGACCCGAAGGGCAAGGTGAAGCTCTCTATGAAGGCTTTGCTCCCTCCGAAGGCCGCTCCGGCCGCTGATGCTGCTCCGGAAGCACCTGCTGCCGAAGCTCCGGCTGAAGCATAGTCCTGGATGAGTTCAATTAGACTATCTAAAGGAAACGCATGGTTATGACCATGCGTTTTCTTTTTTATATTTGCAATTGTACACTTTTGCGAGTGGAACTTTTTTAGGAGGCGGATGTTCCTTCTTGCAAAAATAGATTAGCTTTATAAACGGTTCTATACCGGTTGTGGATATGGGTTATATCTATTTAACATTGATGTTTGTTTTGTCCGCTGTCAACCTGGCAGTACTTTCTCTGCGTTTTCAGAATCAGCGGAACATTTACATTTACTACTCCTTCTACGCGATTCTTGTCGCGAATTTTGGCCATTGGCTGCTTGGATTTTCTGAAACGGTTGAAGGCGCGATTATAGCCAATAAGGTGAACTACCTCGGAGGGTCGTTCCTTCCGATGTTCATGTTCTTTGCTCTCCTGAAAATATGCAAGATGAGCATTCCGAAGTGGCTGCACTTGACGCTTATCCTGATGAGCTTTACTATTTGTGCACTGGCTATGACGGTCGGGTATTTCCCGGCATATTACAAGACGGTGGAGTATGTGGTTCAGGCTGGGGTCGGCAACTATGTGGCGACGTATGGCTGGGCCCATAGCTTGTTCAATGCGTTCCTGGTGAGCTATGTTATTCTGGATATATGGGTCATTATCCGTGCAATTTTGCATCAGAAAATGGTTTCGCTCAAGAACATTATTGCAATGATCATTGGCGAAATCGCAACGATTCTTTCGTTCTTCCTGGCTCGTTTCTTGGAAAGCGACATGATGATTATGCCGCTTATCTATGTAATTGACCAGGTCCTCTTGCTCTACATTTGTAACAATGTAAAATGGTACGATATTACGGAATGCGTTATCGAGTCCATTGAAACAGAAAGTTCGTGCGCCTATTTCTCTTTTTTGGTCGATGGTGCGTACTTGGGTGCAAACCGGATTGCAATGAACTTTTTCCCTGAACTTGTCAAAATGAGAGTTGACGCTCATTTGAAAGGTGAAACAGAATTGCAGCAGCACATTATGTCCTGGATTGAAAAGTACAGGAAATCCAAGATTTTGACGGATTATTGCCAGATGACCGAGTTCAATTATTCCGGGCGTCATTACAAGTGCGAAGTGAAGGTCTTGAGGCAAGTGCATGGAAAGAATGTGTTCTTGTTCAGGATTGAAGACAATACGCAGGAACAGCGCTACATTGATGCTCTTGGCCGCAGCAATTCCATGTTGCAGAAGAACATGGTAAAGACTGAAAACGAAAAACTTTCAGTGCAGGAAAAATGGATTGTCGGCATGGCGCAAATGGCGGAAAGCCGTGCTGGGAACATGGATGGTCACATCAAGCGTACAAGCGAGGTCGTAAAGATTCTTGTTTCGATGATGCGCAAAAAAGGATTTGATAATTTGTCGGATAAGTTCCTGGATGTATTGATTGCCGCAGCTCCGATGTATGATCTCGGTAAGGTGGCGATTGACGATGCTGTGCTACGCAAGCCAGGACGCTTCAATGTCGATGATCGTGAAATTATGAAGACCCATGCGGAGAAGGGGGCTAACATTATTGAAAAGCTCCTTTCTGACGTGAAGGACAATTATTTTGTCAATGTTGCCAAGAATATGGCGCTTTACCATCATGAACGCTGGGACGGTACGGGTTATCCAGAACAGCGCTCGGGGGATAATATTCCGATGGAAGCGCGCATCATGGCTCTTGCCGATGTTTATGACGCTTTGGTGAGTAAGCGTTGCTACAAGGAACGTATGTCGTTTAGGGAAGCCCGTGATGTAATTGTTGCGTCAATGGGTAAACAGTTTGATCCGCGTTTGAAAGATTGCTTCTTGGAATGCCAGGACCAGCTGATGGATTATTACTGTTCTGTAGATCATTAGTTGAACTTGTTTGGAAGAGTGGTATGTTTGTTATCTATTACTTGATTGCAATGTGCGTCTTTTCGGGGATAAACGCCTGCCTACTTTCTGTTTTCTATCGTAGGCCGTTGAATACCTATTTTACGGCGTTTTTCTTTTCGATTGTCCTTGCCGATTTTGGCTACTTGTTTCTCGCTCTTTCGACGACCATTGAAGGGGCTATTGTTGCTAACAAAGTGTGCTATTTGGGGGCGTGTTTCCTGCCGCTCTTCTTGTTCCTCTTGATTTGCCGCCTTTGCTCTTTTGAATTGTCGAGGTGGATCAAGCTATTTTTGTTCCTGTATAGCGCCCTTGTATTTGGGCTTTCGTGCACGGTTGGCTTTAGCGATGTCTTTTATGAATCTGTAAGGTATGTTGTACTGAACGGCTTTGGCAGCTATATGCCGACGTACGGCCCTGGGCATGTCTTGTGGAATATTTTGCTGTATTTCTACATGCTGGCCAATGTGGTTGTCATTATCATTGCTGCAAAGAAAAAACGCAATGTTAGTTATAAGACTTTGATCGCTATTGCTGCGTTGGCGTTCGTTTCCATCGGTGCTTTTATCTTGGCTCGCAATATGGAAAACGACACCTTGCTCATGCCGCTTGTGTACTTGATTGATGAACTGGTCTTGCTTTATGTCTGCGCCTTGGTAAAGATGCACGATGTTATGAACAGTGTGCTGGAATCTCTTGAAGCAGAAAATACGGCTGCATATTTGGCGTTCTCACCGAAGGGCTTGTATTTGGGTTGCAATGATATTGCAAGTCGCTATTTCCCGGAACTGTTGGATTGCCGTGTGGACCATAATTTGCCCCAGGATGCTGAAATTGCGGATGTCTTTAAGGAAGGCATGACTCAGCTGAAAGATTCTAGCGGAGATAAAGTTTACCGTTTCTCGTATAAAGAACGCTACTTCAAGGCGGTTATGCGCAATGTGCATCAGAATAAGAAATTGCAGATATGCTTGTTCCGTATTGAAGATGAAACCAATATCCAGCGCTATATAGAACGCCTGGACGCAAACAACACAGAACTTGCTGCTCTTATCAAGAACAATAAGGATCAGATTCGCTTGTTCCAGAACCAGATGCTTGTGGGTATGGCCGAAATGGTCAATAACAAGGATGGCTTTACTGGGGCGCATCTCAAGCGTACAAAGGAAGTTGTTAGTATTCTTGTGGCGAAAATGCAGAAAGATCCGAATCTCAACTATTCGAAGGAATTTTATGACGATATGATTGCGGCGGCTCCTATGCACGATATCGGTAAAATTGCCATTGATGATAAAGTCCTTTGCAAGCCTGGTAAGTTTACAGAAGAAGAGTATGCCGAGATGAAAACGCATGCTGAAAAGGGTGCTATCATTATCAAGAACCTGCTTTCGAATTTCCAGAGCGAACTCTTCGTGGAAATTGCAAAGAACATGGCCGGCGGGCATCATGAACGCTGGGATGGCAGTGGATATCCGTATGGGCTGAAGGGCGAGGCTATTCCGCTCGAAGCCCGCGTGATGGCGATTGCAGATGTGTATGACGCTCTTGTGAGCAAGAGGTGTTACAAGGAAGCATTTTCTTTTGGGGATGCTTACGATATTATTGACAAGTCCATGGGTAAGCATTTTGATCCGAGTTTGAAGAAGTATTTTGAACAGAGCCGAGAAGAGCTGGAGGCATTCTACAAGCAGGAATGTGCTGCGGAAAATGCGGAAGCCGAAAAGGCTGATTAATTGTCACTTTTGGCTTGAATGACCATGGCTCAAAATTGGAAAAAATTCTAAATTTGAGCCATGCTAGATTTTACTACACTTCCGTATGTTGATGACCGTTTTAAGGCGGTTCGCAGGGAAACTGTTCAGGTTCGCGTAGGCGACGCTTTGATAGGGGGCAATGCCCCCATTTTAGTTCAATCCATGACGACGACCAAGCCGAAGGACGTCGAAAAGACTGTGGCCGAAACGCTTGCGCTTGCCAAGGTCGGTTGCGGTCTGGTGCGTATTACGGCGCCTACGTTCGCCGATGCCGCTGGACTTGAAGAAGTCATGAAGCGTGTGCGCGCTGCCGGTTGCACGGTTCCTGTTTCTGCCGATATCCACTTCCAGCCGAAGGCAGCTTTCGAAGCGCTCAAGTGGGTGGAAAAGGTTCGCATCAACCCGGGTAACTTTGTAGATACTGGTATTTTGACGCTTGACCAGCAGACGGACAAGTCCTTTGAAGAAGGCAAGGAAAAAGTTGCCGAAGCCTTCACTCCGTTTGTGCAAGAAGCGAAGCGCCTTGGCCGTGCTATCCGCATTGGCGTGAACCACGGTTCCTTGAGCGCCCGTATGATTTATCGCTATGGCGACACCGTCGAAGGCATGGTGGAAAGCGCCATCGAATATTTGGCTGTTTGCGAAGCCGAACATTTTGACCAGGTGGTCTTGAGCCTCAAGTCGAGCAATCCGCGTGTGGCCATTTCTGCTTACCGCTTGCTTGCTGCTCGCCTGAAGCAGGAACACTTCAAGCCGTATCCGTTCCATGTTGGCGTGACGGAAGCGGGTGCTGGTTCCGACGGACGTTTGAAGTCTGCGGCTGGCATCGGTGCGCTTTTACTCGATGGCCTTGCCGATACGATTCGCGTGTCCTTGACTGAAGATCCGGTGGCGGAAGTCCCGGTGGCGCAGGAACTCATCAAGGCTTGCGAACTCAAGGCTGATGCTCCGAAGTTTGCGGTGCCGGTTTTGGAAAAGGATCCGTACCACTACGAACGCAGGGAAACAATCCCGGTGACGCTTGCAGGCGTAAAGATTGGCGGTTCGGAACCGGTGCGCGTCGGCATGAAGGCCGATGCCATGAGCCTCACGGGCGAACGCCGCAATGCTGAATTTGCTTTGCCGGGTCTCGATGCAAAGCCGGTCGTGGAATTCAAGGATCCGATGGATATCGCAGGCTTTGCCGCAAATCCGAATGCCGTGCCGGAAGGATCGCTCTTCTGCTATACGGGGCCTGAAATGGTGATGGGCGTACGCGCTCTCGCTTCTGCTTTGTATGCCGCAAACCGCAAGGATCCGATTCTCCTTTATGCAAAGATTACAGATAGTGAAAAGGATACGCTTCGTGTATCTGCCGATATCGGAAGCCTCGTGACGGATGGCCTTGGCGATGCTGTCGTGATTGACGGTTACAAGAACCCGAAGGATTCTGTGATTCTCGCATTCGATATGTTGCAGGCCGCTTATTGTCGCCGTAGCAAGACGAACTTTATCAGCTGTCCGAGCTGCGGTCGTACGCTTTACGACATCCAGCAGGTGATGGGCAAGATCAAGGCTCGCTTTGGACATTTGCAAGACATTTCCATTGGCATCATGGGGTGCATCGTGAATGGCCCTGGTGAAATGGCTGATGCCGACTTCGGCTATGTGGGCGGTGGCCCTGGCCGTATTACGCTTTTCGAAGGCAAGACTGCAGTGAAGAAGAACATCCCCGAAGAGGACGCCATCGAAGAATTGGTGAACCTCATCAAGGAACGTGGTCGCTGGCAGGAACCTTGATTTAGTAGACGGTAGACAGTAGGAAGTAGACAGAATAAATTTGGCGGCGAAGCCGCGATTATTCAACTTCCTACTTCTAACTTCCTACTTGTTACTTTTTAACTTAAACAAAGGAATGAAAAATGGCAACTATTAAGACAATGAACAACATTTCCAAGAAAGGCTTGGGCTTGTTTGGCCCGTTCTACCAGGTTTCCGATGCTATCGAAAACCCGGATGCTATCTTGGTGCGTTCTGCCCAGGTCGATACGGATAACTTCAATGGCCTTTTGGCTGTCGCTCGCGCCGGTGCTGGCGTGAATAACATCACGATTGACAAGGCTTCTGCAAAGGGCATCTGCGTGTTCAATACTCCGGGTGCAAACGCAAACGCTGTTGCTGAACTCGTGATGACCGTGCTCGGCATGGCTGTCCGTAACGCTGACAAGGCTGCTGCTTGGGTCAAGGGTCTCGACGTGAACGATCCGGACCTCGCAAAGACTGTCGAAAGCGGCAAGAAGAAGTTTGCTGGTATGGAACTTGCCGGCAAGACTCTCGGTGTTGTTGGCCTTGGCAAGATCGGTGTGCTCGTTGCTAACTATGCCCGTTGGAAGAACATGCGCGTGATCGCTTACGAACCGTATCCGAACGCAAACAACATGCATGAGCTTTCTAACAAGGTCGAAATTGCTGACCTCGACACCGTGATTGCAAATTCTGACTTCCTCACGGTCCACGTTCCGTTCATCAAGGGCGTTACCGAAAACCTCCTCAACCGCAAGAACCTCGCTCAGTTCAAGGGTTCCTACATCATGAACTTTGCTCGTGGTGGCATTGTTGAAATGGATCCGGTGAACGAAATGCTCGCTTCTGGTTCCCTCCAGGGTTACCTCTGCGACTTCCCGACTGCAGAACTCATCAAGAACGACAAGGTCACTTGCTTCCCGCACCTCGGCGCTTCTACTGAAGAAGCCGAAGAAAACTGCGCAGTGATGGCTGTTGAAGAATTGAAGGACTACATCGAATACGGTTGCGTCCGCAATTCCGTGAACTTCCCGGCTCTCGTCGATCATCCGCATGCTGGCATCAAGAGCCGCGTTGTCGTGATCAACCAGGACGTTCCGAACATGATTTCTGAAATCACGAAGGTGTTCGGTGCAGAAGGCATCAACATTGCTTCTTTCAGCAACAAGAGCAATGGCAAGATCGGTTACAACCTCGTTGACGTCGAAAGCAAGGTCGATGATTCCATCGTCGAAAAGCTCTCCAAGCTCGACAAGGTCATCAAGGTCCGCGTGATCCACTTCTAGTAGGCAGTAGACAGTAGACGGTAGGAAGTTGTTAAGTTAGGCAGCTTCGCTGCGATTATTTAACTTCCGACTTCCTACTGCTAACTTCTTACTGTTGATACATCTTTTCAATTTGTTCGGCGTATCGTTTTTCAGCAACGGTGCGCCGAATTTTTAATGTGGGGGTCAAGAGACCCGATTCAATTGTGAGTTCGTCACCGACCAGAGTCCACTTGCGAATTTGTTCCCAATGATTCAACTTTTCGTTGACATGTTCGATGTGGCGATTGATGGCATCGCGGACAAGTGGTGACTTTAGCGCATTTTCTACATCGTAATCTTCGTTTTGCGGCTTGAGCATGCGGCGGGCGCCTACAGGGTTCAGCCAGATAATGGCCGAGGCGAACTTACGGTCATTTGCGATGACGAGCGCCTGTTCTACAAGCGGGTGGCGGATGATTTCGAGTTCGATGGGGTTGGGGCTAACGTATTTGCCGGTACTTGTCTTGAGGAGTTCTTTGATGCGACCTGTAAAATAAAGGAATCCGTCATCGTCGAAATAGCCTTGGTCTCCAGAATGGTAAAAACCGTCTTCTGTGAATATGTTGGCGTTCAAGTCGGGGCGATTGTGGTATCCTTTAAAAACGCTTTCACCACGGACTTGGATTTCGTTGCATTTCCCGATTCGGACTTCGAGATGGGGCAGAGGCTTGCCTATTGAACCGGGCTTTATCGCTTTTGGGCAGTTTGCAGAAACGACGGGCGAACATTCCGTCATGCCATAGCCTTCAAAAACGGGTAGCCCGATGTTCAAAAGGAATCGTAAAATAGATTTGTTGAGAGAACTGCTACCCGAAATAATCATGCGGAAGTTGCCTCCGACGGCTTCACGCATTTTCTTATAGACGAGCTTATTGAATAGCCAATAAAGAGGATCGAAGCGCTTATTGGGTTCTTTGATTTTTGCAATCTTGATAGCGTGTTTTATTAGGAATCTTTTGATTCCCTTGGCGCGATCTGTTGCTGTTGTCATGCTCTCGTAAAGGCGCTCGAGAATGCGCGGGACCACGATCATGATGGTCGGTCGAACTTCACGCAAGATGTGCGAAAGGTTCTTGGGATTGTCGCCAAAGTAAACGGTGACGCCGCTGAGCGTGTAAAAATAGACGGCCATGCGCTCGAGAACGTGAGCGACCGGGAGGATTGTGAGGCATGAATCTTTTTTTGTATCAAACTTGAACATCGGGGCGATGTTTTGAATTTGTACTAACATGTTCCTGTGTGTAAGTTCCACACCTTTGGGCCGACCTGTAGAACCGCTTGTATAAATGATGCTAAAAATATCGTCTGGCTGAATGGATTTAATATTCTTTTTGATCCATTCCGATTGGTTCTTGTCTGCAAGAAGTTTGGATCCTTTTTTTAGCAGGTCTTCCCAATAAATTCCATTGGCTGGGAGGAACGAATCGTTGTCGATGCAGATGATTTTTGAAAAAGACGGGAGCAAATCGTAAAGAGGCTCTTCAAGTTCTTCAAAGGAATTGATAATTAGGATCTTGATATTGGCATCGTGACTTTGGTATTCAAAGTTCTCAGAAGAAATGTTTGGAAAAAGCGGAACGACGTGAGCGTGATTTATTTGTATGGCTATGTCTGCGATAATCCAGTTTGGAGAACTTGGGGCGATGATGCCGACGCTTTCTTTTTCTTTTAAACCGAGTGAATTTAAGGCAAGTGCGAGAGCCTTGACGTTTTGCTTGAGAGTTCCTTTGGAATAGTGAATCCACTCACCGTTTTTACGGTGATACCATCCTTTAAAAGCGGCCCTGTCGCAGTTTGCAAAGAACATGGACGGCAGGGATGTGAATTCCAAAGACTCCATGCTTTTAAAATAACATTCTATTTTGCAATAGCTCAAAAATTTTTTTAAAAAAAAGGGCGTTAAAAAAATCTGTATTTTGAATGTGAAAAAGTACGTTATGCGGGAGGGGCCCCAGCTCGGAGTTGCGAAGGCCGCACGGGCCCCTCCCTGCACCCTCCCCATCCTTGGCCGACGCTTCTTTCTTTTTTTTGTTGCATCGGATGATTGCATATGATTCAAGATTTCTGTATATTATAAATATGCTGAAAAAGTTGAGCAATTACGAAAATGAACTTTTGAAAATGGTTGCGGCGGGGGTGCCTTTGACGGCAGAACAGCTCTTGTCGGTGCGGACGCATATCGGCTTTTTTCAGCATGAGCGGCTGGTGCACGAACTTGTGATGATTCTGTTTGCGCTTTTGACTGTGGGCGGGATACTTTTTGTGGTTGTCGTGCCTGAAATCCCGGTCATGATGCTGGATGTGCTGTTCTTTGCATTGCTCGTGCCGTACGTGAAGCATTACTACGGGCTAGAAAACGGGGTGCAGAGACTGTACGACGTTTATGAAAAGCTGGAAAAGCTGAAATAAATGTGACTGGATGGGGCTAGCCCCAACTCGTTGGCTCGGTTATAAAAAAGAGTTAACTCTTTTTTGCAACGCTCGCCTTCTGAGTTGTCCTCGCGTTGCTCGGAATGACGATGACGACGAAAAAAGCAAGTCCGCGGGGACTTGCTTTTTGAAATTCGATAGATCCCGTCTTGCCATAACAAGAGGGTGGTGCCCGGTCGAGCCGGGCATGACAATTATTACTTCTTCGGGGTGATAAACTCAAGCCCACCCCGATGAGCGGGCAAGGTTTCTTGCGAAACCTCGCACTCGGATTTTTCTTGCGAAAAATCCTCACTACATGGTTAGGCTTTCGGTTTGATAAACTCTAGCCCACCCATGTACGGACGCAGCACTTCAGGAATCTTGAGCGAGCCGTCTTTCTGCTGGTAGTTGTCGCAGATGCCGACCATCACGCGCGGAGTGGCGAGGCCAGAGCCGTTAAGCGTGTGGAGGTAGACGTTCTTGCCGTTGACCTTCGTCTTGATGTTGGCGCGGCGAGCCTGGTAGTCTTCGAAGTTCGAGCAGGAGCTGACTTCGAGCCACTTCTTTTCGACCGGAGCGTAAACTTCGAGGTCGTAGCACTTGGCAGCACCGAAACCGAGGTCGCCCTTGCAGAGGGCAAGGCGGTGGTAGGGGAGGCCGAGCTTTTCGAGGAGCTTTTCACCGAAGCGGGTGAGTTCTTCGTGGTCTTCGTAGCTGTGTTCCGGATGGGCGAAGTAGACCATTTCAACTTTGTTGAACTGGTGCAAGCGCAGCAGACCGCGGGTGTCCTTGCCGTAGCTGCCAGCTTCGCGGCGGAAGCAAGCGGAGTAGGCGCAGATGCGCTTCGGGAGTTCAGATTCCGGAATCACTTCGCCAGAGTAGAGGTTCGTGAGCGGGACTTCTGCCGTCGGGATGAGGAACAGGTCGTCATCCTTGTCGCAACGGTACATGTCTTCTTCGAACTTCGGGAGCTGACCCGTGCCGCGCATGGTGTTGCGGGTAACGAGGTACGGCGGAGTGAATTCTTCGAAGCCTGCCTTCTGGTGTTCGTCGAGGAAGAACTGGATGAGGGCGCGTTCGAGGCGAGAGCCGAGACCGCGGTAAACCGGAAAGCCGCTGCCAGAAATCTTTGCGCCACGTTCAAAGTCAAAAATGCCAAGGCGTTCGCCGAGAGTCTTGTGGTCGACGCGGGCGAAGTCATCGTTCTTGGTGTAGTAGTCAAACGGGATCGGACCGTCTTTTTCAACAACGTTGTCCGAACTGTCCTTGCCTTCCGGAGAACGCGGAGCGATGTTCGGAACGTGCATGAGCATTTCGGTCTGCTTGTAGTCAAGTTCCTTGAGCTTCTTGTCAAGTTCGTCGATCTTGTTGCCGAGTTCGCGCGTGGCGGCCTGGGCTTCGTCTGCGTTTTCGCCCTTCTTCTTGAGTTCGCCAATGCGCTTGGACTGGGCGTTGCGTTCGCTCTTGAGGCGTTCGACTTCGGTGAGGAGTGGGCGGCGTTCGTTATCGACGGCGAGCACGTCACGAAGGCTTACGGTCGTATATTTCTTTTCTGTTTCAGCAATATAATATTCCGGATTTTCACGGATCTTTTTAATATCAAGCATTTGATTGCCTCGGTTGAAAATTTTTTTACGGGTGGAAAGATAGCTTTTTTCTAAATTATCGACATGCGTTTTCGAAAGAATCTCTCCTGTTTGCTTTGTTTTGTTGCTGTAGCTTTGCTTGCTACTCTTTTGAATGGCTGTTACAGCTTTACCGCTTCGACGCTTCCGAGCCATATTAAAACAGTTAACATTCATGAAGTTGATGACAAGACTCTAGACCCGGTGCTCGCCAATAATATCCATACGGCCGTTGTTGATATGTTCAAACGCAATGCGGGTGGTGTGCGCCTCGTGAATGGCGATGCCAATGCCGATTTTGAAATTACTTTGTTAAGCTATTCGAACAAGCCTGAAAACTACAACAGCAATAGCGATGTCGAGACATATCGCGTTACGATCCGCGTTGAAGTTAAGTTTTATGATAACGTAAAAGAAAGAATCATCTACGAGAGCAAGTCCCTTTCTGCAGACGGAGTTTATGATGTCCAGGCGAACGAGACCGAAGACCGCCATGGTCAGACGCGTGCCGTTGAAAAGCTCCAGGACCTGATCGTTTCGAACGCCCTTGCCAAGTGGTAATTTTTGGTTAAACTAGAGAACTCCTGCATGGCGGGCGGTGTGCACTTGGCCAATGACTATTGACTAATGACTATTGACCACTTATAAAAAAAGCGACTCGGCAATATCGTAAGAATACGCATCTTGCCGAGTCTGGGGTTGGTTTGGAGTATTACAAATATGCTTAATTTTTAGCAGTTTGTTAACTCGTTATATCATTTTTCCTCAAAAAAATGTGGAATATTACATTTTTATAGGAAATCTTGCAGCGTAACCGGTTCCTCGTTCAATAACGCCTCGGTAAGTTCACTCCCTTTGTAGGTGAGCTTTAGCGAAAAAAATGGTTCGCCGCGTTCGAGTAAAGCCAGGAATATGAGGTCGCCATCCCAGTGGGGCAGTTCGCGAATTTTCTGCTTATCCACCCATTCCAGTACACCCTCGTCGCAATCCTTGAGCGAACCTGTAAATTCGGTAGCTGTGAAAAGGTGCATGAATTCGGTTTGGTCCATGCCGTCGCTGATGAAGGTGACTATGCCCCGGTATTTGGGACGGATGAGCGTGAGTCCTGTTTCTTCAAGCGCTTCGCGGTGGATGCAGTCTTCGGGGGATTCCCATTCTTCGAACTTGCCTCCGATACCAATCCACTTATCTTTGTTGATGTCTTTTTTTTTCTTGATGCGATGGAGGAGCAAATATTTGCCGTTTTGCTCGATATAGCAGAGGGTTGTGTTGATCATACGATTCAAATATAGAATTGTTTGTTTTTTTGCTCTTTTTTTGGGGACTTTCTTAGAATTGTTGATTATTTTTGCGAGATAAATGTATAATTATTGTATGATTTACGAAATATTTGGCTGGTAATATGCAGAATTGGGTTAAAGAAATCGTCGTAGATTCAAAATTTGAAAATGTTAGAACTTTGACAGATTTTGTTGAAAGTTCACTGGAACCGCTTCATCCTTCGCCAAAGGCTATCATGCAGATTGGCGTTGCCATCGATGAACTGTTCAGCAATGTTGTTCGTTATTCAGGCTCTTCGAACATGAAGTTGATTCTGAATGTGAATGCGGATGTGCTGACTGCAAAGCTCACTTTCATTGACGAGGGAGTGGAATACGATCCGCTAAAGAAAACGGACCCAGATGTTTCACTTTCTGCAGAGGACCGTGAAATTGGAGGACTTGGAATATTCCTCGTGAAAAAAATTATGGATGGTGTTGAGTATAAACGTGATGGTCAGAAGAATATTTTAACCGTTGTCAAAAAATTGGGTTAATTTATTGTTGATTTAAAATACAAAGAGAGGCTATAATGAAAATCGAAAAAAAAGTGGATGGCTCCAATATGTCTTTCGCTCTAGAAGGGCGTCTGGACACTATGACTGCTCCTTTGCTTGAATCTGAAATTCAGGGGAAGCTGGATGGGGTTGTTGATTTGGAATTTGATTTTGCCAAGTTGACTTATATTTCTTCGGCGGGATTGCGTGTGTTGCTTTCGGCCCAGAAGATTATGAACAAGCAGGGCAAGATGACTATCAAGAATGTCTGCGATGAAATCAAGGAAATTTTTGAGGTGACGGGATTCTCAGATATTCTGACTGTCGTGTAGTTTGGTTTAGAATTTGTATGGATGAAAAAACGGCACCTGCGCGGTGCCGTTTTTTGTATGAAAAGGAGATGCCCTTATTTAACTCCAATCAGAGACAGGTCTCTGACAGCACCTTTATCTGCACTTGATGCCATTGCTGCATATGCTTGAAGTGCTTTGGAAACCTGTCTGTCTCTGTGTTCAGGACGCCATGCTTTATTACCACGGGATTCCATTTCCTGACGGCGGGCGGCGAGTTCTTCGTCGGTGAGTTCCACGTTGATGGTGCGGTTCGGGATATCGATTTCGATGACGTCGCCCGTGTGCACGAGACCGATGTTACCCTTGTTGGCGGCTTCCGGAGAAGCGTGGCCAATGGAGAGACCGCTCGTACCGCCGGAGAAGCGACCGTCGGTGAGGAGGGCGCAAGACTTGCCGAGGTGACGGCTCTTGAGGTAAGAGGTCGGGTAGAGCATTTCCTGCATGCCAGGACCACCCTTCGGGCCTTCGTAGCGGATGACGACGACGTCGCCAGCCTTCACCTTGTTGCCGAGAATGCCGTTCACGGCTTCTTCCTGGCTTTCGAATACGATTGCCGGGCCAGTGAACTTCCAGATGGATTCGTCAACGCCTGCGGTCTTCACGATGCAGCCGTCGATAGCGAGGTTACCGTAAAGAACAGCGAGGCCGCCGTCCTTGGTGTAAGCGTGTTCACCATCGCGGATAGCGCCGTTTGCGCGGTCGAGGTCGTGATCCGGATACATGAAGTTCTGAGAGAATGCTTCGATGTTGTACTTGCGGCCCGGACCTGCGAGGTAGCGCTGCTTGGCTTCGGCAGTCGGATTACGCTTGAGGTCGTTCATTTCGAGAGCGTCGCCCATCGTGGCGGCGTGAACAGTCTTTGCGCTCTTGTGGATGAGGCCCATGCGGTCGAGTTCACCGATGATGCCCATGATGCCGCCTGCGCGGTTCACGTTTTCGACATGGATGTTGTGGACGGTCGGGGCGACCTTGCAGATGCACGGCGTGTTGCGGGAGAGGCGGTCGATGTCCTTCATGGTGAAGTCCACGCCAGCTTCCTGAGCGACGGCGAGCAAGTGGAGAACGGTGTTAGAAGAACCACCCATGGCGATATCGAGGCGCATGGCGTTTTCGAAGGCGTCCTTCGTGGCGATGCTCCTCGGGAGGATGCTTTCGTCGTTCAAATCGTAATACTGGTGGCAGAGTTCCACGATGCGCTTACCGGCAGCTTCGAAGAGCTTCTTGCGTTCGGCGTGGGTAGCGACGATGGTGCCGTTGCCCGGGAGGCTAAGGCCGAGGGCTTCGGTAAGGGAGTTCATAGAGTTTGCGGTGAACATGCCGGAGCAGGAACCGCAAGTCGGGCAAGCGTTTGCTTCGATGTCTGCCACTTCTTCATCGCTGATGGTGTTGTCTGCAGAATCGATCATGGCGTCGATCAAGTCGAGGGCGCGATCCTTGCCGTCCTTCGTCGTGACGTGACCAGCTTCCATCGGACCGCCAGAAACGAAGATTGCCGGAATGTTGAGGCGCATAGCGGCCATGAGCATACCCGGAGTCACCTTGTCGCAGTTGGAAATGCAAACGAGGGCATCGGCGCGGTGGGCGTTAGCCATGTATTCGGTAGCGTCTGCAATGAGGTCGCGGGAGGGAAGGCTATAGAGCATACCGTCGTGGCCCATGGCGATACCGTCATCGACTGCGATGGTGTTCATTTCCTTAGCGACACCGCCGGCAGCTTCGATCGCGCGTGCGACAACCTGGCCGACATCCTTGAGATGAACGTGACCCGGTACAAACTGGGTGTAGCTGTTCACCACGCAAATGACGGGCTTACCAAAGTCTTCTACCTTGGTTCCTGTTGCGTGCCAAAGGGCACGTGCACCGGCCATTTCGCGGCCTTCCATAGTCTTGAGCGAACGAAGTTTCGGCATAATGATCCTTTTTTGTCTTTAATAATTCCGGCGACATTGTATATGCCACCTTAAATTTCGGTTATAAGTTAGAAAATTAATTCTTGTGATGAAAATGGAATGGCGCCTAGATTGTTGCAAAGAAGGCGTTGAGGCTAAAGCCGCCGTGGCTTGTTTGGACGACTTTGGCGGTTGGGTTGATCTCTGTTGAAAGGGCGGGGCATTCGCGCAAAAGGTTTGCGGTGCAGGTGTACTTGGCGCCATCGCGGGTGTCGTCTTTCGGAGCGAGGATGGCGACTGTGAGTGATTTGCCCAAATTGCGTAAGTCGCGGGCGAGTTCTGTTAGCTTTTTGCCGATTTGCGTGTAAAGCTTGGGCGCGTCGAAATCAAGGCGTTTGCCGTAGGGTGGGTTCAGCACGAGAACGGGCGAGGCGTCGTCGCAGGCGTCTACAATTTCTTTGGCGGTGTAGCTGAAAAAGTCGCGGAGTTGCGGAGAAATTGTGGGCGTGTTTTCGTTCGGCGCGATTTGTGCGAGCGGGCTACATTCGATGTTGTGCTTGATGATGCTTACCGCGCGTTCGGAAATATCGCTCGTGATGATTTTTGCGATTGTCGCGAATGTGTTGCAAGACTTTACTGGACCCTTCGTTTCACTCAGGGTGACGAACGTAGATGTGTTGCATTTCACTTCGTTCAGGGTGACGCTTCGCGTTATAAAATTCCAGGTGGCTTCTTTGAAGGCGGGCTGGTGCTTGAGTGCAAAATCGCGGCACGTGCCGGGAATGATTTTGTTTGCAATGCAGGCGGATTCGAGGCTGAACGTGCCGCTGCCGGACATTAAATCTAGTAGACAGCAGGAAGTAGACGGTAGGAAGTGGAATGCTTCGAATATCATCGCAGAGGCGATGGTTTCTTTGAGCGGGGCATCGTTCACGAAACGTTCAAAGCCGCGCTTGTAGAGTTCTTCTCCGGCGAGGTCTAGCCAGATAGTGCAGCGGTCGTCTAGGAAGTTGACGTAAAGATTTTGAGGTGTGCCGCGATTCTCGTTTTGCATCGGGGCGTTGCGGGGTGTCCCCGCAGAGGGGGTAGCGGATGCCGTGTCGGCAGGAGCGAGGGGGACACTTACCCCTTCTTCTATTATTTTATACAAACGTTCGGCGATGGCGTCGCTGTGGTACAGACGGGAATGCTTGCAAGTGACGTGAATGTTTAATGCGTTGGTGAACTTTACTGGATCCCTCGCGCGGCTCGGGATGACGTTGGCGTCTAAATAAAGTTCCCACGGGATTTCGCTTGCTTTCTTTTCGAGTTCGCGGAAGTTCTCGGCTTTGAAGCTTGCGACTTCCATGAGTACGCGGTTTGCGATGCGGCTTACGGCGACTGCTTTCCACGCTTCAGTCAGTTTTGTGGTGAACTCGACTTTGCCGTCTCCAGTGACGTGCGACGGTTCTGTTGCGCTTTCTCCTAAAATGCAATCAAGTTCTCTCGCAAGCGTTTGTTCAAAGCCAAGCGGAGAAATGGCTAAAAAGCGATGGGGCTTTCCGATGATGTGTTTCTTGATGCGTTTTTCGAGGGCGTCACTCATGGACTGCAATATAAAAATTGCTAGGAGTCCAGGTCAACGGCAATCAATGTCTTGGCGGGTGCGGCCGGGGCGACAACGGGCATTTTGCTCAAGTCCAGGTTGATGGCGATGATTTCTCCAGAGAGCGACATGATGGCGCCTGTGGATGTGTTGAATGTGCCGATGACATTCCCGGAGCCGTCGCTTACGGTCATGGTTGTGGGGGCGATGACGTAGTAGTTGGATCCGAGCTGGTAAAAGTAGCTGGGTTCGCTTACGACGATGTTCTGCGGTATCTGAAGACTTGAAGTGTTGCTTGATGCGCTGTCTTGTGTTGCTGAACTTTCGGAACAGTTCCACGCAGTTGCAAGTATGCCTGCAAACAGTAAGCATCTGGTAATTTGTAACTTCATAATCATTCCTCGAATTGTAAATCTATATTGACATTTCTTTGAGCGGTTGCGAAAAAAGCTTTTAATAACATTAAATGTTCTCTACGCGTTCTTTTTGCTTTGCTAGAATCTTACAAAAAACTTATTTGCATGTTGGGCTAAATTGTGATGCTTTAAAAAGTGTTCTATTCCACAATTTTTTCTGTGTTGCTATCTTTTAAAACATGATTATGAAAAAGTTTGCATTGATTTCCGCAATTGGCTTTTTGGCCGTATCTGCTTTTGCTGCACAGGGCGCTCCCATGGGTGCGTCTGTTGACCCGACTCCTGAAGAACAGAAGGCTCTCGATGCCTTGAAGGGAAAGCTCGAAGGGGCGATTGTCTGGTCTACGAGCCGTGCGAATTCGCTCCACGATATTTGGATTATGAATGCTGACGGGACGAATGCCCGTGCGCTGACCAAGAGCAATAATGTGGACTGGTTCCCGCGTATTGCTCCTGATGGCTCGAAGGTTCTTTTTAACCGCAGCAAGGGTGGCTGGGTTCCTGAAAACGATGCCAACTACCCGGAAAAGTGGGACTTGTGGACTGTCGGCATTGATGGCTCAAACGAAACGAAGATTGTTGAAAACGCCACGTGGGGCACCTGGCGCCCGGATGGCAAGTCGATTGTGTTTAGCCGTGCAGGCAAGGTCTTTACGATGGACCTTACGAGCAAAAAAGAAACGCTCGTGCTCGATGGCGAGAAGGCGTTCAATAAGGCTGGCGTGATTTTGCAGGAACCGAACATGAGTCCGGATGGCAAGCATCTTGCAATCACGCTTCGTGGTTCGATGCGTGAAACGGGCGTGTGGGACTTGGCTAAGAACGCTTGGACAAAGTCCGGTGACGGTTGCCAGATCGACTGGAATTTCGATGGCTCCAAGCTCTACCGCGTGAACCCTACGGGTAACGGTGGTACGGCTGCTCCGAGTGAAATCTTGTGGTTCACGGCTAAGGATGGCAAGCAGGTGGAAAAGGTCGGCTTCTTTGGAATTCCGAAGAACGTGAAGCTGATGGACCTTCCTGGCCGCCGTAGCCATGAATACTTCCCGCGCCTCTCGCCAGATGGCAAGTGGCTTGTGTGGGGCGCAACCGACAAGGGCCACGACCACGACTTGTTCGACTACGAACTCTATATTTGGAAGATTGGCGAACCGGTTGAAACTGCAACGCGTATTACATACAACAGTGGTAACGACCGCTGGCCGGATATCTGGTTTGGGCATGTTCCGGTGAGTGCTGCTCCAGCTGCTAAGGCTGTTGAAACGGCTGCGAATGCGACTGCTGCCGCCATTGCCGGTGGCGTAAGCGATGCCAAGATGGATGAACTCATCAAGGCTATTGACCGCTTGACCGACGCCGTGAAGGCGCTTGCTCCGAGTAAATAGTTACTTCGCCTTTTGGGCTAGTTACTAGTTTAGAGTTACTAGTAAAAAAATTGCCGCAGCTTGAAGCTGCGGCTTTTTGCTTTTTGGAATATCGCTTTTTTATTTCGCGTTGCTGCGGAGGCAGAATGCCATGATGGCGAATGCGCCTGCGACGTTCATGCTTGCCTTGCGGCCAGCCATCGGGATGGTGACTTTCATGGTTGCTTCGGCCATGATTTCCGGGGCGATGCCGAGTTCTTCGTTGCCGAGAACGATGAGGCCTTTCTCGGGCCATTTTACGTTGTTTATACTCGGGATGTCTTCGCCGGTTTCAAGGGCGATGATTTCGTAACCGTTTTCCTTATGCCACTTGATGCAATCGAAGGGGCTGTCCCAGCGCTTGATGGGGATCCATTCCTGGCAGCCGCGTGCAGCACTTTTGACGGTCACGTGGTCGGGGCTACAGCTGTAGCCGCTGAGGTGTACGCCTTCGAGTCCAAAACAGTCGGTGCTGCGGATGATGGAACCCACGTTGAATGCGCTGCGCAAATTGTGCACGAGCACGGCGAATTGGATGGGCTTTTCGTTTGCGACTTCTCGATCGCCCGGTTCTTGTTCCAGGTACACGTCGCGTTCAAAGCCAAGTCCTGCGCGGGTGCGGAACGTCTTGTACAAGTCAATCATTTGCGCCTGGTTCTTGCCGGTCAATCTCTCGGATTCGGGCAGGTGGAGCCATTCGGCGTAGGTCTCGAATTCACGGCGGGCGCGTGGAACATCGTCGCCTAATTGCAAGATGATTACTCGTAAAAGTTCTGCGAGCCTCTTGAATTTTGAGGGCTCTTTCATGGCTAAAAATTTAGGTTCCGTGTACATGGTTGAAATGATAGAAAATTACCCTTTAAACGGCTCAAAAATGGCTTTTTTACGCGTGTTTTTAAGGATTTTGAAACATTTTTATCACCCGTTTTTCTAAATTGCATATAAATGGAACAATTACGGAAAACTAGGGTATTGATCACTAACGACGATGGCGTTGGTAGTGTCAATTTGCATGCTCTCGCTCTTGCTTTGAGCGAGGTTTCCGATGTCTATGTTTTTGCGCCCGAAGACGAACAGAGTGGTGTCGGTCACGCCTTTACGATCCGTCGCGGGTTGCGTATTCAGCACGTCGAAACGGTTCCGGGGAAGGCGAAGTTGCCGTACGAGGTTTACTCGGTTTCGGGCACTCCTGCGGACTGTGTGAAGTTTGCCGTGGGGCATTTTGCCAATTACGGCCTTGATGATAACACGATTGTTCCCGAAGGCTTTGATGTATGTTTTTCGGGAGTCAATGTGGGCGAAAATTCCGGCGTGTCGTCGCTATATTCGGGGACGGTTGCCGGTGCTCGCGAAGCTGCCCTTTGGGGGGTGCCTGCGGTGGCGCTTTCGCTCCGTGGATTGAAAGGTAACCTGTTGCAGGTGGCGATTGATTTTGCGCGCAAGATTGTTTCCGAGAACCTGTTCAAGAAAATTTCCAAGGGCGTTTTCTGGAATGTGAATTTCCCGAAAGTCAAGGATGATGAATTCCTTGGATTTAAGGCTTGCACGATGGACCGTGGTATGTTTACCGACCACTACGATCACAAGGATGGCTTGTGGTTTTTGGATGGCGAAAAGCTGTGGTCGATGGCTCCCGAGGGTTCGGACGACAACTTGCTAGATAAGGGCTATGCGACAATCACACCGCACCGCATAGACCAGACCGATGAAGAAAGTTTAGATGTGATTAAAGAAATGTTAGAAGGCGGCGGCAAGATTTAGGGAAAGACTTCCTACATCCTACTGTCTACTTCCTACTATAGAGGTTAACTAATGTCAGAAGAAATGGTACCTGGATCGCAGTTCAAGAGTCTTGTCGAACAAGACATGCAGGACTGCTATCTTCGCTACTCGATGAGCGTTATTGTCGCTCGTGCATTGCCGGATGCGCGCGATGGCTTTAAGCCAGTGCACCGCCGCGTGATGTACAGTATGCACAAGTTGGGCGTGGTTCCGAACAAGGGAACGGTCAAGTCCGCCCGTATCGTGGGTGATGTTATCGGTAAGTACCACCCGCATGGTGACGTTGCTGTTTACGATACTCTTGCCCGTATGGCGCAGGACTTCTCTTTGCGTTATCCGCTGGTGTTTGGTCAGGGCAACTTCGGTTCTATCGACGGTGACAGCCCGGCTGCCATGCGTTACACCGAAGCCAAGATGAACAACCTCGGCGCCCTCATGCTCGAAGATCTCGAAAAAGAGACGGTCGACATGGGCCCGAACTACGATGAATCGCTCGAAGAACCGCTGGTGCTCCCGTCTGCGCTCCCGAACATGATTGTGAACGGAACGTCGGGTATTGCCGTGGGTATGGCGACGAATATGGCTCCGCACAACTTGCGCGAAGTCGGTGCCGCTATCCATGCTTTGGCTGAAAATCCAGACTTGACTGGCGAAGACCTCATGGAATATGTGAAGGGCCCGGACTTCCCGACAGGCGCTATTGTCTGTGGCCGTTCTGGTATTCGTGAAGCTTACCTCACGGGTCATGGCCGTGTGCGTGTGCGCGCCCGTACCGAAATTGAAACGGATGCAAAGGGCAAACCGCGTATCATCGTCACCGAAATCCCGTACATGGTGAACAAGGCCGAACTCTGCAAGAAGATTGCAGACCTCGTCCGCGACAAGCGAATAGATGGCATTACGGATATCCGCGATGAGTCGAGCCGTGACATCCGCATCGTGATTGAACTTCGTCGTGATGCAGTTGGTGAAGTTGTCTTGAATAACTTGTTCAAGTACACGCAGCTCCAGACGACGTTTAGCATTTACAACTTGGCGCTTGTCAATAACCTCCCGAAGCTTCTTACGCTCAAGGATCTTTTGCAGGTCTATATTGACCACCGCCTCGATGTGATTACGCGTGCAACGCAGTTCGACTTGAAGAAGGCCGCCGCTCGTCTCCACATCATCGAAGGCTTGCGTGTTGCAACGCAGAACATCGACGAAGTCGTGCAGATTATTCGCCAGAGCAAGACGACCGAAATAGCAAAGCAGAGCTTGCAGGATCGCTTCACACTCGATGAAATTCAGTCTCAGGCCATCGTTGACATGCGCCTTGCCCAGTTGGTTGGCTTGAACATCGAAAAGTTGGAAGCCGAATACAACGAACTCATTGCAACGGTCGCAGACTTGAAGGACATCTTGGAAAAGCGCGAACGCCGCGTTGCTATCATGCTCCAGAAGCTCGATGCAGTCGTTGACAAGTATGGTGATGAACGCCGCACGACGATTGGCGAAGCGATTGACGATAGCGATGACGAAGACCTCATTGCCGAAGAAGAACAGGTCATTACGCTTAGCAAGGAAGGCTACATCCGTCGCCTCCCGATTGACACGTTCAAGGCTCAGAACCGCGGTGGTAAAGGCATCATCGGCGCAGGCCTCAAGGACGAAGACAATGTGGAACAGATCTTCACGGCTAGTACGCACAGCTACTTGCTCGTGTTTACGAACAAGGGCCGTGTCTACTGGACAAAGGTCTACCGCTTGCCGGAAGGCGCCCGCAATGGTAAGGGACGCCCGATTGTGAACTTTGTCGCTCTCACGGAAGGCGAAAAGGTGCAGGCGATTGTGCCGGTGCGCAAGTTCGGTGGATACTTCTGCCTCGTGTTTGCGACCAAGAAGGGCATCATCAACAAGATGGACCTCACGCTCTTTAGCCGTCCGCGCAAGGCTGGCGTCAATGCCATTAGCCTCGACGAAGACGATGAATTGGTCAAGGTTCAGCTCGTGGGCATGTCTGCCGAAGAATACGAAGCCAGCAAGAACGCTTCTGACGACGATTCCGCAGAAGCCGTTGAAAATGCCGCGGAAGCTCAGGCTGCCGAAGCCGCTGTTGCCGAAGAATCTGAATCTGGCGATGCTGAAGACTTTGCAAACCGTCCGATCCCGAAGGATCTCTTGATGATTGCGACCAAGAACGGTCAGGCCGTCACGTTCCCGATTAGTTGCTTCCGCGCTATGGGCCGTGGCACACATGGCGTGAAGGGCATTACGCTCGCCGAAGGCGACGAAGTCATTTCGCTCTTGTGGCTCAAGGCTGGTAACAAGATCTTGACCATCACCGAAAAGGGTTATGGCAAGCGTTCTGAACCGGGTTCTTACCGCGTGACCCGCCGTGGCAGCAAGGGTGTCCGCAACCTGAACGTTACAGACAAGATTGGTGCCGCCGTGTTCGTGGAAAGCGTAGCTGACGATTACGATTTGATCATTACGAGTAAGGATGGTCAGGTCATCCGCATCAAGGCTGCCGATATACGCCTCACGGGCCGCAATGCCCAGGGTGTCAAGGCGATTACGCTGCGCGATGGCGACGTCGTGAAGGATGCAACTGCACTCCCGAGCGTCGAAGATATCGAACAGGATAGCGCTGATGCCAAGGAAACTTTCGACAAGGTCAAAGGCGTTGAAGTCGATGACGATTCCGTTGTAAAAGACGATGCTGAAAAGCAGGAAATCGGCCCGACGGAAACCGAAGAATAATCGCTAAACTTGTTGAGACGGAACGTTAGTTCCCGAAATTTTAAAAGTCTCTTCCTGAAATGTTGGGGAAGAGGCTTTTTTTGTGCCATTTTTTAACTTTTTTCTGTAAACAAAATGTCGTTGTTTTTCTAAACAACAAACTTTTTTTTCAGGAGTCCTTTTTAGAATACTCTCTAATATATTATGTTAAGCATAACTAAAATGTGAGGAGTATCATTACTATGAAAAACATTTCTAGTGCAGCCAAGATTGGATTGGTCCTGTCTTTAGGACTTGCCTCTGGTGCTTTTGCCCAGGATTTCTGCAACGCAAGTCATTCTGGCACAAAGAAAACGGTCTCGTTTAGCGTTGGCGCGGGTGCCGACAAGGGTGAAACTGGACAAATTGGTGATTTCCACTATGAACAGTGGAACAAGAGCGGCAGCGCTACAACCGATTTCTATACCGACGGCTCTTTTTCATGTTCTTTCTCCAATACAGATGACTTCCTGTGCAGAGAAGGTCTCTATTACGGGATGAACAGTGGCAAGGATCCTCTCGCGGTCGGTAACCTTGTTGCCGATTATAGCATGAAGACCTTTACCAATGATAAATCAATTTCTTATGCTTATGCGGGTATTTACGGTTGGATGCAGAACCCGTTGATCGAATGGTACATCGTCGATAACTGGGGTCCGGCCTCTAGACCGAATTGGCTTGGTACGTCTCAGGGCAAAATCACTGTTGACGGCGCCGAATACGAAATCTTCACGGCTGACGCCAACAGAGCAAGTATTGAAGGCAATAAACCCTTCAAGCAGATTTACAGCTTGAGAAGCACTGCCCGTAAGTGCGGTACCATCAGCATCACTGAACATTTCAAGGCTTGGAAGCAGAAGGGCATTACTCTTGGTTCCTCTTTGTATGAAGCAAAGATTTTGGGCGAAGCTGGTCAGTATCCTGAACAGCAGGGCGCTTCTGGAAAGATTGATTTTAATTACGCCAAGGTCTATGTCTCCAATGGCCCAGTAACCCCGACTTCCAGCTCTTCTGCAGGAACAGTGAAATCTAGCTCTTCTAAGGGCAGCAGCACTGTTTCCGGTACGATTGACGCCTGCAAGGACGAAATGGGTCACCAGGGTTCCAGCAAGACGACTCAGGGGCAGAACAACTCTAGCGTGACGGGTAATGTCGGCAGCTCTCCGTACCACTATGAAATCTGGTACCAGGGTGGCAATAACTCCATGACCTACTATGATAACGGAACTTATAAGGCCAGCTGGAGTAATACGGGTGACTTCCTTGCCCGTGTCGGCTTCAAGTATGATGAAAAGCAGACTTATGAACAAGTTGGCCCCATCGATGCCTATTTCAACTGGAAAAAACAGGGTTCTGCCGGTGGCTACAACTACATTGGTATCTATGGTTGGACGGTTGATCCGCTCGTGGAATACTACATCGTTGATGACTGGTTCAGCAAGCCGGGTGCAAATCTCCTTGGCCAGAGAAAGGGTGAATTCACGGTTGACGGTGATACTTACGAAATTTGGCAGAACACTCGTGTAAACAAGCCCTCCATTAAGGGGGATCAGACTTTCCCGCAGTTCTTCAGCGTGCGTAAGAGTGCTCGTTCCTGTGGCCATATCGACATCACGGCTCACTTCAAGAAATGGGAATCTCTCGGCATGAAAATGGGTAAGATGTACGAAGCCAAGGTGCTTGTCGAAGCCGGTGGTGGTTCTGGTTCGTTCGATGTCACCTACTTCAAGATGACCGACAAGAAACATCCGCTTCCACAGCCTGAATCCAGTTCTAGTAGCGAAGCTAAGTCTAGCTCTTCTAAGACCGTGAAATCTTCTAGCAGCACGACTGCAATTCACGCAGCAGTTCCAAGAATGGAACTCAAGAGTGGCAACTTCCAGGTGTTCGATATGCAGGGTCGTTTCCTCGGTATCGCAAAGCTCGAAGCCGGCGCATCTATGGCTCAGGTTCTCAAGTCTAACTACAAGAACTCTGGCATTTACATGGTGAAGCAGGGCAGCTTCATGCAGCGCGTTCTTGTGAAGTAAAAAGTTTCTCTCCCCAAAGACTGTGAAAACGCTCCCCGTCGGGGAGCGTTTTTGCATGTTGAACAAATTTCGCGTGATGCTTGCGAACGTTGGAAATGCCGCGCATCTCGTGCACAAAAAAAAGCGAGTCCCGAAACGGAACTCGCGTCAATACTTTGTCTAAAGTTGAAGACTTCTTAAGATTACTTCTTAGCTTTAGCGCTTGCGGTCTTTTTCGGCGGATGAGCGGCGATTTTCTTCACACTCTTGTCCTCATCCTTGGCTGCCTTTTCAGCTTCCTTGAACATGGCTTCCACCTGTTCGAGGGCGCCGTTCGGATCTTCTTCGATGATTTCAGAAGCTTCGTCAACGAGTTCGGCAAATTCGTCGTACCAGTCAGCGAAAATTTCGACTTCGAGGTGATCCACACCCGGAACCGTCAAGCGTACGCCGCAGCTTTCGCCAACGCGGTCGAGGAACTTAGCAATTTCCGGACGGAGGAGAGAGAGGTCAAGACCTTCGAGGTCTTCCGGTTCCAAGAGAACGCCGTCAACCTTATCGTCTTCTTCAGCCTTCTTGGACTTCTTCTTGTCGCCCTTCTTGCAGTTGCAGTTTTCACCGCAGCAGCATTCGTTATTGAAGTCGCCGTTCATGGCGAGGTATTCTTCGTCATCGATGCCGCTGTCGTAGTAGAATTCGTCGTCTTCCAGATAAAGTGTTTCAACGAAGATTCCCTTTGCGCCGAGAGTCTTGGCTGCTGCCAAGAATTCCTTGAGGTCGCCGCCGAAGTAGCGTGTAGCTTCGGCTTCTTCGTTCAGAGTCTGCACCGGGATCGGAAGAAGCTTCTGCTTCTTGATGTGTTCGCAGACCAAGTCGGTAACGGATTTTTCATTCTTAGCCATTGTGATTCTCCTGTTAAAAAAATAGACGAGAGACGAGTGAACGCTTCGCAACTGCGTTGCTTTGCTACAGACGAGAGAAAAGATTCAAATAACTTGTTTAACAATCTCTCGTCTTTAGTCTGTAGCCGCGCAGCGGCGTTCTTTCGTCTAAATATGATACTTCTTCAAACTGGTTGCCTTCTCGTCGATGAGCTTCATGATGCGGGCAACAGCGTCGGCACCGTTAGCCGTGTCCTTCACGCTTACGAGCGGCTGGAACAACGGGCTGTTGAAGAGCGTTCCGAGAGGAATCGGGTTCTTGCGGCAGAACGTGGCGTCGATGTAGTCGCGTGCAGCCTTCTGCAAGTTGTGAGCCTTGTCCTTGTCGCCAGCCTGGAAAGCCTTGTAGAGGTCAACGAAAGTCTTGCAAGCTTCCGGGATGTTGCCCGTTGCGCTCACGATACCCGTGCCGCCCATTTCGAGGAGGTCTGCAAAGAGACCGTCTTCACCGCTCATCACAGCGAAGTCCTTGCCCTTTGTTTCCTTGATGACGCGCATCGTGTCTTCGTGGAACTTTTCGCCAAAACCAAATTCAACCGCCTGCTTGAGACCGATGATGTTCTTGTCTTCGGCAAGAGCAATCAAGGTGTCCGGATGGACATAGCTGGAGGTACGGCCCGGAACGTTGTAAATAACAATCTTGGCACCCGTTTCGCTGCTGAGCGTCTGGTAGTGCTTGAGGAGGCCTTCTTGCGGCGGATTGTTGTAGTAGCCTGTAACGCAGAGGACCGCCACCGGAGCAATCTTCAAAACGTTTTCGATCATCTCGATAGATTCGCGCGTGCAGTTGGAGCCTGCGCCTGCAATCACAGGAACGCGACCGTCAACGTAGTCGAGCGTGAACTTAATGATATCCAAGTGCTGCTGCGGAGAGACCGTTGCACTCTGGCCCGTCGTCACGGCGGGGAGCACACCACTAGCACCAGCTGCAATAACATCGTCAATCATCTGCCCCATCTTCTTATAGTCGATGGAGTTGCGAAGGTTCTTAGGATCGTCGTTCTTGAGCGGGGTGAACAACGCGGGGAAAACACCAGTAAGTTGAGAAGCGTTTGTAATTTGCATAGTAGCCATAATATAATAAAGTAGGCAGTAGACAGTAGGCCGTAGGCAGTAAATTGTTATTGGAATTGCACCGTTTTGCAAAAGTAATGAATTTGCATCATCAAATAATTTTATTACCGATAGATTTGGGTTATTAGTTATTGGAATTTTGCATGTGAAAATGTGAAGAATATCGCGGAGCTTGCCACGAGCAAAGACTAGATATGAGAGAAAAATGTGGCGAAATTAAAGGCTTGTAAATCAAGAGCTGTAGCTTGAAAAAACGTCATTGCGAGGAGCGTAGCGACGCGGCAATCTAGTTAAGGTTGGTGGGGGTGTGTCCCCCTGGTTCGCACTTCGTTGCTCTCCACCCCCTCGAACGGGGCCTCATACGCCGGTCCCGTAACGCCCCGGCTTGATGCTGAAAAATTAACTTTGTCCGAAATTGTTTTGTTGTCTGTGTTAAAATCATTTTACTCGAATTCAAAAAAAAGCTTTGGGCCAAATGGGGCAAAAAAGCGTGCAAAACGAGAGTCGCAGAAAAATGCTTGCATTTTTCTATGACCGAGTGCAGCCGCGGACGCCGTAGGCGTCAAAAGCGTGTTAATATAACGGGTAGGGGATGTTCCTTACCATTATAAGGACATGCTAATGGCAAATGAAAATAATACAACAACAAAACCGTATATTGTCAAAAACGCAGATGGCGTAGAATACTTGCTTCCGTATTATCCGGCGACGTTCCGCGCCTTGCTGGATGACAAGGATACGATTCGTGACCTGCTGAACAGTATTCTTGAACTTGACAATGACCACGAAATTGTCGACCTCAGCTACGCATTCGAAAAATATATCGACGTGTTTATGCCTGGCGATGAGCCCATGCGGCTTGATGTGTGGGTGGCGACGCGTGACAACCGCTTCATGAATATCGAGTTACAAAACCGCGAACATCCGTTCTTTTTGGACCGTATGCAGCTTTACAATGCGTATCTAACGATACGTGGCAAGCATGATTATAATCGGTCGGAACAGTTCCTTGCGATGTCCGAAAAGGAAAAGATGGCTCATTATTACGAGGTTCCTGAAACTGTTTCCATTTGGCTTTGCAGATTCCCGATCTTGGAGTCGAGGGAGATTTATAAGGACACGTGGATGCTTTATAGTAAGCACGATGTAAAGGCGGGGATGGCCTTGCCGCTGTTTCCGAAAAATAAATATATTATAGTTGATTTGGTTAAGTTCTTGAAGCTTCGCAAGGGCGTGAACTCCCGTGAAGATTTCTGGCTTAGGCTCATTTCAAGGGGCCCGCTTGAAGTCCCCGAATCGGAAGACCCGCTTCTCAAGAACGCTTTGGACCGCTTGCGGGTAAGCAATGCTGATCCTGAACTTTTGAAAAAAATGGAGCAATTCATGTTCGACGAAATGCATGCATACGATGCCGTTATTGCTGAGAATTTTCTCAAGGGTAAGACTGAAGGAAAGGCTGAAGGCAAGTCGGAAGGCAAAACTGAAGGCCATGCCGATGCTATAAGCGTTATGCAGGCAATGGGCTTGCCCCCAGAGAAAATTGCTGAGGCGAAGGCTCGGCTTGAAGCTTTGAAATCGAAGTAGTCGTTGCAATTTAAGAAATAGGTAAAAGTCAAGGCTCACATAAAAGTGAGTCTTTTTTTTACAAGAATTGTAACCCCTTGTTTTAGGCGTTTCTTCCTACTGTCTACTTCCTACTTCCTACTAAATTTCTATCTTTGCGACGTAAAAACTACAAAGGAACCCTTATGGAAAACATTACCCAGATTTGGAAAAAGATTCAGTCCCCCGAATTCAACCCGGCTACCGATATGAACCTGGTTGAAACCGTGAAGCAGGTCGCTTTGACCTCCCAGGAACCGGCTAAGGTCAGCTTTGGTACCTCCGGCTGGCGCGGTGAAATCGGTTCTGAATTCACACTCCGCAACTTGCAGGTTGTCGGTGCTGCTATTGTGCGTTTGTACAAGGAAGCAACTCCGGAACTTTTCGCTGCTCTGGGTGTCAAGGATTTTGCCGAACTCCAGAAGCGTGGCGTGGTCGTTGGTCATGACAACCGCTTGCTCGGTCACGAATTCTGCGAAGCTGTCGCAGACCAGTTTGCAAAGGCTGGCGTGAAGGTCTATTACGGTGGCGAAATGCCGACTCCGGAATTCTCCGCTGCCATCGAAATGCTCGGTGCTGCTTGCTCCATCAACATGACTCCGAGCCACAACCCGAGCCACTACAACGGCATCAAGTTCAACCCGGCAGACGGCGGTCCTGCAGGTCCGGAAATCACGAACGTCATCACCAAGCTTTCTAACGAAATGATGGCTACCTGGAAGTTCGAACCGGTCTCCAAGGTTGACTGGGAAATTATCGACTCCCTCAAGATTTACAAGGAATTCCTCGTGAAGCAGGGCACGATCAAGTTCGACCGCATCAAGGAATTCATCAAGAAGGGCCGCCTCACGCTTGTGTGCGACCATGTTCACGGTTCTACCCGCCGCCGTCCGGCTGCTCTCCTCGACAATCCGGAATGCCTCATCACGCTCCGCAACGAAGATGATTCTTTGTTCGGCGGTATCGCTCCGGAACCGTCCAGCAAGAACCTCGAAAAGGTCCGCAAGGTCCTCGACGAAAGCAAGTCCTGGTTCCGTCTCGGTGCAATCTTTGACCCGGATGGCGACCGTATCCGTTTCTACGACGGCACTCGCGAAATCGACATGAACCAGTTCGGTGCAATCGCTTTCCACTACATGGCAACCTGGCGCAAGGAACAGGGCTGCGTGGCTAAGTCCGTTGCAACTTCCAACTTCGTGAACATCATTGCTGAAAAGCTCGGCGTTCCTGTCATGGAAACTCCGGTGGGCTTCAAGAACTTCCGCCCGTGGCTCAGCCGCAATGCCAAGCAGAAGGCTCTCGTTGCATTCGAAGAATCTGACGGTATCTCCGGACTCAACAACACGCTCGAAAAGGACGCCCAGTTCGGCCTCCTCATCGCTCTCGAAATTCTTGCGACAACTGGCAAGAACCTCGGCGAATACCTCGACGCTTTGTATGAAGAATACGGCCGCTTCTACCCGACCCGTTCTGGTTTCGAAGTCGACAAGTCCCTCGTTGGCGAACCGCTCAAGGCCAAGGTCAACGCCATTGCCGATATCGCTAAGCCGGGTGCAAAGGTCATGGTTGGCAACAACGAAAAGACCGTGAAGCAGCTCCTCACGCTCGACGGCGTGAAGGTCATCTTCGACGACGATTCCTGGATGCTCGTGCGTCCGTCCGGTACGGAACCGAAGGTCCGTATTTATACGGAATGCCGTAACCCGGATGAAAAGGATCCGATGTTCGAAGCTGCAAAGGCTTTGTTCTTCAAGAACTAAGGACAAATTAAGCGAATTGGGTTAGGGAAATGAAAAAAATTCTAACGGTCATCTTCCTTGCGTGTGCCATGGTGTTCGCGCAGGAAGGCTCCATTAAGCCGGAATTCCAGGCTTTCTCTGGCGCCTTGATCAAGCTGAAAAAGGCTGAGAAGGGTTTCCACAAGTTTAGGCTCCGAGTCGATGTGGCTCCGTGGGCATTCCTTGCGGAAGGCGAAGTGCAGGCTCCCGGTGGAGATTCCGATGTCCTTATAACAGCTCTTTTCGATAGAGCGCTTTACGCTGTGCTTGCCTATATTCCGGACAAGATTGCTGCCGGTTCCGATGGCGAAGAATACAACGTGGGCTTCTTCGATATGATGCTTTATTACGACGAAGAACCGACTAGAATTCGCAACTTGTCGTTCAAGCTTTTGCCGCCTGCAAACGATGGCTGGGCACAGAGCATCTTGGATGATGCTCTCCAGTCTGGTTCGCTTCTCGGTAAAATCTGGAGCGGTAAGTACGAACGAGAAATTACTAAGGCGTCCGCTGTTCCTATAGATAAGACAAAGCTTATCGATATGCAGCAGAAGCGCCAAGCGGCTAAGGCTGCTGAAGCTGAGCGCAAGGCTCAGGAAGAGGCCGACCGCAGGACTCGTGAAAGAGCTGAAAAGGCAAAGTTCAAGTCTAAAAAGCACGATGACCTTGATTGCTCTAGCCGCAAGCTCACTGCCAAGCAGAAACGCCGCTGCAAGATGAATGGAAAATAGTTACTAAATTTTATTACAAAACTCAAGTAGAGGTAAATTATGTCCGGTCACTCCAAATGGGCCACCACCAAACGCAAGAAAGCCAAAACCGACGTCGCTCGTGCCAAGGCTTGGAACAAGCTGATTAAGGAAATCTCCATCGCTGCTAAGCTCGGCGGCGGCAATCCTGACGCTAACCCGCGTCTCCGTGCTGCAATTCTCAAGTCCAAGAGCCAGAGCTTGCCGACCAAGAACATTGAAAGTGCTATTGCCAAGGGTACGGGTGCTAACTCCGGTACCGAAATGACGGAACCGCTGTACGAAGGACGCGGCCCGGCAGGCATTGCTATCATGGTGCAGTGCATGACCGACAACAAGGTCCGTACGGTTGCTGAAATCCGTAACATCTTCAACAAGAACAACGGTTCCATGGGCGAATCCGGGTCCGTTTCTTGGGCATTCACCTACAAGGGCGTGATTGTCGTCGATGCTGAAAAGTATCCGGAAGACCAGATCATGGACCTCGTCCTCGAAGCTGGTGCCGAAGACATGAGCACCGAAGATGGCGTTCATGAAATCTCCACTTCTCCGGAAGCTTTCGACGCTGTTTCCAAGGCTCTCGAAAATGCAGGCATCGAAATGATGAGCGCTGAACTCAGCTACGTCCCGAATGACCCGGTCAAGCTCGGTCACGACGACGCCGTGAAGCTCCTCAAGCTCATCGACAAGTTCGAAGATCACGACGACGTTCAGGAAGTCTACCACAACGCCGAAATCGACGAAGCTGACATGGACGCAGAATAGTCCGTAAGGCGAGTGATGCGGGATTGCTTGCAATCCCATAACCGAGCCGCAGGACGGACGCCGAAGCCGAAGGCGTAAGCGTCAATAATTAGACGAGAGAACGCTCGCGTCGCTCGCTACAGACGAGAGACGAAAGAGTGGCTTGTCTTGCATGTCATTCCCGCCACTGAGCGGGAATCTCCTTTAAAGAACTGTTGCTTTGGCAGCGGTTCTTTTTTTATGTGAAAAATGAGTATATTTTGTACAATATTTAACCCTCGAAATAACTATGATTAAAAAGACCCTCTTTTTTCTTGCCGCTCTTTCCATTTACGCTAACGCTCTCAATTGTGTTGAGGCTTATTTCAAGACTATAATTTTGGAAGCTGATATTCCTGGAGACTATGTTCTTGATAGTCTCTATAGAACCCCTAAGGAAGGAATGGAATCCGAACCGTGGTTCAAGAAACAGTATTACACGCCTGGAAATTATCTCCCTGATAGCATTGTTATGGCGAATGAAAATAAAACGGTTAAGAAAGTATTTAACTTCACACAAGAAACGACAACAGAAGATGGCTTGAAAAAAATCGTCGTAAAGAATAATGGAGAATTTTATAGCAGTGTCAAATATTTTGCCGGTACAGACTCGATAAGTTTTGAATATACGAGTGTTGATGAAGGGGAAAATTTTACGACTCATGGATCTTTCGTCCTTCGAAACGATACTCTTTTTACGGATGATTCTGGCTACAAGTCTGTTCTTTATTTGGATTCGAATAACAATAATGTTTGCTATGATGGTACCGATCCTGAAGATGAAAATTTCAAGAAGATTACATACGAGACCAAAGGGGATACGATTCATTTTATTACCGATTCCCATTACAGCGTTACAGATTTGTTCTTGGTTCCGGTGAATCCCCAAACGACGATTGGAATCCGAAAAATCCGATCAGCGGCGAATATTAAAAAGTTCAAATACTTTGACTTGCTTGGTCGCCCGGCCATAAGCAAGCACTCCGTGCAAGTCCGTAAATAGCCTTGTGTCATCCTGAGAGGCAACGCCTCGAAGGATCCAGTCAATTTTGGAGAGAACTGTTGCGAAAGTGACAGTTCTTTTTTACAATGACAACTTGTGTTCGTTGTGCTTATTGACGGAATGTCAACGCTTTTTGTTTGTATTGAATGTTTTTTAAAAAATCAATTTTGATAAATTATAATTTAGAGAGTAAAGGAGAATTTTATGAATATCCGCAAGTTTTGGCGCCTGAGTTACTTGACGGTCGCATCACTTTTTTGGGCGAGTTGCGGTACGGATTCCAATCCGCAATTTCCCGCAATGCAAGCTGCAAATCCAGATTCTTCGTCCGATGCGAGCGGAAGTGACGCAAAAGAGGATTCTTCGAGTTCTACGATAGCGCAAGCTTCAAGCTTATCTGAAATTGCTCTACCGCAAAGTTCTTCTGAAGAATCCGCAGCAAGTTCGGCAGAAGTTGGAAGCTCGTCTAGCGCATCTCTTTCTTCGAGTAGCCTAAAAGCCCAAAGCTCTTCTGGAACTGCAGACTATGTCTTGGCGAGAGATCCTTCGGTGACTTGCTATAAAAGTTCTTATATGGGAATGGTATCTTGCGGTAGTACAGAAAGTCTATCCTGTGATGATTATAAAAAGTATTTAAAGTCAGATACAACTTTATCCGAAAAAATTATATCGAGATGGGAAAGTGCCCTCCAGTCTTGCGGTGCTGTTAAAGACCTGTTTCGGGAAGAACCTCTTTATGGCATTACGTATGGCGGTTGTCCGATGCGCATGTTCGTGGACATGAAATGTTCCAACGACAGCTCGTACGTCGATGTTAAATTAGATGGGAAGAAATTCTATACGAGCGAAAAAGAATATAATGAGGCTCATGGCGTCGCTCCTGATGTTGTTGTGAAAAATTGTCCGCAGGAAAATTTTGCCCTGTTTACGGATGTCCTTGCCGATGTTCAGAAAAAACTGTATGAGATTGTTTCTGGAAGGCTCATGGAAGATATTGCCAGATCTGAATCGGAACAAAAATATTTAAATAGTCTTGTGGACCGTGAGAATAAAACTTTGAAGGGACGCTTTGCCCCTTATACCATGGATGATGAGGATCAATCCGATTCCTGGTTGAGTCAATATTCTGCTTATTGGTTCAATGGCTATATTGCAAAGACCAAGACTTGCGATGATGGCACTCCTGCAACAACTGAAACTTATCAGAAAAAATATGATGCGATTCTTGCGGAATGCCTTAAAATCATTGAGAAAGATTCAAAGGCTGCTGAATAGTTTGTTTGTCGAAAGCCTTTCGTCATTCTGAAAGTTTCACTTCATTCCGCAAACATCTCGTCATTCCGAGTGTAACGAGGAATCCAGTCAAATCTTGCGGATTCCTTTTTTTCGTCTTTCTAATAGCTGGGTTCTAGAAATTATAACTAGTATCTAGTAACTGCGCCGAAGGCGCTATCTTCCGAGCGTTTCGCGGTAGGTGTGGACGGCGTCCTTGTACTTGCTGACGGCTTGTGCAATGCGGTCGGCGAGGTCCTGCTGGCCAGCCTTCGTCATCATGTAGGCTTCATCTTCTTCATTGCTGATAAAGCCTAGTTCAATGAGCACGGCAGGCATCATCGCGCCTACGAGAACCATGAATCCCGCACCGCCGACGCCTGTATTCATCTTCTTGATTTTTCCGCCTTCAAAACTGTTTAGCAATTTTTCGGTGAACAGATAACTCGTCTGCTTATATTGCTCAAGGCGGGCTTCGAGCTTGAACCATTCCAACGGTGAAAGTTCGTCCTTGGCATTCTTTTCGCCGTAGAGCGTGGCGACCGCGTTTTCACGACGAGCTATCGCCTTGTCTTCTTCGCTTTCCGGGGCGCGCAGCACGTAGAACTGGTAGCCCTGGATAATCTTCTTGCGCTCTTCGCTTGCGTCAATGGCATTGCAGTGCAGGCTGATGAACAGGTCGCCATCCCACTGGTTTGCCAAGTTTGCGCGTTGGCGCAGTTCAATGAAAACGTCCTTGCTGCGGGTGAGCTTCACGTTGAAGCCTTCGTCCGCGAGGTTCTTGCGCAAGAGCTTTGCGACGGCGAGAACGATATCCTTTTCTTGGGACTTCTTGCCCGATGCGCCTGGATCCTTGCCGCCATGTCCGGGGTCAATCACGATGGTGCGGACTTCGCGCGTACCTGCGATTTCTTGCTTCGGAGCCTTCGGCTTTACGACAACCGGCTGTGCTGGTTTCTGTTCGGCGGGCTTTGCAACCGGCTTGGCAGTCGCTGTTTCTTTTGCTTTGGCTTGTGCAATCTCGTCCTTCGTTACAGGGACTGCCGCGACCTTACTGGAAATCTTTTTGGCGTCGTTCTCGGCAATCCACAGATGCCCGTTATCGAGTTCCGGCGCTGTCGACAAATCGACCGTGCGACCGTTGCGCGTCATGTACGGAATGCCGACGGCGAACTTGAGCGTGTCCTTTGCTGAAACAATCGAGAATGTCTTTTGCACCGGATACCAGTGGAACGAACCCTTGATTTCGCGGGCGACAGACTCCACATCGACCCTTGCCGTAGCAGCGAGGGATAGACTACATGCGACTAGCAGTAAAGCTAAAATTAGCGATGTGCCTTTGCGGCGCGAGCCATTTCCATCTTGGCGTCGCGGACTAGAATGTCCTGTCGCTTGTCGTGTTGATCCTTGCCTCGGCATATTCCTACTTCGAGTTTTGCAATACGGTTCTTAAAGTACATTTTCAGCGGGATGATTGTGCAACCCTTCAATTCTTTCGCCTTGCGCATCTTCTGGATTTCGTGCGTGTGGGCGAGGAGCTTTCTCCTGCGAGCAGGGAAATGGTTGAAACGGTTTGCGAAAAGGTATTCATCGATATGCGCACCGACGAGCCAGAGTTCATCCTTGTTTTCGTCGATATCGATCCACGCTTCGCCCAGAGTGCACTTGCCGTTACGGATAGACTTGACTTCCGAACCGATGAGCATGATTCCCACTTCAAAAGTTTCATCTACAAAATAGAGGTGGCTCGCCTTGCGGTTCTGGATAACGGGCGTACTAGATTCTTTCTTGATCATCTTTAGGGACAAAAGCCTCTTCTAAGTCGAAAGGAACGTTGTTGATTTTTTCGATCAAGTCCTTGCTGGGCTCGAACACCGGGCGCACCTTGGCGGGGATGTTCACGAGTTCGCCAGTCTTGGGGTTCCGGGTGCGGCGTTCCTTGCGCTGTTTATTCTTGAAGCGACCGAATCCACGCAACTCGATATTGTTGCCCTCGATAACGCAATTGGAAATCGCGTCGATGAGTTCTTCCACGATGACTTTGGTTTTTACTTGCGTAAATCCAGTCTGGGAAGCGATTTCATCAACGATTTCCTTCTTAGTTATGTTGGACGGAGTCGCCTTCATATTAAAGAATTTACAATAATTTTAAGCAACTGTTACGCTTTTTTGCTCCAACCGATGCTTTTTTTGTGCATATGGGGCACTGCAGCGTCCAAAGCCTGCTGCAATTCAGCACAACCTTCGCCAGTGACCGCCGATGTGATGACCACTTTCTGGCGGTGCTTCTTGAATTCCTTGATGGCGTTTTCGATGCCGAGGTCGCTCTTGTTGAGCGCTACGACAAAGTTCTTTTCGGCAAGCTTCGGGTGGAATGCCTTGAGCTCTTCCTTGAGAACCTTAAACTGTTCGTAGGCGTTTTCGGCAAAACCGTCAATCACAAAGAGCAACGTGTGCGTACGTTCGATGTGCTTGAGGAACTGGTGGCCAAGGCCCTTGCCTTCGCTTGCGCCTTCCAAGAGACCCGGAATATCGGCAACCACAAAGCTGTGACCGTTCACCTGGACGATGCCGAGCACCGGTTCAAGAGTCGTAAACGGATAGTCACCAACCTTCGGGCGACCGCTAGAAATCTTGTTCACGAGGCTCGACTTGCCTGCGTTCGGGAAACCCACGAGACCCACGTCTGCCATGAGCTTGAGTTCGAGGAACAGCTGGCGGACTTCGCCCTTTTCACCCGGAGTGCACTTGCGCGGTGCCTGCACCTTCGGAGTTGCGAAATGCTGGTTGCCCATGCCGCCCTTGCCGCCGCGAGCCGCAATCCACTTCTGGCCCGGTTCGGTCAAGTCCGTGAGGATGTGGCCCTGTTCGTCCTTGACGATTGTGCCACGCGGAACGCTAATGATCAAATCTTCGGCCGATGCGCCAGAGCAGCGCTTTGCGCCGCCGGGCTGACCGCTCTTTGCTTTGTAAATGTGCGTGTTGCCCATGTCGAGGAGCGTGGTGTACTGCTCGTTCACCTGCAAAATCACGTGGCCGCCACGACCGCCATCACCGCCATCGGGACCGCCGAGGGGTACAAACTTTTCACGATGGAAACTGCAGATGCCGTCACCGCCTCTGCCGGAGCGAACTTCAATATTTTTTTCGTCTAAGAACATAGCCCAAATTTAGAAATTTTTGATGAAATTCATAGAGTACAAATTTCACCTCCAAAAACAAAAAACGCCAAAACTCATGGAGCTTTGGCGCTTTTTTGAAATTTGACTGGATCCTGCTCCTACGAACCTAATTCAACTAAGGCAACAAGTTGCCGAGTTTCATATATCGCGTTGCTCAGGATGACGAATGCGGGTTAAACCAAACCAATCGTTTCGTCGAGGCCGAGCGCGATATTCATGTTCTGAATAGCGGCGCCGCTAGCACCCTTGCCGAGGTTGTCGATGATCGTCGTGACCTGCATGATGTTTTCGTTGCCGAAAACCTGGATGCGGGCATTGTTCGTGTCGTTGCAAACAGTCGGGTCCAAACGACCGTTGAAGAGCACCGGAGCGGCTTCGTACGGCAAGACCTTCACGAACTTCGAACCTTCGTAATGCTTGGCGAGGATTTCGGTCAAGTCCTGCGGACCGAAATCCTTCGAAAGCATGTTCGGGAAGATGGCGACCGTCACGGCCATACCCTTGTAGTAGGGGCCAAGCACCGGATTGAAGAACGGGACGTTTTCGAGTCCGCAGTACTTCTTCATTTCGGGGAGGTGCTTGTGGGCGAGCGCAAGCGCGTATGGGGCGGGAGCCATGATGGCCTTCGATTCACCGGCCTTGTGGCTGAGGGCGTCTTCGGCTTCGTATTCGGCGATGAGCTTCTTGCCGCCGCCGGAGTAACCGGTGATGCTATATGCGGCGAGGTTTGCGCTCTTCGGGAGGATTCCCGAGGCAACGAGCGGATGGACGCCGAGGATAAATCCAGAGGCGTGGCAACCGGGGTTTGCAATGCGCTTGCTCTTGGAAATCGCTTCGCGTTGTTCGGCCGAAAGTTCCGGCATACCGTATGTCCAAGCCGGGTTCACGCGATGAGCCGTGGAGGCGTCGATGATGCGCGTGTTCGGATTCGTGCAGAGGGCGGCACTTTCCATGGACGCTGCGTCCGGGAGGCAAAGGAACGTCACGTCAGATTCATTGATCATCTTCTGGCGTTCGTTCACGTCCTTGCGGAGTTCTGGATTGATCTTGAGAATTTCCAGGTCGTTACGCTTGGCAAGTCTCTCGAAAATTTGCAGGCCAGTGGTTCCTGCTTCGCCATCTACGAATATCTTGAACATTGGATAGTGGTTAGTGGTTGGTGGTTTGTGATTAGTGATTGGTAGGAAGTTAGAAGTCGGAAGTAGGAAGTTTTATAATCGCGGCAAAGCCGCCTAATTAATACTGTCTACCGTCTACTGCCTACTTCCTACTGTTTACTTGTTAGCGCCGCAGCACTTCTTGTACTTCTTGCCAGAACCGCACGGGCACGGGTCGTTACGGCCGACAACCGGACCTTCGTGGCGGACAGTTTCCTGCTTCACGGCACGACCGTCATAGAAGTACCAAGCACCGCCGACCTTGTGGAATTCGCCAAGTTCGTGGTGGTTGCGAGTGATGTTGCCCTGCTTGAAGCGGGCGACAAATTCGACCCAGCCGATGTTCTTTTCTTCTTCGGTCTTGGTCTGCTTGATTTCGATGCCGAGCCATTCGGACTGACGGCTCCAGGCTTCTACGCTCGGTTCATCAAAGTCGTCACGCTGGGTGGCTTCGAGGGAATCCTTGAGCCATGCAATTTCGTGCTTGGCATAAGCAGTGTAGCGGGAGCGCATAAGGGCTTCCGGGGACGGGGCGAGGGCGGTCTTCTTAATAATCGGTTCGCAGCAGTCGCAGTAGGCCTTGCCAGAACCGCACGGGCATAAATCGTTAGCCATAGTAAAATCCTTATAAAAAACTGGGCTAAAAATACAAAAAAATGGTGCGCCTGTGGAGTCTTTCGCGCTTTTTTTACAAGCCTCAAGTCTATAAAAAAGAGATGCCCGCTCGGAGGCGGGCATGACAGCTAAAGTCGCAACGAACTCAAATTCTAATGACTGATGACCATTGACCAATGACCAAAGGCATTACAGGCATTTCTTCAGGAGCCAGAATTCTTCCTTGCCTTCGCGGCCCGGAATGCTGTTCGTGGGCTTGATGCGTTCGACAATGTCAAACACGCCGTCCAGACGAGCCAAGAGTTCGCCTTCGCTCATGCAGTGCGGAGGACCCTGCATGGTCTTGCCGTTCATGAGCGGGTACATGAGGCAGATGAACACGCCGTCGTCCTTCATCATCTTGTAGCAGACTTCGAAGAATTCGTCGCGGCGGCCCGGATGGATTGCCGAGAACGTGCCGTAGTCATAAATGATATCGAACTGCTGGCCACCGCGCTTGGCATCCTTCGGAGAAAGGGTGAACAAGTCGAGGTCGAGGGAGCGCAAGTTCTTGTGCTTGCGGCTCAAGTGGTCCAGTTCATCAACGGCGGTCGGAGCAAAGTCGACTGCCAAAACATCATGTCCACGCAAAGCCCATGCCTCGGCATCATAGCCGAACCCGGCGCCTGGAATCAGCACAGAGCCGGTTGCGGGGCAGGAGGGGTGCTTGAAAAACTCAAGCAGGGCCGGAGTCGCCTTCTTGAAATTCCAGTAGTCCTTGCCTTCGGCATAGAGATTGTCCCAGAATTCCGGGAGGTTTTGCGTTAACATTCTTTACCTTCCTTTTTGTACGCTAATTGTCCACACGCAGCAAGGATGTCCCTACCGCGTGGATTGCGGATCGTTATTTGAATTTCAGCAGCTCGCACGGCGGCGAGGAAATCTTCCACCTCTTCGGGGGTGGGGGCGTGGAGCGTCGGGTCGTCGCCGTCGTTAAGCACGATGGCATTCACCTTCACGCGACGCGGAGCGCAAATGCGGATGAGCTCTTTTGCTGCCTTGGGTGTGCAGGTGATGTTCTGGATGAGCACGAACTCGAACGTCACATAGTTGTCGGTGCGGCGGATGTATTCGTCAACCGCTTCCAAAAGTTTCTCGATAGGCCAGGTCTTGTTCACCGGCATCACGGACGAACGGTATTCGTTGTTCGTGCTGTTGAGGCTCACGGCGAGGCAGCAGGGCGTGTTGCGGTCCACGAGTTCCTTGATCTTCGGGACGACTCCCGAAGTGCTCACGGTCATGCGCTTTGCGCCCATGTTGAAAAGTTTCTGGTTGTGCAGTGTGCAGCAGACGCGGTGGACGTTCTCGAGGTTGTTGAGCGGTTCGCCCATGCCCATGAAGATAATGTTCGTCACCTGGGCGACTCCGCCTTCTTCGTTCATGAAGCCGTTGTCCTTCAAGTACCAGTTGACGTTGATGATTTCTTCGAGAATTTCGCCTGCTTCGAGGTTACGCGTGAAGCCCATTTTTGCGGTGCGGCAGAAAGCGCAGTTCATGGCGCAGCCGACCTGGGTCGAGACGCAAACGGAATAGCGACCGTTTGCCGGGATCATCACGGTTTCAATATGGTGACCGTCTTCGGTCTGGAAAAGCCACTTTACCGTTCCATCGACAGAAACAGAACGCTGGTCTTCCTTGAGACCGCAAAGCGTGAACTGTTTTGCCATTTTTTCGCGGAGGGCAGGGGAGATGTTCACCATCTCGTCGTAAGAACGCACCTGCTGGCAGAATAGCCATTTTTGAATCTGGTCGGCGCGGTAGGGCTTTTCGTCAACATCCCGAAGCCAAGCTTTGAGCTCGTCGGTTGTCAAAGTTTTTATATTGCGCTGCCATTCCATATCCTGTAAAGATAGAAAATTTTAAGCTTCTTGTTAAGGGCTAGGGCTTGCGTAATCCCTTGGCCTTGCGTATGTACTCTAAGCGAGGTAAATCATTTTCAGCGACATTCTGGAGCGGCTCGTCGTCGTTTTTCCCGGCTTGTTTTGGGTGTTTTTGCCAAAAAAGATGCTGGTATATGCGGTCAAGTTCTACGGAAAGGGAACTGATGCTTGTTTTGAGAGCTATGGCGAGCTGGGAGAGCGTGTCTATTGAGGGAACGCGTTTCCCGCATTCCATTTGCGATATGAATTGTCTTGAAATTCCTGATTCGATGGATAGGGACTGCTGCGTGTGTTGACGCTGTTGCCTAATCGAAATAAGGAGGAGCCTGATGGCTTCGTGTAATAGGAGTGTTTCGTAATTCATTGGAGCATAATTTTATGAAAATTTGGAAATGTTAAGTGCATGCTTTAGTTTGCAAAATGACGTAAAACTTTGATATTTTGGATTTTATTTCTTATTTATTGTCATAAAATGTCTATTAATTTATTGACTCAAAATTTTGTTGTTTAAAATCAAATTGGTGTAAATTTAAAGGGCGTGTGATAAGTCTTTACATTTGTATACAGAATCGTCTTTCGTTTTGGCGCCTGTTTTGAAAAAGATTGATTATTTTTCGTAAGGGTAAATTTATCGCGCATTGCGCAAAGGGATACGAATGATTGACGTCAAAGGGAAGTGGTGTTTGGTGACGGGAGGTTGCCGTGGTGTTGGCCGCCTCATTGCGATTGAAATGGCAAAACTCGGTGCAAATCTTATTTTGCAGGGCCGCGACAAGAGCCATGCCGAAAAGGTCATTAACGAACTTGCTCCGTATGGTGTTCAAGTGAAGGCCGTGGGCTGCAACCTCGAAAATGAAGCCGAAATTGACGCAGCCCTTGATGAAATCGATTCCTTTGGCGTCCAGGTGGACCTCGTGTTCAACAATGCGGGCCTTATGAGCCACTATTTTGCCGATTACACGACGAATACGATGGAAGATTTCCGTCAGGCAATGGCTGTAAACTTCTTTGCTCCGATGAAAATTGCCTACCACTTTTTGCCGGGCATGATCAAGCGTGGTTTTGGCCGCATGCAGCTCACCACGAGCGGAATCGCCAATGAGCCGGAGCTGGCCGCTTACGCCTGCGCGAAGGCTGCCCTTACGAAGTTCGTGAAGGATTTCGCCTGCAAGCTGAACGGCACTGACGTGATGATGAACGTCATGGATCCGGGGTGGCTGCGCACGGATCTTGGTGGCCCGAACGCCCCGAATGCTCCCGAAAGCGTTGTGCCGGGCGCTCTTGTGAGTGTGCTTCTAGACGACAAGAAGAGCGGTCGCTGGTTTAGCGCCCAGGATTACGTGGGTATGGACATTGCGGATGCTGTTGAAGCGGGAAGCAAAGTATTTGCGTAGTTTTTTATGCGGCCATAAAAAGTAAAGAAAATCACATTTCTTATCAAAAACATTATAAAAATATGTTAAAAAACTTGCGAAGTTTGAAATATTAAATTATTTTAAACATTAGAAGCTATTTTTTTAAGGGGAGCATTGATTTTTTTACTGTAAGATTCATTCGCTCCCCTTTTTGTAGAGGATGTGTGGCTATGTCTGAGCAGAAAAAAAATATCATTCCAGAGGGGATAAAGAAGGAATTGGAAAATTCCGATATTCCGCTTGCGGTCTATCGGTTTGCAAATGGACATCTTGAAACTATTCTCGTCTCTAATGGACTTGTTCGCTGGCAGAAGCCTGGCTGTACACGTGAAGATTTGATGCATTTTCTTGATACGGACATGTATAAGGATGTTCATCATGAAGATATTGTATATGTAGCGAACAAGGCCAAAGAATTTGCAAAATCAAAGGACGGGCGTTACGAGGTTATTTACCGTCAAAAACTGTATGGGAAAGAGGAATACCGTACCATCCATTCCGTAGGCTATCACCATTTTTTGGATGATTCTACGGAATATACGGTTGTCGTTTATGACGATGTGACCGAGGCGCTGGAACAGAACAGGGAAAAGCGTCTCGAATTTGATAAGAGCCTGATTGAATTTTTAAATAGTGATACTGTCGAGCCTTTTGTCATTGTCGATGCAAAGACTCACGAAATCTACATGATCAGCGCTTCTGTAGAGAGAATCTGGACGCCGGTAAAGCCCTTTAATTCGGGAATCACTTTTGAAGAATACTTTTTTGATCCGAAAGAACCGCAACTGATTACTCTTGACGAGGTTCTTGAAAGAGGCGAAGTCCTTGTGCCGAATTCGCGTACGGGCGGGGACCTTATTTTAAAAGCTTCATTGATCAAATGGCATGGTGTGGATGCTATTTTCCATCGCATAAGTGAAAGGACGGACCGTTATTTCGACCTTTTGACAGGACTCCCGAACATGGAGTACTGTCGCATGCGCGGTGAAAACTATGCGGACGATATTAGAAATGCTGGCGGTATACCGTCGGTTATCTACTTTGACATCGTCGGGATGAAGCTTTATAATAATGCCAACGGCTACAGTAAGGGGAACGAGTTCCTGCTTCATTTCGCGGCATTCCTAAAAAAATTATTCCCGAAAAATTTGATTTGCCGTCAATCCAATGATCACTTTACGATTGTTGCGGACATGGTGAATGTTGAAGGCAAACTGAATGAAATTCGAAGGTTTGTCAAGAGTACCATTTCTAAAATTTCGATGGATGTCAACGTCGGCATTTGTAAAGTCGATGAATTTGAGGCGATGCTTGATGTCTGCGAAAAGGCAAAAATTGCATGTAAAGTCAAAAAGAAGGCTAGTGACGGATTTATTCGTTATTATGACGAAGATCTGCGCAAGGCGCTATTCTTGCAGAATTACGTTGTGAACCACATTGACGAAGCTATAAAAAATGGCTACATCAAAGTTTTTTATCAGCCGGTTGTCCGTACAATTACGGAAACATTCTGCGGTATGGAAGCTCTTGCTCGCTGGATTGACCCGCAATATGGTTTCTTGAATCCTGCTGTCTTTATCGGCGCTCTTGAAGAATCGGGACAAATCCATAAGCTAGATAGCCAAGTAATCAATATAGTCTGTAAGGAAATGCGAGAGGAAATCGATAGCGGAAATCAGGTTGTCCCGGTTTCGTTTAACCTTTCGCGTCTAGATTTTATTGGCTGCAATATCTTCGAAGTTGTTGAAGAAGCGCTCGAAAAATATAAAATTGATCGTGACTATATTCGTGTCGAGATTACGGAAAGTATCATTGCGTCGGATTCTTATGTCCGAAACGAAATTGAACGATTCCGTCTTGCTGGTTATGAAGTCTGGATGGATGACTTTGGTAGCGGCTATTCTTCTCTAAATACGCTGAAGGATTATAAGTTTGATGAACTGAAAATTGATATGGCGTTCCTGGCGAATTTTAACGAGACTTCCCGTACCATTATCCGTTCGACAGTTCGTATGGCGAAAAATTTGGGCCTTAAGACTCTTGCTGAAGGTGTTGAGACTAAGGAACAGATGGACTTTTTGAAGGGCATTGGCTGCGAAAAGGTTCAAGGGTACTATTACGGAAAACCGATGCCTTTGAAGGATACGCTTAAACACATGACTTCTATAGGAATGCCTATTGAAGACCCGAAGGCTCGCCATGTGTATTCAAGGCTTGGGCGCCTCGATTATCTGGTTGATACTCCCAAGGCAATCATGTCTTATGAAGATGGAAAGTTTAAGTTCCTGTTTGTAAACCAGCAGTACGAAGAACAACTCCTGAGTCTAGGATTTACAAGTTTTAAGGATGTTGAGGTTGCTTGTAATGATCCTGGTAATCCAGTTTATGAAAAATTACGCGAGGCTGAACACGCTGCGTATAAGGCCCCGTTACAGACGACTTATGCTAGCCATGGAACCTATGTGTTCTTGGGAGGGCGTTTGATTGCCGATATTAACGGTTGCCATATTTATGATTTGACGTTCCGCAATACGCATGTGAGCGCTGTTGAAAGTGCTTCGTCATCGCAAAAAATGGTGAGGTTCCCTGCCGAGGCGAAGAATATTTTGCTTGCAACGGTGAACTCGCAAGATCGGGCATTCCTAGAAGAAATCTTGAGGCCGGATTACAACGTGATGCTGGCTAATGATGGTGAACAGGTCCTCAATATTTTGCTGGAGTACGGTAACAAAATCTCGCTTGCCCTGATTGATGCCGCTCTTCCGAAAATTGATGGCTTCAAGATTATTCAAAAATTTAGAGGCGAGAAGCGAGAATTCCAGATGCCGTTTGTGGTGATGACGGATAATATGGAACTGGCGAAAGAAAGTGTCCGTTTGGGTGCTTATCAGTTTATTCATACGCCTATAAAAAACAAGGAGCAGGTCAAGTCTAAAATTGATGGTGCCATCAAGAATACAGAGCTGCTCCACCAGCTTGCTTTGAACTATATGGAATATGTTCCTGGCGGAGTTGTTCTTTTGGAAGCCGTAAGCGGAGACATTCTTTATGTCAATGGGCAGGCGCTCGAAATTTTTGATTGCGATAACGAGGATGATTTCCGTGCGTTGACAGGGCATAAATTTGAAGGTGCAGTTCTCCCTGAAGACTATGCGCGAGTCGATGAAAAGCTTGAAACGCTTTTCCGCAGTGGTAGCTCTATGCCGACTCAGACAACATATCGTATTAAGACGAAGAAAGGTGTTGTTAAGCGGATTTATCATGTGGGCAGATTCTATAGAGATACTCCGTATGGACGTATTTTATCAGTATTTGTCTCCGAAGACGATATGGCCCTAAAGAATTATTTTGGCCGAAAGAATGCTTTCAAATTGTTCATGTCTTCTGGTGAAGCTTCGCATACCAAGTCTTATGAACCGGGTTACAAGGCATTCCTGTTCTGGAACCTCACGAAGAATTCTCCAGTGTTGAGAATGGAAGGCATAACGTATATTCCGGAAGGCTTTTCTGGTAATTATACTTACGATGTCCATTACAATTATTTGACAGGGCTTATGTCAAAGGATTGTGTAAATGTCCAAAAGGTGTCAGATTACACTCGTGAAAAATTGATTCTTGACTATGTGAATAAGCGGCCTGTTCCGCCGCTCAATTTGAGCTATAATTTTAAAAATGGATGGTTCTCCATCAAGTCCACGTTTGATATGATGGCAGATCCAGATACAGGCGATGTCATTCTGAAACTCCAGAATGAAAACGATACCGATGTCGAAGCCTATAAGGAATTGACGGATGCTGTTGTTTTGAATCTGTATGACCAGATTATCTATATCGATGGCAATTACGATAGAATATTGAGCCTTTCCTGTGTTGATGGAAAACCTATGTATGTCCAGAGAACGATTACGAATTCTATGGACAACCTTTGTAAGCTTTTCCAGATACCGCTTTGCTCTGCGGAAGAATTCTTGGAACGTGCAAAGCTGTATAGTGCTTCGGGAGAACCGTATGGCAAATCGCTAAAGCTCGAGAATGGGCAGATTAAATTTGTTCGTGGACGAGTACTTTACGAAGGCTCTCAAAAATACATCGTTACCATATCGGACATAACGAATATGAGATATAACGACTGATAAATAAAAGGGGCGATGCCCCTTTTATTTATATCCCTGCTTTGCCCGCTTGTTTTTGTACATGCGTTTATCCGCTTCGCGCAAAAGCTCATCCGTGTTGCGACTGCCGTCTGTTGAAGAAATGCCGTAGCTGATGGATATGCGTAAATCGCTTGCTCGAATGAGTGTGCAAATCTTTTTGTTCAGCTCTTCGCATCGTATTTTGATTTCTTCTTCGGTGATTTCTTTTTCTAAGATGACTGTAAATTCATCGCCGCCCAGGCGTGCGACAATTCCGTCGGGGAATGTTTCCTGGATGAACTTTGCCGAACCCTTCAAAATCTGGTCGCCGCGCTTGTGCCCGAAATTATCGTTGATTTCCTTGAAGCGGTCGAGGTCCATGTAAATGAGCGTCATGGATTTTTTGGCGTTGTTGTGGATGAAGTCCTCGAAATAACGCCTGTTGTAAAGCTCTGTTAGGGCGTCGGTGTTCGCTTCGTTCAGAATCATCTTTTCATATTCGCGTACCATTGTCACGTCATTGAAAATCACGAAGTAGCCAGATGTATTCTTGAAGTAGTCAATGATTTCCTGTTCGATGACTTTAAAATAGCGCGTTTGTCCGGCGAGATTTATTTCATATTCTCTCTTTCTAGACTTGCCTTCCAAATCAACATCTTCTTCCCCAATGGGAGTCATGTTGTGCTGTAGCCATTCTTGGTATTGGAAGCTTTTGAAGGTCCCGTCGATCGATTCGATAAGCTTTTTAAAGGAATCGTTCATCTTGAGAACTTTCCTGTTTGTATCGCAAAGAATAAGCGGGAAAGGGAGGTTCTCTACGAGAATTGAAAGCTCAAGCCCCATGTTGCCAAAGTCGGTGACGTCTTTCGCGATCCCGACTGTACCTTCGATATTGCCGAACATGTCGTAAAGCGGGGTCTTGTAGGTCTTGAGCTGCTTCATGCCTTCGCTTGTCTTGAGCGGTTCGTCGAAAATGCAGGTATGGCCAGAAGACATCGTCTCTTCTTCAGATTCCATGCAGACGTATTCGCCCTTCTTGTATTCCTCTTCGGAGATGTTCCAAATATAATAGTGCCCTCGACCGCGAATATCTTCTTTTGTCTTATGGACTGTGTTGCAGAATTCTTTATTCACCATCATGTGGGCGCCGATCTTATCTTTGAACCACACGAGGTCTGGGACGCTGTCGATTGCTGTCGTGAGTAGATTCTGGTAATGGTAGGCGTCAAAGCGGGTCTGCAAATTCTGGAGTAATTTTTCTATGCGTATCCTGCGAATGGAACTTGATTCGGCCCTTGGCCAGACGTCAAGAAGTGAGGTGTAGATGTTTTGCACCTCGGACATGTCGCCGATATAAATGACTTCGCTTTGGGGGCGCTTGTCCTGTACAGCATTGATGGCTTCATTTGCATTGTCGGTAAGTAAAACTTCAAAAGAATCTTCAGCTGGAGAATCCACTGAAATGCTGGTATCCCACATCAATTTCTTTTCGACGACAAAGGTCCTGAAAATGTTCTTGTCATTTTCAGAAGTGATCCTCAATGATAGGTTGAGTTTCATTTAATACACCTCAATGCTGTTATTTCCTTTAAGATATATAATTTTGGAGTTTATGGGGAGGGAACGCCATGAATAAGGCATGTGTGGCGGATTGGAATGTGATATTTCATAATAAAAAGAATCTTGAATTTTGCTTACGAAATATTTACATTTGCGCGCATGAAAATCAAGTCCCTTGTTTTTTTACTCATTTTCTCGCTTTTTAATCAAGCATTCGCAGCATGGACTGGTGGCAAGATTCAGCCTGGAACGACTACAATCAATGGCAAGAGCTACTACTCGATTTCCACTCCGAATCATTTGGCTTGGTTTGCCGCAACGGTGAATGGCGGAAAAAATACGATAAATGCGGTGCTTTCGGCGAATATTGTCATGGGAGCCGATGAAACGAAAACCTGTGGTACCAACTGGACTCCGATTGGTTCAAGCAGCAAACCGTTCAATGGCATTTTCGAGGGTAACGGAAAGGTCGTCTACGGTCTTAAGGCGAGTGGTTCGAATGTCGGTTTGTTTGGATATATCGGTAGCAGTGGCTCAGTGAAAAATTTGCGCCTAAATGTGGGCTCTGTTACAAGTTCAGAATATGCGGGGGCTGTGGCGGCTCATAATTACGGAACAATTTACAATGTCGGTAACAACAGTGTCAAGGTGACAAGTACGGTAAGTTCTGGAACGGCGTATCTTTATGCTGGTGGTATTACTGGTGAAAACAAGGGCGAAATTCGTTACTGTTTCAATAAAGCCTCTATTAGCGCGAAGGCAAGCGTAACCTCGAATAACTTGTCGATGCTTTACGGATATGCAGGAGGCATTGCAGCAGTCAATGAAAAGCTCATTTGGAACAGTGCCAACTACGCTTGGGTTGGGGCACAAATGACCGCTAATGATGGGATGGCCGCATCGTACGCCGGGGGAATAAGTGGAACGAACGATGGTGAAATCAAGCACGTGAGCAACCACGGCGAAGTTGTCGGGCAAGCGTCGGCGAGATCTACGGGGTCTACTACAGATTACGGGTATGCTTATGCCGGTGGTCTTGTTGGTATGAGTAATAACGGTGCAAAACTTTGGGATGCCTTAAGCACAAGTAAAGTAAAAGGGAGTGTTAGTGGCGATTATTATGTAGGTGGTGCTGTAGCCGTAAATTCAGGAACGGTTGGGGATTGCGTCATTTATGATAAAACAGTATTGGCAAACAAAAGTGCCGTTGGCAAGAATAACGGATCGATTGGAAAAAAGGTTGAGGGAAGAACGACAGCACAAATGAAAGTGGGTTCATTTGCTTACGACATGAATATGCTTTGCGGCACCAAAACTTCTAGTAATGGAGTCTGGACTATCAATGGAGGCTATGCTTATGTGGCAATGCTCAGCGATAAGAAGACGAATAAAATTGTTTTTAAGAATGGCAGCACGACTTTGTCTACTCAATATTCCAATGCCAAGGGGCAAGTCGCGTTCCCGGCAACGCCTTCGGCTGCAGAAAATTATGTATTTGAGGGCTGGTTTACGAGTGGTGGTACACAAGTAAGTGCTTCTAGCGTGTTTACGCAGAACGAGACTGTCTCGGCAAAGTTCAAGGATATGAGCAATGTCTTTTATGAAATTTCGTTCTTTAATTGGGATTCTACGTTGATCGAATCGCAGAGTGTTCAGTATGGCAAGACGTACGTGTATGAAGGGACTCCGCTGCGAGAATCTACAGAAAAGTATTCTTACTCGTTCAAGGGGTGGGATAAGGCTGTTGTGCCTGCGAAAGCTGATGCAAAATATTACGCCGTCTATGATTCTTTAGAAATAGAAGTTTCATCCAGTTCCTTTGAAGAATCTAGTTCATCTGAACAACAGGAATCTAGTTCCTCGGAAGAACTTGTTCTTTCAAGTTCGTCAGAAGAAGAAATGTCCAGCTCGTCAGAAAATCTGTTGCTTTCAAGCTCTTCTGAAATTGAAGTCTCTTCAAGTTCAATCGAGGAATTGATCAGTTCCTGTTTTTCTGAAGAATCAAGCTCCTCGGAAGAACCTGTTCTTTCAAACTCGTCAGAAGAAGAAATGTCCAGCTCGTCAGAAAGTCTGTTGCTTTCAAGCTCTTCTGAATTTGAAGTCTCTTCAAGTTCAATCGAGATTTTGATCAGTTCCAGTTCTTTTGAAGAATCTAGTTCCTCTGAAATGTTGCTGTCTAGCAGCGGTATAATTTCGTCCAGTTCACAAAATCAATCCAGTGCTAGTGTCATTGGCACTTCATCAAGTTCTGAAAAATTGTCGTCTAGCTCAACGAAACCTTCATCCAGCTCTGTGAAGTCTTCTTCAAGTGTCGGTAAGTCGTCATTCAGTGCGGAGAAATCTTCAAGTTCAATGCAAAAGCAAGACATTCCCTCCATTGTGTATCGGAGTATCCATATAGATGTTTCGGGGAAGGCTTTGCATGTTTCTGGTGTTCCTCATGGCGAAAAATATGCGATTTTCAATATGCAGGGAAGCCTTGTTCATAGCGGCTATGCAGTTGCAGGCTCAATTGATGTAACTTTAAATTCTTCTGGTTCCTATTTGCTTTATACTGCGGGTCGGTTCAAGAAGTTCTCCATCAAGTAATAAGCTGCAAAAAAATACAAAAACTGCTTTTTTGAACACTATTTTGCAGAATGTCACCTTTTGACATTCTGTTTTTATTATATTAGTGCTCATGGTGGCAGTAAACAAGTCTAAGAAAGAAATCGAGTATCTCTGTACAGAATGTGGCAATACGACTCCTAAGTGGGCGGGTAAGTGTCCATTCTGTGGGGCGTGGAGTTCGCTGAAGGAACATGTCGTTGAACGGATTACGGAGGGGGCGGGACGTACTGGGCGAGGGCTTGGCGGTCCAGTCCATAAGGTTGTTCCGCTGAGGGATGTTGCAACGGAGAATACGCGTCGCCTGAGTACTGCGAATACGGAATTTGACCGTGTGCTTGGTGGTGGCTTTGCTCCAGGAAGTTTAGTGCTGATAGGGGGCGATCCTGGAATTGGCAAATCGACGCTCGTGCTCACGACGCTTGCGACGATGAACGCTGCTGGAGTCAAGGCTTTGTATGTGAGTGGTGAAGAGAGCGCATGTCAGGTTAAGCTCCGCAGCGAAAGGTTGAATGTTTCAGGGAGCGATATGTTGCTTCTTTGCGAAACGAACCTCGAAAAGATTCTGGAACAGGCAAAAGAGGTCAAGCCTCAGGTGCTTGTGATTGACTCCATCCAGACTGTCTACAAGAGCGATCTTGCTGGGACTCCCGGGTGTGCGACGCAGTTGCGTGAATGTACGCTAGACTTGATGGTTTTTGCGAAAAATTCCGGTTGCATTACGATCTTGATTGGGCATGTGACGAAGGATGGTCAGATTGCAGGGCCGAGAATCCTGGAGCATATGGTCGATACGGTTGTTTATTTTGAGGGCGACCGAAATCACCAGTACAGGCTATTGCGCACGATAAAGAACCGCTTTGGAGCGACCGATGAAATCGGCGTTTTCGAGATGACGAGTCACGGGCTGAACCCGGTGCTTAATCCGAGCAAGGTCTTTTTGCAGGAAGGCGTCCCGCCGACACCTGGGAGTGCTGTGTGTTGCACGATGGAGGGTTCGCGGGCGCTCCTGTTCGAAACGCAGGCTCTTGTGAACCAGACGAATTTTGCGGTGCCGCAGCGTGTGGCGGCGGGTATTGACCCGAAGCGCCTGACGATTATCCTTGCGCTTTTGGAAAAGTTCGGTGGCGTGACGATTGGTGCTTCGGACGTATTTGCGAGTATCGCCGGAGGCATGAAGGTGAATGACGCCTCTTCAGATTTGGCTCTTGCCCTTGCTGTGGCGAGCAATCACTTGGGAATCCCGCTTTCTCGACAGACTATTGCGATTGGCGAGCTTGGACTGTCGGGCGAGGTGCGTGGCGTAAGCCTTCTGGAACAGAGGCTCAAGGAAGCGAGTCGCTTGGGAATGACTGAAGCGGTTGTGCCGGCGAGCTGTAAACTTTCAGAGAATGTTGGGCGGATGAAAATTGTGCACGTGCATACGCTTTCCGAAGCGATAAGCTGGCTCATGGATAAGAAATAAAAGAAAAGGGGCGCTCTTGTGAGCGTCCCTCGTTTCCGTTATTCAAAAAGGCTTATTTGCGCTTTTCGCCCGGCTTAGAGAAACCGAAGGCGCGCGGATCAAAACCGCTGGGGAACTTGGTTCTTTCGTTATAAAGAACACGCTTGGCAGTGAACTTTTCGATCTTTGCACCGGTCAAGTCTGCACCGGAGAAGTCCACGTCTTCCATCTTGGTATCTGCGTCGATCTTGACGCCTTCCATCTTGGCGTTGATGAATGTGACCTTGATGAGCTTAGCACCGGAGAAGTTTGCACCGGAGAGCTGGGCATTGTTGAATGCAGAGCGTTCGATGGTGGAGTTTGCAAAGTTTGCCTTGGTGAGGTCTGCGTTATCGAAGATGTCCTTGAAAACGTAGGCACCGTCGAAGACAGCCTTCATGAGTTCAGCGTAGTTGAACACGTTCTTGCTGACGCTAGCATCGAAGAAGGAAGACTTGTTGAGCTTGGTCTTGTCGAAAGAGCTCTTGGAAACTTCGCCCTTGTCGAAAACGACACCGTTCAAGTCCTGGTTGTTGAACTTCATGTTCTTGAGCTTGGACTGAGCGAACTTGGCCTTCTGGAGCTGCGTTCTGGAGAGATCCACGTCATTGAAGTAGGTCAAGGAAAGGTCTGCTTCCTGAAGGTTGACGTTGATGAAGTCTGCACCGTCGAAATCAGCCTGGGAAAGACCGGCCTTGGCGAAATTCACGTTATTGAGCTTCACGCCAGAGAAGTTTGCAGCGATGAGGTTACATGCTGTAAAGTCTGTCTTGTCCATGGTGGTCTTGCGGAGGTCGCTGTTAGCCATCAAGGAACGGGAGAAGTTCGTGTTGGTAAGGTTTGCCTTGCTGAAGTCAGCACGGGTGAGGTCCATGTCCATCACGGAAGCCTGGGTGAGGTCTGCCTTGCTGAAATCGCATTCGTCAGAGACCTTCATAGCATCGAGACGGGCGTTCTTGAGGTTTGCCTTTGGGAATTTGCTATCGAGAAGCGTTGCACGATAGAGGTTTGCGTTTTCGAGATTTGCGCCTTCGAAGGATGCAGAGCGGATGTCTGCGCCGCTAATTGTTGCACCCTTGAGGTTTGCCTTTTCGAAGTTGGCTCCGCTAATCACAGCATTGCGGAAAGAAACTTCGGCGAGGTTTGCTTCTTCGAAGTTCGGAGAGTCGCCGGCAGAGCGCTGGAAGTCCGTAACGCCCTTGATGGCCCTTGCCTTCTGGAACTGGTAGTTGTCGATACGCTTGTCGCGGAAGGAGGTGTTCAGGTCCTTACCTCTAAAATCTTGCGCAGATACGTTGAGCGCAAGGGCACTAAGGAGGCAAAGACCAAATTTATAGACGTTCTTCATATTCATAGTCAAATTCCCTTTATGAAAAAGTAAATCAAATAACGGATAGCCCTAAAATAACTAAAAAATTTGCAAAACTAACAACTAAAAATAAAAAGTGACCAAATAAATACTAATTTTACGTTGAAATGACTTGTTTTCGTTCAAATTCTTACAAAGTGGTGGTCTGCGGTGCAGGTCCGGCCGGTCTTATGGCGGCATTCCAGCTTGGAAAATTGACGGGCGGTGCCGGACGAATCCTTCTTTTGGATAAAAAGGAACCCTGGAAGGAGCCTATTTTTTGTGCAGAAGCTGTATCTACCCACCGTTTGAACGATTTATGGCCTATTGATGAGTCCTGGGTGCGTGGAAGCCTTTCGGGCATCTATTTTACGTCGCCAAAGGGATACAAGGCTGAATTTTATAGCAAGGATTGCGGGCGGCTGCTCGACCGCTCGAAGTTCCACCACGCTATTGCCGATGCTTGTGTCGAGGCTGGCGTGGAATGCCGTTTTGATGCTCTCGTCAAGAGAATCGAAAAGACTGAAAATGGCTGGAATTTAGATGTCCAGGTGGGGGGCGAACTTGTTTCGCTTTCGTCAGAGGCATTTGTTGACGCAAGTGGCCCTGGTTGCCGTCTGACACGTGATATTCCTTGCCTTGAAGGGATTGAATCGGGCGATACTGATTTGGAACCTGGAATTTTTGCCGTGGCCGAAGGCATCAAGCACGACCGCGACCATATTGATTTGCTTTATGGGAGTGAGTTTCCGGGCGGTTATGGCTGGATTTTCCCGCGTGATGGCAAGGAAGTGAATATTGGCTTTGTACTTGCGAAAAATGCAAAGCCCGATATGCCTTTACGTGAAAAACTGAAGCAGTTTATTGCTACCCATTACCCGGATGCCAAGGTGAAGGCTATTTATGGCGGTATGATTGCTTGCGGGCAGTCTGATAAGCCGCTTGCCAAGTGTGGTCTCTTTAAGGCGGGCGATGCGGCGAGCTGCGTGAATCCGATGAGCCGTTCGGGCATTGTCGAAGCGCTCCTTAGCGGAAAGATTACAGCTGAAGCGGTCAATGAATGGCTGAATGCTGTAGATGATGACTCTCGTGCCCGTATTGAGGCGTCTGTCCTTGATCGTTGGATGGCCGCTCTGGGTAAGACTCATTTGCAGATTTCGCGAGCCAAGTCAGGCTTTGCAAAAATCAAGGACGAACAGTTTGATAAGGCTGCAAAGAGCCTTTCGAAGCTTCCGCGCGAAAAGCAGACACTGTTTAGAATCTTCTGGGCCGTGCTTTGGTCCTGTCCGTCTTTAATTTGGAAAATGCGTTCTTTTTTGCATTAATATGATTATGTCAGAAAGTATTGTTGATCGTCAAGAAAAGATTAGAGCAAAATTTGCTTCGTTCACAGACCCGGATGACAAGTGGAAATTCCTCTTGGATTTGGCCCGTGAGCACAAGGGTATGGATGCTTCCCTCAAGGCGGAGAAGTTCATTATTCAGGGCTGTGCTTCGACAATGTATCTTGTGCCGAAATTTGATGGCGCAAAAATCCATTTTGAGATGGACGTGGAAGGCGGTACGACGAATCCGCTCATTAGCCGTGGCCTCGGTGCGCTTGCCTTGCAGATTTTCAATGACATGGCTCCTGCCGATATCCTTTCGGTAGATCCGACGTTTTTCCAGCAGATTGGACTCAATGTCGGGCTTTCGCCGACGCGCTCGAACGGTTTTGCAAGCCTTTTGAAACAGATTTATTTATACGCACGCGTCTTTGACGCAATTTCAAAAAAATAGGACGACTCTATGTTTAGTTTCTTGAATGGAAAAAGCCCGTTTGACGAGGCTGAAGAAAAACTGGAAGCCGGTGAAACCGTTAACGGGAGACCGAAACTTCCGCAGGCGCCGATTATGGGCTGGCAGGACGGCGTGTTCTTGCTGGTGCTTGCTGGCTTGATTGTCGGTTGTTATTACTACTACCAGTATGCCAAGCAAAAGAGTGCGGATGCTTTTGCTAAGTGCGATGCTTTGTATGTAGCCGCTGAAACGGATGCAGCTAAGTATGTGGAAGCCGAAGCCTGCTATAACGAAACGTGGGACTTGGGCTTTGTGAGCGATTCCATGGAAATCCTCCGCCAGAACCGTCTGGGCGCGATTGAAGACTTGCGCAACCAGCAGAAGGACCTGTATGCTGAAGCTATGGGTGCCATGGCTGCCCGTGATACCGTTGCAGCATTCAATGTCGTGAAGGATTACAAGGGGCCGATGCTTTTAAGTCAGGGGGACCGCAAGGACTGGAACAACATTGCAGAAAACGATGCCATCAAGGCTAGTGTCGCTGCTGCCGCTGCTCGTGCCGATTCGATTGCGAAGGCTAAGGCTGTTGCGGATTCTTTGGCACAGGTCGCTGCGGAACTCCGTGCAAAAGCTGTTGCTGATTCCATTGAAAAAGCGAACAAGAAACATGCTCGTAAGAAACGCAAAAAAGTCTAAAATAATTCGGAATTAGGATTTCGGAATTAGGAATTAAGATGTCATGCCGGACTTGTTCCGGCATCGCCTTTTTATGAGCGAGATGGAGATTCCCGATTAAATCGGGAATGACAATTTCTACGAAAAAAGGTATTACTTCGCGATTTTCTCAACAGAAATTTCGCGTTCGGTTTCGGAAATGATTTGGATTTTAACGACGTGGGTGATGCCTGCGTCGTTTTCTTCTAATCGCTCGGGCCATTCGATGAGGCTGATGCCGCTTTCGAGATAGTCCGGGTCCATGCCGACTTCATAAAGGTCTGCGCCGCCTTCGAGACGGTACAGGTCGAAGTGGAAAATGGGTGGGTTGTTTGGGTATTCGTGGAGGATGGTGTAGGTCGGGGAGCAGACCGTGCCATCGAAACCGAGACCTTTGCAGATGCCGCGGCTAATGACGGTCTTGCCTGCGCCGAGGTTTCCGTAGAGGGCGACTTTGTCGCCGACCTTGAGTTCCTTCGCAAATCCAAGCGCCCAGTTGTATGTGTCTTGTTCTGATGTGAAACGCATAATCACGCCTAAATATAGTTTTTAATATTGCTTGTTTCTTTTGAGTGATTGAAAAAGCTATTATTACTATTGTGGAAGGTTTACTTTTGGGGGGCTTAAAAGGTTCGAGTACAATGAAAAAAATAATTATAACGATCTTTCTTTGTGCATCTTTTGCCATGGCCACTTGGGATGGTTCTACGATTCAGCCGCAACAATCGATGCGAAATGGGAAAAAATATTATCTCATATCAACACCGCAGGAATTGGCTTGGTTTGCGGAATTTGTGAATGACGGGAATACGAATGCAAATGCTGTGTTGACAAAGAATATTGTAATTAACGAATCTGCAACATCAAATTCACTTTCTTGGATTCCGATTGGCTCTGAAGAAAGCCATGCCTTTGACGGAATTTTTGATGGAGATGATTTTACTATTCAAGGAATTTATAGTAAAGGTAAAATCGCAGGGCTTTTTGGTTATATCGGCACAAATGGTATGGTGTCCAATTTAAAAATAACGTCTTCTCTTATAGTTGCGGAAAACAGTGGCTTTGGTGGAGGCGTTGCTGCGGTAAATCAGGGTTCAATCAGTGACTGCGTTGTAGAAGCTTCTTTGGAAGAGACTGAAACGCAGGTCTATGCGATTTTTCGAGATTACCTGGAATATGCAAAAAATATTTCTTTTAAAGATTTCAATGATAGGATGAACGCTTCGGGACCCGCGTTTTTGGGTGGAATTGTTGGTTCAAATACAGGAACAATTTCTTATTGTGAATTCAATGGAACAAATGACGAGGCTGTCTTTTCTATGGGTGGTATTGTCGGTGAAATGGAAGACGGTATTGTTAGCCATTGCATAAACCGCGGAAATATTACTGTTAAAGGTGATTTTGAAAAGGCTATAAAAGATAATCGCTCTAGTAGTACGGTTTCCATCACTTATTCGATTAAGTTTCATGCTGGTGGTATAGCTGCTGAGGTTTCTGGGATGTCGGCTCGTATTGAAAACTCCATAAACTATGGAAACATTATGATCGATAACAAGACGAGTTTTGCTGGTATGGATGGCTATGTCGGAGGTATCGTCGGCTATGCTCCCCACGGAATGGTGAGTAGATCTGTCAATAAGGGAGATGTGACAATCTTAATGAGTATTGTGGGCGATGTCGCCATGCTTTTTGCCGGCGGTGTGGTGGGGTATGCTCAGGATTCCTTGGTAAATAATGCTAACTGGGGAAATGTTGTCGCCAATATGCAACCGGTTTTCGCAAACAGTGACTGTCAGGCGTATGTAGGGGGGATTACACCAAATACAAAAAAAGTGTTCAATTCCTTTTCTGCGGCATCGGAACTTTCGAGCGATTGCTATAGCCGCTATATTTACGCTACAGCGATGAACGCCACTACTGATATGCGACTTTATTATAACAGCAATGGAACGTATGGAGAACCGGGGAAGGCGATCGGCAAGCCTTTAAATATTTTTTCGTCAAGGGCTTTTGCGGATACGTTAAATGCAAAGGCTCCTTCTGTGTGGAAATATATCGATGGCACTGTTTCTCCTGTTGAACCCGGTAAGGATGTGCTGTCTTCTAGCTCCCAAGGCAATTCTAGTAGCTCAAATAGTGTTTCCAGTAGCTCTCATGTAGGCTCTGAAACATTTATTTCTAAGGTCATTCCTCAAATTAAAGTTCAGTTAGAATCCCGAAGGATATATGTTTCGGGATTCCATAAAGGAACTCCTTATGCGGTTTTTGACATGCAGGGACAGGTTGTCGTTAATGGCTCAGTTTCCGCAACAAACATTGTTGTGCCCGTGCCTCGGCAAGGCAGTTATGTTTTAGTAATAGGAAACGCAAAACGAATAGTTTGTGTTAAATAGAGAAATGTGGAGCGCTTGACTTTATATTTCTGCGAGTCTACAGCTTATCCTTAAACTGCTCGTACGTGAATTTGTGCAGCAGGTGGAACTTGCCGTTTTCGTCGAACTTGCCAATGCTCGGATGGCGCACACCGTTGAAGAATGTGGTCTTGACCATCGTGTAGTGGATCATGTCTTCGAAGATGATGCGGTCGCCGACCTTGAGCGGTTCGTCGAACGAGAAATCACCGAGCTGGTCGCCGGCGAGGCAGGAATTGCCCGTGAGCTTGTACGTGTGAGCTTTTTCTCCCGGGAATGCGGCGCCGATGACGCTTGGACGGTAAGGCATTTCGAGGCAGTCCGGCATGTGGGCGCTGATGGATACGTTGAGTATTGCAATGTCCATTTCGTTGTGGACGATGTCGCCAACGCTTGTGACGAGTTCACCGGTCTGCCAGCCGATGGCTTCGCCCGGTTCCATGATGACCTGCAAGTGCGGGTAGCGTGCGGAGAAATCCTTGAGGATGCGCACGAGTTCGTCGCGGTGGTAGTCCTTGCGGGTGATGTGGTGGCCACCGCCGAAGTTCACCCACTTCATTTGCGGGAGGTACTTGCCGAAGTGCTTTTCAAATGCGGCGAGAACGCCTTCTAGGGCGTCGGCATCTTGTTCGCAAAGTGCATGGAAGTGTAGCCCGTCAATGCCGTCGAGGAGTTCGGGCTTGAATTCTTTTTCGGTCACGCCGAGGCGGGAGAACTTACCGCAAGGGTTGTAAATGTCGGTTTCGACTGTCGAAAATTCCGGGTTCACGCGGATGCCGGCACTCACGCCATGGGCGAGCGTCTTGTCCTTGAAGCGCAGCCACTGAGAAAAGCTGTTGAACGTGATGTGGTCCGCTGCATCGAGGATGGCGTCGATTTCGTCGTCTTCGTAGACGGGTGCAAAGACGTGGACTTCCTTGTTCATCTCTTCGCGTGCGAGGCGGGCTTCGTTGAGGCTAGAGGCGGTGGCGCCGGCGAGGTATTCGCCGATGAGTGGGAAGGAACGCCAGAAGCTGTAACCCTTGAGAGCGCAGATGATTTTGACGCCGGTCTTTTTCTGGATATCGTCGAGGATTTCCATATTGCGGCGGAGACGTGTTTCGTCAAGTACGAAACAGGGACTTGGAACTTGAGAATAGTCGAGCATGGTGAAAAAGATAGAAATTATTGTCTTGTCGCTCAAATGCTTTTTTGTATTATTCAGATGTATTGAATCGGAGCTTTTTATAAATTTATTGAAATTTTCTATGGTTGTGTTTGAATAATTGGAGGATTGTTTTGCGGCGGTTGTTGATTGGTTTTATAGCGTTGGTGATTTTGATTGTGTTGCTGTGCGTGGCGACGCTTTGCTTTGGCGCGGTGAACATTCCGTTTTCGTCGGTGGTGCAGGCGCTGTTTAGTCCGGGTGCGGATGTTTCGTCGAACATCTTGTGGAACTTGAGAATTCCGCGAATGATTGCCGCGATTTTGGCGGGTGCGTCGCTTGCTGTGTCGGGCTTGTCGCTACAGACGGTATTCCGGAATCCGCTTGCGGGACCGTTTGTACTTGGCATTAGCAGTGGTGCTAGTCTCGGTGTGGCGCTTGCGCTTTTGGCGGGTATTGGCTTTGGAAGTGTCGGCGTACTGGGATCGGCGGCGCTTGGAGCTTTGCTTGTGACACTTGTCGTGATGTTTGCGGCGACGCGTTTTGCGCAGACGGGCGTACTTTTGATTGTCGGACTTTTGACAGGTTACTTTATCGATTCGATTGTAAGCGTCTTGATTGCTGGGAACTCTTCGGAATCGCTGCGCGTGTATGTGGCGTGGGGCATGGGTAGCTTTGGGCGCGTGACGCTCGGTGATGTCTGGATTTTTGTGGCCGCTGTGCTTGTGGGATTGGTGATGATTGGCGTTTCGCTGCGGTATTTGAATGCGGCGCTTTTGGGCGATGATTTTGCGCATGGGCTTGGGTTAAACGTGAAGCGTTCCAAGATTTGTGTGTTGCTCGGGGCGAGCCTTTTGGCGGGAGCGACAACGGCGTTTTGCGGGCCTGTCGCGTTCATCGGGATTGCAGTGCCGCATTTAGCTTATCTGCTTTTCAAGACGACGAATCATCGCGTACTTTTGCCCGGGGCGGCGTTGTGTGGTGTGGCGCTTGCGCTTTTGGGCGGACTATTCCCGGCTTCGGTGCCGTTGAATGCGGTGCTTTCGCTGGTGGGTGTTCCTGTGATTTTGTGGGTGCTTGTGCGCGGTTCCGGTTCGCGGATTTAGGGGGCTTTATGACGAATGTTGAATCGCAGAACGCTTTGTTGGAATGTAAGGATTTGCTTGTCGGCTATGGCAAGGCGCTTGAAACAATGAAAAGCCCGTTTGATTTTTCGCTCTCGTCGGGAATGGTTGTGGCTTTGATGGGCGAGAATGGTTGCGGTAAAAGCTCGCTGTTAAAAACTTTTGCAGGCTTGCTTGCGCCGGTGGCAGGCGAGGTTTCGCTTGAAGGTAAATCTCTTACGGAATGGGCGCCTCGTGAACGCGCTCAGGAAATCTCGCTCGTGCGAATGTCGAGTGCTGTGCCCCCGCGAATGAGCGTGAGTGAATTTGTGCGCTTGGGACGTTCGCCGTATTCGGGAATTTTTGACAGCCGTACGGATGAAGATAACCGCATTGTCAAAGAATCGATGGATCTTTTGGATGTGGCAAATTTTGCGAATCGCCCGATTGCAGAACTGAGCGATGGTGAACGTAGCCGTGTGTTTTTGGCGGAGGCTGTGGCGCAGCAGGTGAAAATCTTGTTGCTTGATGAACCGAATGCGTTTTTGGATATTCCGCGTAGCCATGCGCTTTTCAGATTGCTCAAAAAAATTGCCGTGGAACGTCAAATGGGCATTGTTGTTTCGACGCATTCCGTGGAATATGCGGAGCGCTATTGCGATAAGATTATGGTCGTGAATGGTGGTGCTGTGCGCGTGGCGTCTGCGGCTGATGCGAGAAAAACGGGTTTGTTAGACTGGACGGAAATATGCGACGCTCTTTGATTTTATTTTACGCTATTGGTGTGTTTTGTGTTGCGCTTTGCTTGTCATCGTGTGCGGGGAACCGGAGTGCGGCTGGCACCTCGGAACAGAAGCATTTCTTTTGGAAGGTCTCCGATGAAAATTCTTCGGTGTGGGTGCTCGGAAGCATTCATTTGGCGGATTCGACTTTGTACCCGCTTGCTCCTGTGATTGATTCTGCGTTTGCCCATGCGGAGGAGCTTGCCGTAGAACTCAACATGAACGATGAAGAAGTCGTGAAAGAGATTGGCAAGGAATCAGTTTCGCAGGGAATGCTTGATGAAAGATTACTCCGTGATATTCTGCCGCCGGAAATGTGGAATACTTTGGATAGCCTTTGTGCGGCCTGGGATATTCCTATGGTGGTATTTGAAAAAATGCGCCCCTGGCTTGTAGCGACAACGCTGAGTGCGTATGCATTTGAACAGGCTGGATTGAATCCTGAATACGGGATTGACTATGTGCTTTTGGACAGAGCGGCTGCAAACGGCAAGGCCATTGTCGGTCTGGAAACAGCTGAAGAACAGATTGGCGCGCTTGCTGATACGACGGAATCGGATTCGGCGGGAGTGTATTACTTAAAGACGACTTTGCGTGAAATTGCGGAATTTGAAACGCTTGTGAAAAACTTGATTCACGCTTGGAAAACGGGTGATGACGATTTGTTGCGTAGTTTGCTGAATAAAGATGACGAAGAAGACGAAAGTGAAGAAACGTCGTCTAGCGATCAGAAATTTAAGGAAGGTTTCGAACAACGTGTTTATTTGAATCGCAATGCTAAAATGGCCGAATCAATTGCATCTTTCTTGCGCGAAAATAGGAATGTTTTTGTTGTGGTCGGCGTAGCGCACTTGGCGCTTGAAAAAGACAACGTGATTGATGCGCTTCGCAAGCGCGGTTTTAAGATTGAACGTTTTTAACGCTTAAGCCAAGTCGTGTGAGTCGGTTGTAGAGGGCCGTGCGGTTCATGCGGAGCCGTTCGGCGGCAAGGCTTACGGAACCATCGCAATTGCGGATGGTCGATTTCAAAAATTCACGTTCTTCGTCGAGCTGCAAGTCGCGGAATTCTTCGTAATTGCTCGCGTTGAATGCTTTTATCGCGGCACGATCGGCGCTAGTAAAGCTTGTTGAATAGCTGTCGGAACTTTCGTCGATTTGCAAATCTTCGGCACGTAAAATGCCTGGGTCTGTAAAGCAGAGGGCGCGCTGGATGACGTTTTCGAGTTCGCGAATGTTGCCTGGCCAGTTGTGGTTCTGAAGCTTTTGTAAAGCTTCTGGCGAGAGCGTGTAAGGCTCGCCTTCGGGGGCGTACTGGCGGATAAAGTAATTCGCCAAGTCTTCGATGTCTTCTTTGCGGTCGCGGAGCGGCGAAAGCTGCATCGGAATTACGTTCAGGCGGTAGTAAAGGTCTTCGCGGAAGCGTTTTTCGCGGATTTCTTCGCGGAGGTCTCGGTTTGTGGCGGCGATGATGCGCACGTCGATGTGTCGCGTCTTGTTTGCACCGATGGGGCGGATCTCGTGATTCTGGATGACGCGCAACAGCTTGACTTGTGCGTGTAGTGGCATATCGCCGATTTCGTCTAGGAAGATGGCGCCGCCGTTTGCATCTTCGAAAAGACCTATGCGTTCGTTTTGGGCGCCTGTGAATGCTCCGCGCGTATGGCCGAAAAGTTCACTTTCGAAAAGTGATTCTGGAATGGCGCTACAGTTGACGGTGACGAATTTGTCGTAAACGCAAGCGATGGCTCGTGCGACTAGGTCTTTGCCGACGCCCGATTCTCCTTGGATGAGGACGGGACCCGTGTGCAAGATGGCGCGTTCCACTTTTTTGCGGAGGTGCTGCATGGCTTCGCTTTTGCCGACGAGGTGCGACATTCTTTCGCGGAAAATGCGCTTTGCGTTGTAGATTTCCTTGAGCCTCGCAATCTTGCTCATCAGGTGGAGGCGAAGCGCTTCGACGGAGAGAATCGTGTCGTAGAGCTTGCTTGAAACTTCGCTGTAGCGTTCGGGTGATTCCGCGTAGGCGAGAATCATGGAATCCGGGCTGAATTCGCGAAGGCTCGAAAGCAATTCTGCATTTTTAGCAGTGAAAGAATCGAGGTCCCAGATGACAATTGCGGCGAGCGGAGTGCGCAAAGCTTCTGCGATTTCGGGCGCCTTGTCGCTTGTTGGGGTGTGAACATCGACGGTGTTATCCACAGAAGAAAGGACGTCCAAGATGAACGAGGACGTCGAAGTTTCTTTTGTGAAAAAGTCGATGGATGGCATTTTAGTTGGAAGTAGGAAGTTGAAAGTAGGAAGTCTATAATCGCGGCTTTGCCGCCAAACTTATTACAGTCTACTTCCTACTGTCTACCGTCTACTTGTTTATTTTCCCAGTTCCTTGCTGCGGTTCGTACCGGCGACAACAGCTTTGATAAGCGTGCTGCGGAATGCGCCTTCTTCGAGGGCATCGATGCCTGCGATTGTCGTACCTGCCGGAGAGCAAACCATGGCGCAGAGGTCGCTCGGGCTCTTGCCGGACTGCTTGACGAGTTCGACGCTACCTTCGATGGTGCCGAGAGCGAGCTTCAAGGCGACATCGCGGGTGAGGCCAGCCTTCACGCCACCGCGGGTCAGGCCTTCGATGAATTCAAAGACGTATGCCGGGGCGCTGCCGGAAAGTCCGGTCACGGCGTCGATGAGGGATTCTGCAACGCGGCAGGTCACGCCGATGTTGCCAAAGATTTCTTCGGCGAGCTTGAGCGTTTCTTCGGAGACGCCGTCGGTGGCGAGGCCAACGGAGCCCTTGCCAACAGTGAGCGGCAAGTTCGGCATCACGCGGAGCACCTGATTCTTTTCACCGAGCACTTCGATGAGGCTCTTGCGGGCGACACCGGCCATGATGCTGATGAACGTCTTTTCGCTCTTGAGAGCAGATGCGGCTGCCTTCCATTCGGCGGCAACGAGCTTGAAAATCTGCGGCTTGACGCAGAGGAATGTGACGTTAGCCTTTTCGATGCCTTCGGCAAAGCTCTTGACGCGGACGCAACCGAGGGCGCTTACGGCTTCGGCAGCCTTGTCACTCGGGTCAAAGAAGAAAATGTTCTTGGCGTCTGTGCCTGCATTCAAAAGACCACGGAGGATGGCTCCGCCCATGTTACCAGTACCGGCAAAGAAAATCGTAGTGTTCATTTTTATGTCCTTTTTAAACTTTATGGATTGCTTCGGCCCCTTACAGGGTTCTCGCAATGACGTTACGGTAGTAAACGTAAAAATTTTTCGCTTGTAAAAAGGAGATGCCCGTTCGGAGACGGGCATGACAAGCATAAAAAAGGCGATGCCGGAACAAAGTCCGGTATGACAAGCGTAAAAAAGCCCGCGCTTTAATGCGCGGGCTTCTCGTCAAATTTGAATAAGACGTTTCTTGTCTAAATTGCTTTAGACTTTTGGTTTGGAGAGGACGCTCAGGAGTTCGGCATTTGTCTTGAGCTTGCTCATGAGCTTGAGCAGGTTCTCCATGATGCCCGTTTCCGTCTCGTTCTGGCTGCCGCGTCTGAAGTTCCAGGCGGCGTTCTGTTCGAGGAGCGTGAGCAAGCGTTCTTCCTTGCGGGTGCCGGACTTGAACACGTCAATGGCGGGCCAGATGCGCTTTTCGGCGATGCGGCGGTCAAGTACGAGTTCCATGTTGCCAGTGCCCTTGAATTCTTCGAAGATCACTTCGTCCATGCGGCTGCCGGTTTCGATAAGAGCCGTGCCGATGATGGTGAGAGAGCCGTTCTTCTGCACTTCTTCCGTGATGGAACCGTCTTCGTTTTTCACGGTGCGGATCTTGTCCTGAATCTTACGGGCGGCACCGAAGAATTTCTTCGGGAACTGCATTGCGTTTGCATCCACACCGCCAGACAAGATCTTGCCGGAATGCGGAATCACGACGTTGTTTGCTCGAGCGAAACGCGTGATGGAGTCGAGCAGAATCACGACGTCCTTCTGGCTTTCGACGAGGCGCTTTGCCTTTTCCAAAACCATGTTGGCAACACGGGTGTGGTGCTCAGGCGGTTCATCGAATGTCGAGGCGACAACTTCAGCCTTGATTTCAATTCCCTTTTCCGCTGCCTTTTCCTTGATGTCCGTGATGATGTCGCGCATTTCGGTGACTTCTTCCGGACGTTCGTCAATGAGGAGCGTGATGAGGATGATTTCAGGATGGTTCTTTGCGATAGCGCGGGTCACGTTCTGCAAGAGAACGGTCTTACCGGTACGTGGAGGTGCGAGGATGATACTGCGCTGGCCTTTACCGATCGGGGAGAACAAGTCCATGATGCGGGTGCTGTATTCCGTCTCGTTCCATTCGAGGTGGATCTTTTCTTCCGGATGGATCGGCGTTAAATATTCGAATGCCACACGGCGGCGCATCTTGTCCGGTTCTTCAAAGTTCACGCGGTCGATGCGGCGCATGGAGAAGTACTTATCTTGTTCGCGAGGCGTGCGCACAAGACCTTCAATCGTATCGCCAATCTTGAGATTGAATTTACGGATAAGGTTCTGGCTCACGTAAACGTCATCGGCGCTGGTCTGGTAGTTCTGATCCGGCATGCGGAGGAATCCGTGACCTTGTGGAGTCACTTCGAGGACGCCTTCCGTATAAATGATATTGCCTTCGTTTTCGAGGCTCTGCAAAATGTAGTTGAGGGACTGCTTCCTCATTCTGCGGAAGTCCACTTCCTTTTGCACGGCGAGTTCCTGGAGTTCGCTCATGGAGAGCTTGCGGAACTTGAGCCAGTTTTCCTTAGCCTTTAAAATAGCTTCGGAACCTGGAGCCGGGAGCGTTGCGGAGTCATCGACAAATTCTTCTTGCTGGAAATTGCGATTGCGGTTGTTCTTGTTGAACTTGTTGTTCTTATTGAACTTGTTGAACTTGCCGTTCTGGTTGTTGAAGCGGCGGTCGTCCTGACCTTCGCCGTTCTGTGCCTGAGCTTCACCTTGCTGCTGGGCGTTTGGATCGGCATTCGGATCGGCGGATACATCGCCTTGATTTTCTGCCTGGCCTTGTGCTGCATCGGCTGATTGCGGAATAACGGGTTCGCCGTTGCTTTCGCCAACAAATGCGCTTTCTTCGGTAGGTTCTGCTGGCTTGTAGTTTTGTTCGCCCGTGTAAATCGGTTCTGCAATGGCATCAATGTTTGCTACACCGTACTGCTCGGCGAGGCGCTTTTCGGCGGCAGCAATGCCATCAACCGGTTCTTTTTTTTCTTGATAATTTTGTTCGATATCGGCCTGGAAATTTTCTTCGACATCAACGTCCTTGCGGACTTTTGCTTTTTGACCCGGCTTTCTACCGCGGCGCTTGGGCTGAGGCACTTCATCGGCATTTTCAGGAAGCTTGTCGGGTGTTCCCAGATAATCGGGTACGGGAATACCTGTGCTTTCGGGATAAACGAGATCCGTCAAAGAAGGAGCTTGAGCGTTTTGTTCTAAATTCTGATTCTTGGGTGTTCTGGGCACGATTGCGTCCTATAATTGGATATTTCAAAAAATGAAATAGGCGATATAGTGAAATGATGACTAGGGCTTATTGCCCCATAAATTTTATTGATGATTTAATATTACGTTCCGAAATAGCGGAACGGGTTAAAAGATACATTAAATTTTGTGAAATGTCATAAAAAAATTTTTTTTTGTGAAAAATATTGCGAGTTCTTAGTTCTAAGTCACTAGTTATTGGTTCTTAGAAAATTTCTTTTTTTTGAATCGCTAGTAACTAATGACCAATGACTAACGACCAATGACTAGTATCTATTAACTAAAAAATGACTATATTTGGGGCGTGGATTCCTTAAATAGAGTATATATAGCACTCGGAAGCAATCTTCCAGACCGCTCGGCCCACTTGAATGCCGGGAGGGACATGCTTCGCCGTATAAGCGCAGGCGGCTGGGTAGAAAGTCCTATTTATGAAACGCCACCTGTTGGACCGGAGGGTCAAGGACCGTATTTTAACCAGGTCGTGAGTTTCTGGTACGATGGTGATCCGACTAAACTTTTATACTATTTAAAGGGTTCCGAGCTTGTTCTTGGACGCAAGGACCGCGGTCATTGGAATTCTAGGGAAGTGGACCTGGATTTGCTCTTCTTTGGTCGTGAAATCTGTTCTGGGCGCCCGACTATACCGCATCCGCAGATTTATAATCGCCAGTTTGTGCTTGTGCCGTTATGCGACATTGCACCGGACTGGGTGGATCCGAAGACGAACAAGACGGTGAAGGACTTGCTTACGGAACTGCTTTCGAAAGAAGAAAAGATTCCGTTCCGTGTTATAAATGGGGAGGAACCTTAATGCTCCTTGATAAGAACATTCATTTCATGGCTATTGAGGGTGTGATTGGAGTTGGAAAGACTTCACTTGCCCGTGCTATCTGTGATCGCTGGAATGCAATGTTCATCGAAGAGAATTTTGCAGAGAATCCTTTCTTGCCAAAATTCTACGAGAACCGTTCGGCATACGCTTTCCAGACGCAGCTCTTCTTTTTGCTCGACCGTTTTAAGCAGCTCCAGAATTCTGCCTTGCAGAGCGATTTGTTCCACGACTTGCTGGTGAGCGATTATACGTTTGACAAAGACCGCATCTTTGCTTCGCAGAACCTCACCGAAAATGAACTTACGATGTATGACCAGGTGTCGAACGCCTTGAATCACGATATTCGCAAGCCGGATTACGTTGTCTATTTGCAGGCGAGCGTCTCGACGCTGTTAAAGCGCATCAGGGGCCGTGGCCGCGCGATGGAAAAGACCATTGACGGCAATTACCTGAGCGACTTGCAGGACCGTTATGACCACCATTTTTGGCACTACACGGATGCTCCTGTGCTCATCATCAATACTGACAATATCGATTTTGTCCATAACGAAAGCCATTTGCAGATGGTATTGAACGCGATTGCGTCTTGCCCAAGTCAAACGACTTATTTTGTTCCAGAAGGTAACTAATCATGCAGATTATTAAGTCTATCGATTCCCTACGTCAAACGCTTGCTCCTCTTGCGAAGGAAGGGAAAAGAATCGGTCTCGTTCCAACGATGGGTGCTCTCCATGAAGGTCATGGCGCTCTTATCAAGGCATCCGTGAGCGAGTGCGATGTGACTGTTGTAAGTGTGTTCTTGAACCCCATTCAGTTCGGCAAGAACGAAGACCTGGACAAGTACCCGAAACGCCTGGAGGCTGATGCGAAGCTTGCTGAATCTATCGGCGCTGATTACGTCTTTGCACCGTCTGTTGCTGAAATGTACCCCGATGGCGACCCGATGACGCTTGTCCGTGATGAAGCTCTCGAAGGCATGTACTGTGGCGCTTACCGTCCGGGACATTTCCGTGGCGTATTGACTGTCGTTTCCAAGCTGTTCCTCATTTCTGGCGCAAATGACGCTTACTTTGGCGAGAAGGATTACCAGCAGGTGTTCCTGATCGAAAGAATGGTGAAGGACTTGAACTTCAATATCAAGATTCACCGCGTGAAGATTGTGCGTGAAGAAAGTGGCCTTGCCCGCTCTAGCCGTAACGAATACTTGACGGAAGAAGAACGCGATCAGGCACTTGGCATTTACAACGGCTTGAAAGCTGCTAAGGCTGCCTATGAAGCTGGCGAACGCAGCGTCTCGAAGATTCGCGATATCGTTGTGAAGTCGATTGTGGCTGCCCGTGGCGTTGTGCAGTATGTGGAAGTGGCTAACCAGAAGAACTTGCAGAAGTGCAATGGCGCCCTTGCCGCTGAAGACAAGGCCGTGATTCTTGCAGCAGCCTTCTTCGGAAAGACCCGCCTCATTGACAATATGGAATTGAATTAAGCGCGCTGATGCGCGTAGTTTCAAGTTCCGAGTTACTAGTTACTAGAAATGTTTATATTGCAATCTCTAGTAACTAATAACTATTAACTAGTAACTGCGGCGAAGCCGCTATTTCTCAGTAGCGGTAAAGATTCCGTCCCATTTTTCGCCTGCGCTTGCGGGCGGATTTTGTTTATAGGCTTTGCAGCGCTTGATGTAGACCTGGCTTGGGCAAGTTTTGCTTCCCGGATCGCGTTCGGGCAAATGCGGCTCGTACGCGAGGCATTGCGTGAATAGTTCTATTGCCTTGTCCCATTGCATGTCGAGATAAGCGGCACGGGCCTGTTCCCAGAGCTTGCAGAGCTTCTTGAGCTTGCTTGAATCCTTGTCGTTTGCGTAAGCGAGCAGCTCGTATGTTTCAACAGGTTCGTCTTTACCCACGACGCGAATGATGTCGAGTGGACGGTAAATGTATTGGTTGTTGGTTTTCTGCTCGACGAGCTGATCGATTGTGTTTTTGCAAATGTGAATGTAGGCTCCGTACTGCTTTGCTGCACTTTCAAGACGAGCTGCAAGGTTGACTTCATCGCCCATCATGGTGTAGTTCTTGCGCATGGTGGAACCCATGTTTCCGGTCACGATGTTACCTGTGTTGATGCCGATTCGCATGTGCATGTTGAGTACGACGTTTGGCCATTTTTTTTCTTCGCTGTGCCATTTTTTGCGGAGCTTTAAAAGTTCGCTTTGCATGTCGAGTGCTGTGTCGCAAGCGCGTTTGGCGTGATCGTCGTATTTCATTGGGGCGCCGAAAAAGGCGATGATGGCATCCCCTTCGTACTTGTCGAGCGTTCCTTTGTTCTTGGTTGTCAAAACTTCGGTCATTGCGGTCAGATATTCATTCAGAAGTTCAACGAGCTTGGTCGGGTTGCCAATTTGTTCAGAGAAAGTCGAAAAACTTTGGATGTCAGTGAAGTAGGCCGTGATGTTTGATTCTTCACCGCCGAGTTGCGGGGTGATGCCTCCTGCAACCATTTCATCGATCAGTTCCGGGGATATGTACTGCTTGAATGAACTTGTAATAAATTTCTTTTCCTTGCTCTCAAAATACGCTTGCACAACCATGGCGAGTGTATTTGTGGCAATGATGGCGAAGAGCTGCTTGGAAACGCCTATGTAAACATTGTGCTTGAAGCAAATGTAGGCGAGTAATGTGTATAGAATGGCAAGCGTAATTGTGAAGAATAGTGAAGCAAAGCTTCTGAAGTATAGCCCGATGAGGGTGCTGATTAAGGCGAGCAAAATTACGGCGTAACGCTGGTGGCGTTCGTTCAATACGGTCAGATAATCGTCTTCGAGGATGTTCTTGATGATGCTTGCGTGCACGAGAATTGCCGGGACATTTTCTTCGTGTGGCCCGTTCACGATATCGAAGAGCGCCGATACTGATGATCCGAGAATAATTGTTTTTCCGGCGTATTGGTCGAGATTTGTGGTGTCTCTAAAAATGTCGTAGTAAGATATGTGCTTGAAAGTTCTTGTTTCGGGGGTGACTCGGTTGAAACGGCCTTTGTACTTGATGAGGTATTCGCCGTGCTCTCCGATGGGAATACGCTTGTGAGGACCGAATCGCAATTCTTCGCCGGGCGTGAGGCTACTGATTTGTTTATCTGTAACCTTGGAAATGTCCCGCAAGATTTGATTTGTGAAAAATGCGATTGAAGCGGACCATTCGTCTTTTGATTTGTTGTAGCTTATTTCCATTTGGCGTGACAAATGCTTGTGCTCGCCAACTTTGATGCGTCGATAGCTTGATTCGTAAAAATGGATTGTCTTGATTATGTTGGGCGTGATGTAGATTTCTTCATCGTCTTCGTTTGTGATGACGTAAACACCTTCGTCATCTTCGCTTTTTGCCATTTTATAGCCGAACTTTAAATCAATGGATTTGTTGTCCTTGAGCTTGTCAAAGATGTTTACAGGAAGCTTTCGTAAAAGCATTGAAAGTCTTTCGTCTAGGTGCTGGTCGTCGTCAATGAATATGTCAAAGACTATTCGTCCATCGTTGTTCCTTTTTGCTGTAACCTTGGATGATGTCTCGACTAGACTTGCCTTTTCAACGCCGCTTTCCTTGATTTGCTTCATCTTGTCGCGCAAGGCGATAAACATGGGATAGGTGAAGTTGGGGTAAGTTGTATGGTATTCGCCGACAGAGTCTCGGTAAATTCCAAAAGGTTTCCCGATATCGATGTATTTTCCCGTTTTTACGGTGATGTCTTTGGGATCCTTGTGGAAAAGGTGCAAAATGGTCATTAAGGAAAGCGTCGAGTAGATGCGCTGCGGGGCGAGCTTATCGTCTTTGACAAATGGGAACTTGTACAACATGCTGATACGGCGAATGGTGCCGTCGTTGTCGGGGTAGGCGTTAACAGCTCCGATGCGGGCGCCTGCGTTGGAAAGTTCCGGGAATACGTTGTCGAGTAGCTGTCGTGATTCAATATTTTGCGGCTTATCGACCTGGTTTAACTGCAGAGTCGATGAAAATCCGATTTCTTTGGCGCGGTCCCATGTGCTTAACGGATTCCAGTCGCTTTTGTTCTTGTAGTACGAGGTGTTGTTCATCAAGAAACTGACGATGCAAATGCCGGAATTGCGTGTCGCTTCGACGAGAACGGAATCGTAATTGTAGTACGATTGAATTTGTGAGAATAACGCGATGTGGCTTGTGTCTGGATCAAGTGCAGTAAGGATGTCGCGGCACTGCTCGCCTCTGCGTTTTCCGAAGTCCGCTTCTTTGAAAAGAATATCGAAAGCGATGGCTGCGGCCCCGCCTTCGCTTAAATTCTTGATGACTTTTGCATGGATGGATCGGTCCCATTCGTAGTAATGCCCGAGCTTTTGCAATGACTTTTCATCAATGTCTGCAATGAGGATACTGGGATCATTGTACGGCTTGCTTTCCATGATGATGCCGTCTTTTGTGCTTGTCGTATCCCGTACTTCAGTTGTCCATTTAAAAAACTGGTCGTAGAAAATATTTTCTGCAGATTCCGCAGTAAAGTTGTTTTGCCTGTTGCCAAAGATCAAAATGAGCAAAACGGCGATTGCCGAAAATGCTACCCCAAAATACAGTTTTCTTTGATTTTTCGAATTTTTTTGTGCCATGTCATCAAAAAAATAATAATTGAGCAAATAGTGTCTTTTTTTGTGTCAAAATTAAGGCCGTTATTAGACTATATTTGAAGAGGATAATAGAGGAGCGTGTTTTTTGGCTGTTCAAAAGAAAAAAACTGTAAAGAAATTGAAGAAACCCAAAGTTGAACCGAAAAAGGATATTCAGCCGGATTCGTATTTTGTGACGATGATGGTTGGCTATCTGGTTTTGCTTGCTGGTGTCATTTTGTTGCTTGGCTGTGTTACAATTTCAATTGTGGGCGAACAGGAAAACTGGCTTGGCGATTACTTTGGCGTGATGTTCCCGAGCTTTATGACATTCCTGTTTGGGCGCGTGGCCGTTGTCGTGTTTACGGCGGCACTTGTGCTTTGGGGGCTGTTTATCGCGATAGCTTCGCTCCGTGCAAAGTTGTTGCGCTTTGCGGTTGGGTTAAGCCTGCTTGCGGTGAATGTATCGTTTCTCATGTCGCTCAAGAATTTTGGCGTAAGGAATGTCTCGAATGATGCGCTTTCGATGAGCGGTGGCGTACTGGGCGAGTTCTTTTTGCAGAATTTGGCGATTCCTGTGTTTGGGCGCGTTTCATATGTGGCTCCGCTGATTATTTTGTTGACCACTTTGGCTTTGATTCTGGTGCTTTCGTTTGGTGTACGTCCGAGACACTTTAAGTTTGTGGCCCAGACGATGCGTTATTTGGCAGGACTTTTTGGACGTCGCCGTAAAGATGAAGTTGATGAACCGAAAACGGAATACGTGCCGAATATCCGCGACGAACGCTCCGAGAAAAAGCAACTTCGCCGTGGCGTTGTAATGGAAGATGAAACGATGATTTTTGTCCCGGATTCTGTGAAAATGCGTCGCCGGGGAAAAGTGGAACCGTTCAACGGACGCCATAACTGGTTGACGGATGAGCTGGACGTGAGCCGTTCGGATATGCAGACTCAGGCCGGTGAATCGTTTGGCTTGCCTCAGTACGGGGCCAGGAATGTCCCGGGTTATGGCTTGCCGGAAAAGGTTGGAAGTGCGAAACCGGGCGATTTGCGAGAAATTCCGGTTGAAAACGCACAAAATGCCCAGTTTGGGAATGTGCCTGCTGGTGCAACGCTGGGCGGGGCTGACGAAGATGGAGTCTATGAAGATCCAGAAATCCGTCGCCTGGAAGAAGAATTGCGTTTGAACGAGCGGCACATGAATGCACTCCAGATTCTGGAAATCAAGGAACGCATTGGCGCGCTCCGCCGTGCCCGCGACTTGATCGACTGGGAAAAGGGCCATAAGGGCCGTATGCAGGTGAAGGGTGATGTGCGCCGAACGGCGGGTTCTGAAACCGTAGATGCTGCTGTTGCTGGAAATGCCGGCGGAAATGCTTCGCCGAAGCCTGCTAAGCCTGTGACGGTGGCTGCACCGAAGGTGGCAAAACCTGCGGGTGGTGACGCGAAATCTTCGACAAGTGCAAATACGATTGTCCGTGATGCGACACTTTCGGATTCTGTAGCAACGCGAGCCGCTATCCATGCCGAAGAACTTTTGGGAGGCGATGGCGCCTACGTAGAGGATTTCCCGGGAAGCCCTGCGGTCGATGATGATGAAACGTACGCTCCGGTGGTCGTGACTGCTGATGAAGTGGGTGAAGACCCGACTTTCGGAGCTGATTTCGGAGGAAATGCTGGCGGGAGTGCTAATGGAAATGCGCGCCCGGCGGTGCATTCGGCTGCAATCCCTGCTGCTCCGACGGCATCTTATGACGAATACAAGATTCCTGAAATCGCAAAGATTCTTGACACGCACGAAGTCCAGACGGCTGACTATACCGAAGAAGAGCTGAACGCTATCGGCAAGATGCTTGAAGAAAAGCTTGAAAACTTCAAGGTGAAGGGCCGCGTGATCGGTTGCGAAACGGGCCCGATGATTACCCGATTTGAAGTGGAACCGGGCCCGGGCGTAAAAGTGAGCCGTTTCTCGGCTTTGCAAGAAGACTTGGCGCTCCCGCTCAAGGTTTCGTCCATCCGCATTTTGGCGCCGATTCCCGGCAAGGCGGCGGTCGGTGTGGAAATCCCGAATCGCAAGTTCCAGACTGTGTTCTGCCGCGATGTGTTCATGAGCGAAAAGTTCAAGCCTGCGCACGACAAAATTCTTGTGGCGCTAGGGAAGGACATCACCGGCGAATCGTTCACGATGGACTTGGCAAAGGCTCCGCACTTGCTGATTGCTGGTCAGACAGGTTCCGGTAAGTCTGTTTGCATTAACGCGCTCATGGCGTCGATGCTCTTTAGCAAGACTCCGGATGAACTTCGCATGATTCTCGTGGACCCGAAGGCGGTGGAACTCAAGATGTACGAGAACATCCCGCACCTCTTGGCGCCTGTCATCACCAAGCCCGAAATTGCTATCCAGGCGCTCCAGTGGCTCTGCTACGAGATGGACCGCCGTACGGAAGTCTTGGCATCTGCAAAGGTGCGTAACATCGGCGGCTTTAACGCAAAGTTCGAAGCGGGTGAATTGCCGGATGAAGTTCCTGAAGAAGATCGCGGCCACCGCATGGCGTTTATCGTCGTGATTATCGATGAAATGGCGGACCTCATGATGGTCGCCGGCAAGGAAATTGAAAAGTCCGTAGCCCGCTTGGCGGCTAAGGCTCGTGCTGTGGGCATCCACTTGGTGCTGGCGACACAGCGTCCGTCTGTGAAGGTCATTACGGGTATCATCAAGGCGAACTTGCCGACGCGAATCAGCTTCAAGGTGGCGTCGCAGATTGACGCCCGCACGGTGATGGACCATGCCGGTGCTGAAAAACTTTTGGGCCGTGGCGACATGCTTTACAAGGCCGTGAATGACCCGGATCCGGTGCGCGTACATGGGGCGTTCTTGAGCGACGAAGAAGCCGAACGCTTGGCCGATGCCTGCTCCGACCAGAACGTGTTCTACCCGCAGGTGGAATCGTTCGACGTTTCGGGCGGCGAAGAGGGCGATGAAGAAGGCGGCGGTTCTCTCAAGAACGAGAAACTCGACAAGCTCTTGTTTGAAGTTGCGCAATGGGCGATTAGTGTGAACGGTCTTTCGACTTCGGCTGTGCAACGTCACTTTAGCGTGGGGTACAGCCGAGCAGGTAAGATTGTGGACCAGCTTTATGGCCTTGGCGTGTGCGGTCCGAGCAAGGGCAACTCGAAACCGCGAGCCATGCTTATTGGAATGGACGAACTCATGCAACTCGAACGCTCCGGAAGATTTGGTTAGGTGAGTTAGGTATGGGCGCGCTCGTTACACTCGCTTTGGGCTATGAGGACGCTACGCTTTGAGAAATTGCTCAGACCCCATTCCTCAAAGGGCCGTTAGGCCCGTGCCCATAGCTACATTTCTATATATTATTGACCAATGACTATGAAAGAATACGCTCCTGCAAAAATCAATTTGTTTTTAGATGTCATCCGCAAGCGCGAAGATGGCTACCACGATCTTGGAACTGTTTTCCAGACCGTTGATGCTGGCGATACGGTCGAAGCGACGCTTCGCGAAGATGGCGAAATTCATTTGACGTACAATGAACCGCAGAACTATCCGCTGGAATCGGACCTTGTGTTCAAGGCGGCAAAAGCTCTCAAGGAATATGCCAATTGCGCTCTCGGTGCCAACATCCACCTCACGAAGGTCATGCCGCTTGGGGCGGGCCTTGGCGGTGGCAGTGCCGATGCTGCGGCAACGCTCCGTTTGCTCAACAACTTGTGGAACTTGAACCTCCCGTTCGAGACGTTGGAATCTATCGGAACCCGTCTTGGCGCCGATGTGCCGTTCCTCGTTCGTGGCGGAACCGCTTTTGCCGAAGGCATCGGCGAACGTTTGATGTTTGTGGATCCGCTGGATCTCCCGGAAGGGGCTGCGCTCCTCATTGCGACCCCGCTTGATTCCGTGCCGACGAAGGATGCCTATGCGGGAGTCCCGAAGTCTGGCCCGGACCGTTGGGAACAGTACAAGGCTGCTTGGAATGCTCAAGATGCCGCGCAGTTCAAAGCCGCGCAATCCCAAAGCGCGAAGTCTACAATTCCGCAGTTCCTGAATCCGGATTCCTGTTTCAACGCGTTCGAAATTTCTGTGTTCCCGACGCACCCGCTTGTCGCCGAAATGAAGCAAAAGTTCATTGAACTTGGGGCCGATGTCGCCTTGATGTCTGGTTCGGGCGCCTCTGTTTTCGGGATTTTCAGGACCAAGGAACTTGCTGAAAAGGCTGCCGCTGCGATGAAACCGATTTCCCGCTACCAGACGGTCACCAAGTTCTGGCATCGGTAGTGTGGCTTTTTTTGTCAAAATGCGCGAAAAATGAATTTTTTCAGCTCTTTTTTTGCTCGTTAATCTTTGACAAAAGAGACTTTTTTACTATCTTTGTCGCACCATTGGGGTATCGTCAAGTGGTAAGACAACGGATTTTGATTCCGTTATTCGTAGGTTCGAATCCTGCTACCCCAATGAATTTTTTTATCTAATGGAGATAACACAATGGAACTCACAACGCTCAAAGCTGCCTCGAGAGTGCTAGGTGCAAACCGCGACAACGCCCGTTTGCGTAAGGCTGGTCAGATTCCGGCCGTCTATTATGGTAAGGGTATCGAAGCTAAGAACATCAGCGTCAGCGAAATTGACTTGCGCAAGGTTCTTGCTCCGGGCAAGCGTTACACGCTTCTTGACCTCGAAATCGACGGCAAGGCTGGCAATCCGGCTCTCGTCTACAGTGTCCAGAAGGACGCTCTCACCCAGAAGATCACGCACGTTGACTTCATCAAGATCGCTGAAGACGAATTCGTTAAGGTTCGTATCCCGGTCAAGCTTTCCGGTCTCCCGGTTGGCGTGAAGACTCAGGGCGGTCTCTTCTCTCAGGAAGCTCGTTATCTCATGCTCGCTGCTAAGCCGGCAAGCATCCCGTCTGTTCTCGAATTGGACATCTCCAACTTCGAAACGAACGTGACCTTCTACGCTAAGGATTTCAAGCTCCCGGAAAACGTTACGCTCGCTTCTGGCCCGCGCACCGTTATCTTCACGATTTCTTCTAAGTCCAAGAAGAAGGATGCTGCTGCTGCTCCGGCTGCTGACGCCGCTGCCGCTGCTGCTCCGGCTGCCAACTAATTCTGGCAACAAGCTGAAAGGCTTTAAGAGACCTGCTCCGATTGGGGCGGGTCTTTTTGATTTGTTATAAATAATATCCTATATTTGCGGCATGAAATTCTTAAAGATACTGTTTTGTGGTGGTCTTGTTTCGTTTCTAGGCTGCGCTGGTTCTGGGTCTACGGCTGGACATAACGATGCTGATGATATCCGTGCTAGGGCAGAACTTGCTTACAGTGAACTTGACAATGTCGCACTCTCTTCTTCATCGAGTATATCACAAGATGCGGAACTGCCATTGCAAACAGTTGTGGATTCCCGGTTTTCGCTTGTTGAACTGTTGCAGTCTTCGACGTGCCCGGATGATGATTTGCGTGGCGTAGGTATCGCTGGTGATGCAAGTACCGCTCTTGTTCTTGCGCAAAAGGATATTGCCGTGCAAATCCAGTCCGTTGTTGTTGCAAGGATTGAAGATGTTCGTCGTTCTGATGTCGATGCCAACGGGAATGAGCTTGTACAGTCGTCGTATGAAGCTAAAACGCAGGTGCTTGCTCGTCTGCAAAATGCCCAGGATGCAAAACCGATTGCCACACTGAATGCTGGCGATAAGTTTGGCGTCGTTGCCTGCATGCGGAGAGCCGATGCGGCAAGGCCTTTTATCCAGGAATTTAATTTGTTACAGGATTCTCTGAAATTGGCGGTTAAGCTTTTCGAGGAGCAAAAGCATCCCTTGGTGAAAAACGACGCTTTCCGTACGGCGCAAGATGCTTTTGTCCGTTTGACTGATATTGGTTCCGTGATTAAAGGTATTGGCGCTGAATTTGATGACCAGTCGAAGTCGATGTTCGATTCGCTTCAGCAGAAATACAGTGTATTCCGTTCCCAGTATGCCTTTTATTATCAGTTGGCAGATGGTAAGGATGCTTTGGTGTCTCAGCTTCATCGTAGTACTTTTGAACGTATTTCGGAAAGGTATCCTGTGCGTACGGCAAAGTGTACAAGTGGCCTCTTGCTGAAATTGGATATTTCGCCTGTTGAATGTTCCGAAGGCAGTCTTGGAATTAACTGTGTGTCGGACTTGTATTTGTCAGGTTCGAATTGCGAAGGGGAACCTTACTTTAGTCTTCAGGCTAAGGTTAAAGGGGCCGGGCGCTATGATACAAAAGAGGCGAAAAAACGCTTGAAGGAAAATGTATCTAGGGGAGCCTGGTTTAAGGAATGGGTGATCGAACTTGACAAGTGGAGATTGAAATGATTCGTTTAGCGTTTGTTGTCCTGCTGATGGTTTCGCTTTCCTGGGCTGGAAATTTTACTCCAGATCAAGAATCGCGCAGGATGAGTTTGCCGGCAACCCTTTCCGATTCGCTTCCGTGGTTTGCTGTTCGAGAAATTTCTGAAAATTCACTGCCGTTTACTCGTTCCCATTTGGCAAAGATTGCTAGGAAAAGCGAGCGTACGGCGTTGGTTTATTTTGCGACGTGGTGCATTCCTTGCAGGGTTGGCGTCAGGCGGCTTGCTGAAAATTTTGAAGAACTGCAAAAGAACAAGGTTTCGGTGGTGCTTGTGAATATCGGCGAACAAGATGAAAACCTTGTTATGAACTGGGTGGAGAAAAATCATGCGACAAAGTTTATGGTCATAGGTGATCCGTTCAAGCGCCTTACTGAAGGTTTTGGACTTGTAAAAGAAAACGAAAAGATCAGCCTCCCGCGCACGATTGTATTGGACAAAAAAATCAAACCTTTGTTCATGCTTGGTGAAGAGGGAAGAGACTGGCCTCAGGTCCTTTGGAGTAAATAGGTTTTATTATGTATTTAATTGTCGGTCTTGGAAATCCTGGTACTCAGTACTCGAATACTCATCATAACGCCGGATTTATGGCGGTCGAAAAGCTAGCCGATCCTAGCAAGGACTGGAAGAGCGAACACAAGGCGCTTACCATGAAGGTGAACATCGCGGGTGAAGAATGCCTGCTTGTTAAACCGCAAACTTATATGAACTTGTCTGGCGAGGCCGTGCAGGCACTCATGACCTGGTATAAGGTGAAGGTCGATCACCTGCTCGTTTTCAGCGATGACATTAATTTGGATGTAGGCCGTATCCGTTGCCGCAAGGACGGCAGCCACGGCGGCCAGAACGGACTGCGCAATATCATTGAGCATGTGGGCGACAAGTTCCCGCGCATCCGCTTTGGCGTGGGCAAGTGCCCTCCGAAATTTGACCTCAGCAACTGGGTCCTGGCGAAGTTCTCGCCCGAGGACCGCCCGAAATTCGATGAGGCGATTGCAAAGGTCCCTGCTCTTGTGGAATGCTATTTTAAACTCGGCATCGAAAAGTGCATGGAACGCTACAACGGAAAGTAGTTCCGATATAACGCATTGATAGAAATGCTATAAAGTCCTCAATCATTTTGCCTAAGATCATCACCGCGGGAACTGCAGTGATGTTCGGATTTAAATGCCGAAAAGTGTTAAAAGTCCCTTGACAGGCTAATGATTATTAGCTAGTTTGATTTTATTGGCTAATAAATGTTAGCTTGTGGAGCATGTCAAATTTGAATTGCTATAACGATTAGGGAAAACTATGAACGCTTTTGTCATTATTGATATCCAAAACGATATTACGAAGCATTACAAGGACATTGTCGAAAAAATCAACGAAGCGGTAGATTGGGCGCAAACGTGCGGCATGGAAATTGTCTACATCAAGCATAACAATCTTTCGGCGGGAACGCGAACTTTTAAGCCGGATACAAAAGGCGCTGAACTTGCTCCTGAATTGAAAGTTGTGTCGAAAAATATTTTTGTAAAGACAAAATCCAACTCGCTTACGAGCGAGGCGTTTGCAGATTTTATTCAGAGAAATGGAATTGACGAATTCTTTATCGCAGGGGCGGATGCGACCGCTTGCGTGAAATCCACTTGTTTCAACATGGCGAAAGCGGGCTACAAGGTTCATGTTGTCTCTGACGGCGTGACTAGCTATGACTTGAAAAAAGTTCCTGAAATGCTTGCTTATTACGCGTCAAAAGGCTGTGAAGTCAAGACGCTGGCGGAGTATAGAAAGTAGCCGGGGCGTTACGGGGCGGCGACTGAGCGCCCGTTCGAAGGGGTAGCGGAAGACCCGGCTGGAGACCCGTTCGACTTCGTGCTTTGCACTTCGCTCAGGGTGACACATACAGCCGGGGCTGTAGAGAGGGGGAGACTTCCCCCTTTCTCCTGAAAACTCATGGCTCACGACTCACTGCTTATTGCTTGCTGTTCATCGTTCAAGGCTTGCGGCTCATCGCTAAAACGCTCTTTTTTACATATTTCTAGTAACTAATAACTAGGAACTTGGAACTAATTTTACTATATTCAATGCGCAAAAGAGGTACTATATGAAACTTTTGCCAGAAGCATTGACGTTTGATGACGTCCTACTCGTTCCCGCTGAATCTTCTGTTCTTCCGGCTCAGACGGATGTGAGCACTCAGCTCGCCCCGAATATCAAGCTGAACATTCCTATCATCAGTGCTGCAATGGATACCGTTACGACGGCTCCGCTCGCTATTTCCCTCGCTTTGCAGGGTGGCCTTGGCATTATTCACAAGAACATGTCTATCGAAGACCAGGCTGAAGAAGTCCGCAAGGTCAAGCGCTGGCAGTCCGGTATCGTCACGAATCCGGTGACGCTCGATGCAGACCAGCCGGTCTCTGCTGCTTTTGAACTCCGCGCCAAGAACAAGGTGAGCGGTTTCCCGATCCTTTCGAAGGGCAAGCTTGTGGGTATGCTCACGAGCCGCGACCTTCGCACCGTTAGCGACATGAATGTGAAGATTAGCTCCATCATGACCAAGGATCCTGTGACGGCAAGCCCGAAGGTGAGCCTCGCCAAGGCGAAGGAAATCCTCGCCGAAAAGCGCATTGAAAAGCTCCCGCTCGTGGACGCTTCTGGTGCTTTGAAGGGCCTCATCACGATGACGGACATCTTGAAGCGCGAAAACAACCCGAACGCAAGCCTTGACAAGAATGGTCAGTTGCTCGTCGGTGCTGCTGTCAGCACTTCTGCAAATACTCTTGAACGCGTTGCTGCCCTCGTGGACGCAGGCGTTGACCTGTTGATTATCGATACGGCTCACGGCCACCACATCGGTGTGCGTAACATGGTGAAGACCGTTCGCAAGAAATATCCGAAACTTACGATTTGCGCCGGTAACGTTTGCACGCCGGAAGCTGTCGAAGAACTCGCCAAGTGCGGTGCGAACATCGTCAAGGTGGGTATCGGTCCGGGTTCCATTTGCACGACCCGTATCATTGCTGGTGTCGGTTACCCGCAGTTCTCCGCTGTCGTGGAATGCGGCAAGATGGCTCGCAAGGTCGGCGTGAAGATTATCGCTGACGGTGGCCTCAAGTTCTCTGGCGACATCGTGAAGGCTCTCGCTGCTGGCGGTCACGCTGTGATGGTGGGTTCTCTCTTTGCCGGTACCGAAGAAGCTCCGGGCGAAGTCATCCTCGCTGATGGTCGTAGCTACAAGAGCTACCGCGGCATGGGCTCTCTCGGCGCTATGAAGGCTGGCTCTGCTGACCGTTACTTCCAGGGTGGCGTTCAGGAACCGCGCAAGTTCGTTCCGGAAGGCATCGAAGGCCGTGTTCCGTACAAGGGACCGCTCCGCGACACCGTTTACCAGCTGATTGGCGGTATCCACTCTGCTATGGGTTATGCCGGTGCTGCTAACCTCGAAGAACTCTACAAGAAGGCAACCTTTGTCCGTATCACGGGCGCAGGCCTCCGTGAATCTCATCCGCACGATGTGACCATCACGAAGGAAGCTCCGAACTACCGCACAGGCGACTAAGTCGCTTTCGCCTTCTCAAAAAAAAACTTCAATCCGTTGCATACAGGTGCAGCGGATTTTTTTATTATTTGCAAAAAAATTGGAATAATATCAAAGAAGGAGTTGAAAATGAGAAATGTTAAGTTGTTTGTTGCCTTGGCCTTGTGTGGCCTAGCCCTTGTCGGTTGTTCGGCTTCGAAGCAGCACAAAGATCCGTCGTGGACGGCGAAACCATCAAATTTACAGGTGGTGTTCACTGCACCTGTTGTTTTGGATTCGGCAAAGGATAATTGCCCGATGTTCCCTTGGTATTATAGCGCTTCTGGTGTAGCAGGAGGGGGCGCAAAAACTATATGTGAGAAGGATGCTCTTATGCTGCCCGATGAAATGAAAAAGATGTCGGAGTGGTTCTTGAGCAATGTCGATAATACGCTTAAGTTCAATTCAAGTTCTCATTATAAGATCAGTGAAGTTTCAAAGGATCTTGTTTCTTACTCTGAAAAAGATGCTGATGGTGAAAAATTTCGTGTTCCTGTGCTGAAATCTATGTCGGACAGTGCCGATGTCTATATGGTTTTGGATAGTATTCGGCTGAAGTCCAATATCCGCGTGATGGAAGGGGCTTCTACAAATTTGGTGTCTGTAGGCATGAGTGTTGGATCTACCATAAATAATAATTGCGTACATATATCGGCTTCGTACGCTTTTTACGAGGTGAAAACTGCAAAACCGCTGGATTATGGTTATTTGGAAGAATCGCAATGCTCGGACCAGAATGTAATTGAGCATGACTGGCAGAATGTTCTACGAGACCTGATTCTGCACATGATTGATAAAACTCCAATTGCGCAGTTTTAAATAAGAAAACGCAGCTTCGCCAGGCTGCGTTTTTTGATATATATTAGGGATGAGAGTGTATTATGAACAGTAAGTCTAGTTTTAGTAGGTTGTTTGCGGCTGTGCTCGCGGGGGCGCTTGCGGTTCCGTTTGCTTTTGTCGCGTGTGGCGATTCGCCGAATGGTTTGCCTGTTGCTGAGGGCGAAGATTCATCTTCTTCGCAAGAGTCTTCGTCTTCTGAAATGCTTGCGAGTTCAAGTTCGGTGAAGCCTGCTGAATCTTCGAGCGATCGCGCTTTATCAAGTTCGTCTTCGGAAAAGTCTGCGCAATCATCTTCTTCCGCGAAACCTGCGGGATCGTCGGACAGTGGTGTTTGCACGAGCTGCGATAGCTATACGGCCGCAGATCCGATACTTGTGGAAAATGGCGGCAAGGGTTCCGTGACGACTTACGGAAGCATCACTGCGAAAGAAACGAGTCTCGGCGGTGCCTGCAATTACGGACAGACGAATATCCAGTATTATGCGGCCATCCATGTGAATGTTTCTCCGGGTGATGATAAAGGACCGTGGGATGGCGGCATGGCTTGTGGCGGCTGCGTTCACGTGAAGGCTAAAACGCCGGATGGCTGGAAAGAGGTGACTGTGCGCATTACGGACCGATGCCCGGATGCAGACTGCGGCGTGGATTTGGGCGGTGCGCCCGCTAGTGACATCATGGGGATTCAGGTCGGCCGCTATTATGGCGAATGGGAATTTGTGAGCTGCGAAGGAGTCGAAGGCGTGTGGGGAGATTCCACATCCATTTGGGTCAAGGAAGGCGCAAGCGAATTCTGGAGCATTATCCAAGTGCGCAATCCGAAAGATGCTGTCCGCAAAATTGTGTTCAACGAGTTGGATGGCGACAAGACTTATCCGCTTGAATTTGTTGTCGGGACGGAAAACTTTTGGACCGTTCCGCTGGAAATTTTGCAATCGGAAAAAAGTTACAGCGTAGTCGTCACTTACCGCACCGGCACGGATGACGAATGGATTTTAAAGGGTTCTGATTTGGCGGTGCCGGAAGCGAACCTTTATCTGTACGAACATCGAAAGAAATAGGAAATCACAGCGCATCTTCGATGCTTGCAGAAACAAAAACGGCGCCTTGGTGGGCGTCGTTTTTTGCGAGAGTCGCGGCTTTTAAAGCCGCGATTTTTTTACTTGTTCAACTTTTCCGTTGCTTCAGCGACGGCGAGCAAGTCCGCTTCCTGGAACGGCTTGCCAATCCACTGGAGGCCAACCGGGAGTCCGCCTGCCATACCGCACGGAACGCTCACGCCCGGGAGACCGGCGAGGTTCAAGCTAACGGTATAGATGTCGGAGAGGTAAACTGCCATCGGGTCGGATTCGTTCATGCCGCACTTGAGCGGGAGACCCGGCATCGTTGGGCTTGCAATCACGTCGCAAGTCTTGAATGCTTCGGTGAAGTCGTCCGTGATGAGGCGGCGGACCTTCTGAGCCTGCACGTAGTAAGCGTCATAGAAACCAGCGGAGAGGACGTAGCTTCCGAGGAGGATGCGGCGCTGCACTTCCTTGCCGAAACCTTCACTGCGGGACTTGGCGTAAAGGTCGAAGAGCTTACGAGCTTCAGCGCTGCGGTAGCCGTAACGCACGCCGTCGTAGCGGCTGAGGTTGGAGCTTGCTTCTGCCGTTGCAATGATGTAGTAGCTGGACACAGCGTAGCTGATGTGCGGGAGGCTCACTTCCTTGATTGTGGCGCCTTCGGCTTCCATCTTCTTGAGCATGTTTTCGATGGCTGCCTTGCATTCAGCATCGAGGCCTTCGCCAAAGTATTCCTTCGGAACGCCGATGACTTTGCCCTTAACGCCGGTGCCGAGCTTTGCGGTAAAGTCTTCGGTCGGGCGAGTGCTCGTGGTGTTGTCGTGCGGGTCAATGCCGCAGATGGCGCCGAGGAGCGTGGCACAGTCACGAACGGTTGCACCGAACGGACCAATCTGGTCAAGAGAGCTTGCGTAAGCGAGGAGGCCGTAACGGGAAACGCGGCCGTAGGTCGGCTTCAAACCGACAACACCTGTGCAGGCAGCCGGCTGGCGGATAGATCCACCCGTGTCGGAACCGAGAGCGCAGGGAACCGTGCCAGAGGCGACGGCGACTGCGGAACCACCCGAGGAACCACCCGGAACGCGGGATTCATCGAGCGGATTCTTGACCGGGCCGTAGTAAGAGGTTTCGTTGCTGGAACCCATGGCGAATTCGTCCATGTTCGTCTTGCCGACGATGATGGCGCCTGCGGCTTCGAGCTTTTCGAGTGCCGTTGCAGTGTACGGAGCAACAAAGTTGTCGAGAATCTTGGAGGCGGCCGTGGTGCGTGTGCCGGTCAAGCACATGTTGTCCTTCACGGCGACCGGGATGCCATCGAGGGCGCCCAGAGACTTGCCTTCGGCGCGGCGCTTGTCGCTTTCCTTAGCGCGTTCGAGAGCGCGGTCGTTCAGCACCGAGATATAGGCGTTTAAATTCTTTGTAGATTCAATTTTTTCGAGGGAAGCCTGTGCAAGCTTTTCGGCAGTGGTGCTGCCGTTAGCAAGTTGAGCTTGAAGTTCCTGAATAGTCTGCATTATCTTTCTCCGGACCATTTCATAATGTAAAGGGCGATGAACATGCCAATAGCACTTAAAAAGTTCACTTTGATGCCGAATCCAAGTGCAAATTTGACAAGGTACAAATCAATAACAACGGGCTGCGGTGTATCGCCAGAAAAACCGATACTGTAATCGGCTGCCGCTGTAAAAATGTGGTGAACACTGTTATCGTATCCACCAGCGTTCAAGAGGACTCCGAGTTCGCCGAATAAAGCTCCGAGAGCTTCGCTCATGATGCCGCCTAAAATAAGGCCGACAAAGATGAAGAGGACGACACGTGCCAATGAGTTCTTGTGAGTCATGCCGCAAATATAGTATTTTGCAAAGTCATCCTGAACCCTTTATGGGTGAAGGATCCAGTAAAATTTGAATATTAACCCAAATCGATATCGGGTGAAACTTGAATCTTGTAATCGGGGTAGAGTTGGGCCGCTTCGCTCTTGATGGTTTCGAGAGCTTCCTGGGCGTTCACGCCGAATTTAATGACCACGTCAAAGCGCATTTCTTTGGCTTCGATATCCACATAAAAACCGTGCATCTGGAGCGCCCAATCGTGTGACTTGACTTTGTCTAAAATCGTGTCGCGGATTTTGGCGGATTCGTCGTTTTGGGTGTTGTAAGAGTAAACGCCGATAGCGGTGAGGATGACGCCTGTTTCGCTGTAGACCTTCTTTTCAATTTTGCGCGTGAGAGAATCCAGGTCGGCAACAGTCATTGTGTCGGGGAGTTCTACGTGCACGGAGGCGAGTTTCTTTTCAGGACCGTAATCGTTAATGACGAGGTCGTATGCGCCGTGGACGCCTTCTTCGCTGCGGATGAGGCTCTTGATTTGCTTGGTGAGTTCGTTATCATTTTTCTTGCCGAGCAAGTCGCTGACGGTATCCTTCAACATTTCAAAGCCTGCTTTGACGATGAAGATGGAAATAAGAACGCCAACGTAAGCTTCGAGCGAGAGTCCCGTGAAAATGAAGATGAGTGCCGAGGCGAGAACGGAAAGGGAGAGGATGGCGTCAAAGAGAGCATCGGAGCCGGATGCGATGAGCGAACCGGAATTCACGCGTTCGCCTTGCGATTTCACGTAACGCCCGAGGACGACTTTCACGACCACGGCTATGGCGATGATGACAAGCGAAACGGTGGAGTAGTCGGCTTCTTCGGGGTGGATGATTTTTTTGATGGATTCCACACAAGAGGTGATGCCCGCGTAAATCACAATGGAGGCGATGACCATGGCGGTCAGGTATTCAATGCGACCGTAACCGAGCGGGTGCTTTTCGTTGGGCAATTTTCGCGAGAGCTTGTTGCCGACAATCGTGATGATGGACGAGAGTGCGTCCGAGAGGTTGTTCACGGCATCGAGAACGACGGCGATGGAATTAGCCATGAGGCCGATAACCGCCTTGACGCTCGCGAGAATGACGTTGGTGACAATCCCGACAACGCTAGTTTTGACGATGACCTTATTGCGGTTTTCTTCTTTATCAATGTTGTTGAGTGTTTCCGTTTTGGACATATATATTCTCCCTTCTATATTTTTTATTTACTCGTCTAAATTCACTGGATCCTTCGACTCCGTTACACATCGCTCAGGATGACACAAGGTCGGCGAGACTACCGAACCAAACCACCAACCACTGTTTACTAACCACTAATCACTTCCTACAGCCTACTGTCTACTTCCTACTTTATTTAATGCTCCAGTCGATGGGTTCAAGCCCCTTGCTGACAAGGTAAGCGTTTGCCTTGCTAAAGTGCTTGCAGCCGAAGAATCCGCGGTATGCCGAGAGCGGACTCGGGTGCGGAGCGGTGAGAATCAGGTGGCCGCGATTGGGTGCGATGAGCACCTGCTTTTTGATGGCGAAACTGCCCCAGAGCAAAAAGACTAGGTTCTCGCGGACTTGCGAAAGTCGTTGGATGATCGTGTCCGTGAACTGCTGCCAGCCAATGCCTGCGTGGCTGGCAGCCATGTGGGCGCGCACCGTGAGCGAGGCGTTTAAAAGCAAAATTCCCTGATGGGCCCAACCTTCCAAGTTTCCGTGAGGCGGAGGTGTGATGCCGAGGTCATCGTGGAGTTCTTGGAAAATGTTGATGAGGGAGGGCGGTGGCTCGATTCCGAACGGCACGGAAAAGCAAAGCCCGTGAGCCTGGCCCGGATTGTGGTACGGGTCTTGTCCGATGATGACTGCCTTGACTTTATCGACGGGGCAATAGTCGAGGGCTGCAAAAATCTGCGGTCCGGGGGGATACACCACGTGATGTTCCGCGTGTTCCTGCAAAAGTTTTGCCTTGATTTGCTTAAAATATGGCTGTTCGAACTGGTCGGCGAGCAGTTTTAGCCAAGATTCTTCAAGTTTAACGGACATAGGGCTATGGGGTTGTGAGGTAATGGGGTATGGGGTTTAAGTATGGCGCCGTAGGCGCGATTGTTATGCCCAGAGGGAGCCGTAGGCGACCGACCTCAAAGCGAGTGTATACGAGCGTACTCATAGCTCACTCCTCCTCGTAAGTATCGCGATTTTCTCGCCGTCGAGGCGTGTGTAGAATAGCGTTGCGCTGTTTTTGCCTTTGGGCTTTAGGCGCTTGATTTCTTGATCGGGGTCGACTTTGACGCCTCGGAGTTTGAGCGTGAGCTTTCCGATGTCGTGTGATTTGAGCATGGCGCGGATGGCGCCTGTCGAAATCTCGGACGATTCCAAAATCTCGTAGTTAGCAAAGGCGGGGGCGGGGAGCGGCTTTTCGCTCGTCACGTAAGCGATACCCGGCGAAATCAGGTGCGTCGTTTCGTCGTGGGCGAGGGCGACAACGCCAAAGAGGTGGCTGCGGAGCAACACCGGCGCGGGTTCCGCGATGAACTTGGAAATCCCACCAAGAGGCAAGTCGGATTCGCTGCTCGATGTGCGGTAAATGCGGTCGCGGCCTTCGAGCTCATAGTTGTGGTCGTATTGCGATTGTTCGCTCTCGTTGCGGGCTTCGCGCTTTTCGTCGCGGATAAACGTCCAATCGGCGATTTCGTTCCCCGTTTTGTCGACCATCACAGCGCGTACGTGGTCGGGATTCTGGGCGAGTTCGCCGAACAGCACCAAACATTCTCGGCAGTCCGTGCGGGAGCCGATGTACAGGATTTCTGTGCCGCGGGGAATTTCGCAAATGGGGTATCCGGGCGGAATTTTTGCCATGCCGCCTTTGTAGTGCTTCGAAATTTCGATGACTTCTTCGAATGTGGGCGTGAGGTTGCGCAGGTCACGCTGGTTCTCGCCTTCAATCGCGCGGCGGGCGGGGTCAATCGTGAAATAGTCGGCTTTGAGGCGGGCGAGCGTCGCACATTCGGAATCGTTTTCTTTGGCAACTTCGCGGACATCCCCGAGTATGGTGTGCGCAAGGCTGGATTCTGGCGAGACTCCTCGCATTACGCAACTGTTGTAGCGGTACATCGCAAGTCGGTTTTCGTCAAGGTCTACGCCAATGGCTAAAAAATCATTGGGCAAGTAGAACGAATCGCCTCCCATGCCGCAGCAAAGGTCGTGTACGACGGGGGCGCTTTCGCTACTGTTCTTGTTCGCTTGGCGAGCGCTTTCCCAAAGCGATGCTTTCCAGCGCCCGATATCTTGCGCGGTGCTCTGTTCCAGCGCTAGTTTGTCGCAAAGGAGAAACGCGGTACTCTCGATTCCGAATTTTTCGCGGAATTTCGGCACGAGCGCCATATAATCCATAATGGCGGCTCGTTCTTCGTTGCTGAATTCCTTGGCAAGTTGCGTTGAAACTTGCAATGCATCCAATTTTTTCTTGGTTGCAAGCTTGATGAAATCCTGAACTTTAGCCGAAGTAATTAAATCCGCGTTGAACATGCTAGAAATTTAATTTTTATGCAGGAATTTTACAATTTAAAATTTTGAGGATTTGCGATTAAGATGTATTTTTTAAGTATGTCATTCCCGTCTCTGAACGGGAATCGCCTTCTAGAAAGGATTGGGTTGGTATGAAGTCTTTGAAAAATCTTGCAGTGTGTGTGTTTAGTGCTTCGTTGACGCTGTTTATGCTGGGGTGCGGTGACGATCCTGCCTCGTCGCCTGTTTTTGCTTTGAGTTCTTCGTCTGTGCAAGAATCTTCGTCATCGTCCTTAGAAAATTTATCGTCTTCTAGCCAAGATGTTGGTGGCTTCTCGTCGAGCCTTTCCGAACCTGAAGCAGAATCATCTTCATCCATTGCGACATCGTCTGCGGTAGAACCGACGTCGTCTGAAACGTTGCAGAGTTCCTCCTCGTCTGAAGCTCAGTCTTCGGTGGAAGAATCCTCGTCATCGCAAGCGATCAGTTCTTCGGAAACACCTAGTTCATCTTCCGCTCAACCCATAAAAATTGACTTTTATAATGGTGCCGACATTTCCGAAGTCCAGGAGTACGAACGAAATAATACGAAGTTTTACGATGTCGATGGCAAGGAAAGCGACATCTTCACAATCCTGAAAAATCACGGATTCAATTCCATTCGCTTGCGCACGTTTGTTTCGCCCAAGGCAAAGTACGGCTATGCGGCGAGCGGTTGCGGTCACGATTCCGAAGCGTATGGAGACAAGGACCATGTTGTTGCGTTTGCCAAGAAAGTCAGAGCGGCTGGTATGGGCCTTCTCGTGGATATCCATTACAGCGACGTCTGGGCAGATCCGGGCAAGCAGATTATTCCCGAACGCTGGCGTGGTGTGAATAATGCCAATGCGATGGCGGATTCCGTGTATGCGTACACCAAGGATTTGATGCTTGCTCTTAAGAATGCGGGCGCAACGCCTGACATGGTGCAGATAGGCAACGAAACAACGCCTGGCATCTTGATTCATAAGCCAAATAACAATACAGACTGCTGGGGAAATGGCGTCGATAAGGCTGCAACTTCAGTTAATGGCGATATGGGAACCGCCGCAGGCAAGGCAAATGCCGCCAAGTATTTCAATGCGGGCATCAAGGCCGTCAAAGAAGTTTCGCCATCAACGAAAACGGTGCTTCACATTGAACGCATCCGCAAAGAAGAAACCGTAAATTGGTGGATGGGCGTCATCTTTGACGACTATAAAATCCCCGCCGACGTGATGGGCTTCTCCGCTTATACCGCATACGGCGACGGCACTCCCGATAAGTGGAAGAATTTGTTCAATACGATTACGACAAAGTATTCTAAGTTGGAATTTATCGTTGCGGAATACAACGGTGGTGATTCTGACAACCACTACAATTTCGACAAATCTCGCCAAAAGACTCGTGAATTTGTTCGCGAGATGAACCGCTGGATTGGCTCGTTCTTCTGGGAACCGACAATCGGTGGCGCGTGGGGGCCGGGCCTTTTTGACTGGCGCGGTAAAGATCTTTACGCCAACAAGGATGCGTTCAAGGAATTTTTCTAAAACGTAAAAGGGGCCTTGAGGCCCCTGTGATTTCAGCTCGTTTTTTGCGGTTATGCAAATATTCTGTATTATGTTTAAGCAAAAGCTCTTTCGTCAAGGCATTTTTCAAGCTCGACAATGATATCGTCTTTGTTGTAGCCTTTTCCGATAAACACGACTTGGTTTTCGCGGTCGCCAAAACGGGAATCCCAGTTTTCCTTTATTTCAGGATTGTCGGCGAGGTACGATTGCTTGACGTCTTCGCGCAAAGCGTCGATCCAGTAAGAAACTGGCATCACAGACGAGTTGCGACCAGCCTGTTCGAAAAGCTGCACGTCCTTGCTAGCATCCGAGAACCAGATGTATCCTTTGGAACGGATAAGCTGTGATGGGTATCTGTTGTTGACAAATTCCATAAAGCGGTCTCTGTTGAACGGTTGTCTTGCCTCGAAAACGAAAGATGTAATCCCGTATTCGTCTACACAACCGTTGTTCTTGCGGCCTGGCTGGGTTAATGTCGCTGTTGCCTTCTGGATAGCTGAAGAGGAATCTATTTGATCGTAGTTGAACGGCTTTGTCGTCATGATTTTTTCGATGTCGATGTCGCCGTTGACGGAATGGATAATCGGAGCGCGAGGCTGGAAATCACGAACGATGGATTCTACTTCCTTGAGCTGGTCTGCGCTGAGTAAATCACACTTGTTCAAAATGATGAAATTGCAGAATTCAATCTGGTCTACAATCAGTGTCGAAATTTCTTCATCGCTTAAATCGTATTTTTCGGCGAGAGAATCTCTTTTTTCTTTTTTCTGCTTCAATTCGCTAAGGAATTCGCGGTAAATTCTGTCGCCATCGACAACCGTGACGATAGAAGTCAAGTAGACGTTCGTATTTGGATTGTCTTCTTCGTAAGCGAGGAAACTTGCGCTGACTGCGCCCGGGTCGCTGATGCCGGAGGCTTCGACAAACACGACTTCAATGGAATCGAGGTTGGAAATTTTTTCAATCTGCTGGATGAACTCATCGCGCAGCGTACAGCAGATGCAGCCGTTTTGCAGTTCGAACATCGGACATTCGGTGACGTTTGAACCGTTCTTTTTCAAAATTTCAGCATCGACGTTGATGCTTCCCATATCGTTCACGATAAGGGCGACTTTTCTCTTTTCTTGCTTGAGAAGATTGTTCAAAAGCGTGGTTTTACCCGACCCCAAATACCCGGTGATGAGTACCACCGGTTTCTTATTCTTTTTCATAAGAATCCTTTGTTAAAAAATTATGTAATTAAGTTGTTAGCTCGCTAGGCGGCAGTTCTCACAAAGTCCGTAAAAAACAGTGCGGAATGGATCAAGTGCAAAACCATGTTCTGCCATCAGGTGCGAACTCAGCTGTTCAAGATCGTGACATTCGAGATGGATGAGCGTGCCGCATTTTTCGCACTTCAGGTGAAAATGCGAAACTTCTTTGTGGCATTCTTCGCCCATGTATTGGAAGCAGGCGGCGTTCTGTTCGCCAAGGAAATACTTTTGAACAACGCCCATTGCTACAAATTTTTCAATCTGGCGATAGATTGTCGCAATGCCGATAGAAATGTTCTGCTTCTGGAAATAAGCCGACACATCTTCTGCGGTAAAATGGCGGCCCTGCATCGCTTTAAAGCAAGATAGGAGTAGTTCTTGCTGTTTGGTTTTGTATTTAATAATGCCCATGCTTATCTCGAAATTTGATAATCGTTATCAAATTATACTAAAGTAAAAGATATTTGGCAAGGGGAAAGGAATATTTACGGTTCTACTCTAAAAATAAACTTGTTCTTCAAATGGCTTTCTCGGCCTGCGTTTTGTACGCTTTTCCCGAGCGCATCCACGCGCTTGATTTGTGCATTTGGCATTTGTGAAGTGTTATGCCGAGCAGAACTTGCCGCGCGCTTCTTGTGAATGTCGCGGATTCCTGTAGTTTCTTCGCGCAATACAATAGCGATACTGTCGAGAATCGGATTCCCGACGCCTTCGATGTAGTCGTGCGAAACTTCCCAGACCATGATGCCTGCGTAGCCTTTCTCCTTGACCCATCGCGATTTTACGGCGGAAGAATGCGGGTCTTCGAAGGTCACGTATCCATTTGAAGATACGCCGTAGGGTTCTACGGAAACGCTATCGAAATTGAATTTCCATTCTTTGTTTGCAACAATGTCCTTGTACGGTACCTGCTTGGCGGTACCTTTGGTAAAGTCGGTGCCCGGGCCTGTGGCGCCCTTGAATTCAAAGCCAAATGATGGAATTCCGAAGACCATCTTTTCGGCGGGAACTCCGCGTTTGCTCCAGTACTCGAATGTTTCTTGCCACGACCATGTGGTGTATCCGTCATGCGGGTATAGTGGCGAATCAAACATGGCTTTGTCATCCCAGTCGCCGGTCATATCGTAGGTCATGAATCCGAGCCAGTCCAAGTTTTTCACGAGAACTTCGGGCGTGAAATACTTGCCGTAATAGGGGGAGCAGGGGAGTGCTGCGGAGAGACTTTTGTCCTTGGGGAGAGCTTCGCGAAGCTCTGTGAGCAATTTGCTGTAGGCGATAGTATCTGCTTCGGGAACGGGATTGTATTCCCATTCCCAGTCCATGTCGAGTCCGTCGAGATTGTGGTCGGCGACGTATTTGACGAGGCTTGCGACAAATTTTTGACGGAGCGCGTCGTTCGATGCGACGGGTACGAAATTTTCGCTTTGTCCGCCACCGCCGAGCGAGACGATGACTTTTGTACCGGCTGCATGGGCGAGTGTTACCATTTCATCGAGTGCGCTTGGGTCTTCTGCGGCATCTCCGCGCAATGAACCATCCGTGTTTGGTGTAATGAAACTCCACAGCACATGCGTTAATTTGTTGTACGGAACTTTATCTACAGTGTAGGCGGGCTTGTGCCATTTGCCCCAATCGGGGTAATAACCGATAAATAGCGGGGCGGCCCATGCGGAACTAATACCGGCGAGAGTGAAAAGAGAACTAGCGATGAACGCTACAAATGCATGTGAAATTCTATTCTTCATCTTTAAACTCCTAATTAACGACTCCTAGCCTCTCTTCAGTTCCACCACATAATCCGCGGCGTCGACGAAGTCTTGGGCGTGTTCTATGGCAATGACGGTGTGGCCTGCATTGCAAAGCCCGTGAATGAGGCTGAGCAACTGCTGGATGTCCTTTTGGTGGAGACCTCGGGCAGGTTCGTCAAAGAGAAATAGCGTGTTCGGTGCTTTAGCTCGTGCGAGCGTGATGGAAAGGCGGAGTCGTGCGCGTTCGCCACCGGAAAGGTGCGCTGTTGTTTGCCCGAGCTTCAGATAGTCAAGGCCAGTGTCTACGAGCGGTTTCAGTTTTTCGGCGAACGGTTTCATGTTCGTGAAGAGCTTGTATGCACTACCGATTTCCATGTCCAAGATGTCGGCTATGGAAAGCGACTTGAATCGGATTTCCAAGACTTCATCGCGGAAGCGCTTGCCGAGGCAAACGGGGCATTCGGATTCTTCGTAGCCGAGCGGATCGTAGATGACTCCTTCGCCTTTGCAATTTTCGCAGCGACCGCCGGGGGTGTGCATGCTGAATTTGGAGGCGGTGTAGCCGCGCACTTTGCTTTCGGGAAGTTTGGCGAACAAGTCGCGTAATAGTGTGGCAAGCCCGATGGCGCTCAAGACCGTGCTGCGCTTGCTTCCGTGGAAATCGCCAGTCGTGAGAATCGAAAGAGCGTCGATGCCGAGTTTTTTGAATTCTTCTGCTTTCGCGCGTTTGGCAATGTTTTCGAAAAGGAGTGTCGATTTTCCGCTGCCGCTTTGGCCGGTAATCACGCTGAATTTGTTGATGGGGAAGGCTGCGTTGACTGGCGCCATGTCAAACTTCGCGAAGTTCTCGACGAGGATTGCCGTGTCATCCTTCGAGCGGGAATCTCCTTTAATTCCAAATTCCGACTTCCTAATTCCTAATTCATTGAGCCACTTCCCCGTGGGCGATCCCGGATTTTCAAGTACTTCGTCGCGAGCGCCTTGGAATAAAATCTCGCCGCCCTTTTCGCCTGCGCCAGGACCCATTTCGATGATGTAGTCCGCGCGGCTGATAATTTGCGGATTGTGCTCGATGAGTACGAGCGTGTTACCGCGCTTGCGGATTTTCTCGAGGACTTTCCAAAGTGCTGTGACATCGCTAGCGTGGAGACCGCTGGCGGGTTCGTCAAGCGCTATCAAAAGTCCGTTCAAGTGCCCTGTGCTGAGGCTTGCGAGCTTGAGTCTTTGCAATTCGCCGCCCGAAAGCGTTTGCCCCGCGCGCCCTGGCGTGAGGTAACCAATTCCCAAATCGTTGATAGCTTCAATGCGGTCGAGGAGCGAATTGAAAGTCGCCTTTAGATTTTGACCGACTTTATTGTCAAAAATTTGGTGCAAAAGTTCTGGCAATTCTGCAAATTCCGTTGTGAGAATTTGCTTGTAACTGACATCGTCAACAGAGGCATTCAAGTATGTTTTCTTGAGGCGGAGTCCTTGGCAATGCGGGCATTCTGTGTTTTCGTTCTCGTCGCTTTCCGAAGATTCCAGAAGTCCCGTGCCCTCGCAGTATTCACAGACGCTTGCGCGGTTGTAGGGCGAGAATGCCCGTGCATCCAGGCTTGCGATAGCCTCTTGTACGTCGCTTTTTTGATGCTGCTCGTCGCCTGCGTTCGGGCAGCACGGCTTTGTGCTGTAGAACTTGCGTTCACCTGCAATGTCAAGCGTTATTGCGGAATGCGTCAGCTTTAATGTTCCGTCAACGGCTTCTGCGATTCGCGTACGCGTGTTTTCGCGGACGATGATTCTATCGACGATGATGAAAAATTCTTTGGGCGTCAAGACTTTTTCGCCAGGGAGCAAGTCTGCAAGCGAATACATGGTGCCATCGGCAATGGCACGTGTAAAACCTTGTGCCAAAAACACCGCCGATAGCTTGTCGAGCGTCGTGCGACTTTCATTTAACTCGATTTTCGCCAAAAACTGTAGTTTTGTCCCTATTGGCATTCCCGCAATTTCGCGAATGATCTCTTCGCGACTTTGACTCACCATCGGAGCGCCGCAAATCGGGCAAGATGGCTTCGCAAACGTTGCAAACAATGTACGCAATGCATTGTCGCATTCGGCAATCGAAAGTGCAGATGCTTTTGCGGGCGCTTCTCCGCGTGTGGCGGCAATCGCCAAACTAGCCGGGAGTCCTTCGGCGCTGTCAAGCGGAATGCTTCGCTTGCCACCGAGCAAGTCCGCTGCAAAAGGCGAGAGCGTCTCGAGATAACGTCGCTTGCTTTCGCCATGGAGCGTGTCCATCACGAGTGTTGATTTTCCGCAACCCGACGGTCCGCATACAACCGTAATTTTCCCCAGCGGAAACTGGGCGTTGACATTCTTTAAATTATGAAGTCTGCAACCGCGAATCGAAATGTAATCAAGCATCGATTAAAAGATAATTAATATTGCTTCGGTGTATAAGTAATTACCTTTAACGATTGGGTTTTAGATTGCATAATAGATGTCATTCTTAGGAGTGGGGTGGGAGTAAAGGTTGTCTTTTTTTTTGCTGCCTTATATTTTTTTTATTTGAATTCTATGATTGATGTAGCTTTTTTTATTTTAGTTGTGCTTTTGATTTGTTTGTTTTAAATATTTTATTTGTGAAATAATTTATATAATGTTAATATCAATTTTATTTGAAAATAATAAAATTTATTTATAATAATATGTTGACATCATAAAAGAATGTTTCTATATTTATGTTATTCTAGCCCGTTTTAACGGGCTGATTTTTAGGAGTGTATTAGAATGCATAATTTGGTTTTGAAAAAAAACTGCTTAGGACTGTTGTCTCCGCGTTACTAATTCTTGCTGGGTTAAGCGCGGCGGATGATTTAAAAGAATGGGATTCTGCCGTGGCAGAGATATTGCCGGGTTCCGGTAATGCGGATAACCCAACTTGGATAGAAAAAGTTATAAGACCGGGCGTAAAGGCTACTGAGGATTTAATTGTCGCATACGATGAAAATAATTACCGTCCACACGGTTATTGTTGAGACATCGTTAATGCAACAGGAGATAATTTTAAAGAAGGTGTTTTCCACGTAGAATCTTTAGTCGGACAACTTAAAAATAAAGAGGTGTTTTACACTGATTTTACCTTTATAGGTGTGAAGCCCATTTTTAAAATACACAGACATTGGACTGCTCATTATACTATGGGTTATACTATAACTTGTGGAAACAAGATTACGTACAAAGGTGTTTTTAAATGGAGAACACAACTTTGGGACTGTGAGGATTGCGGCGATGAAAACGGTCATAATATGGCTCCTCATATTCTAGATATTAACACATATAATTATACAACGAATGCCTTTACGTCTTTTCCTGAAGCCGAGGTACGTGGAAAAAATGTTGTGCCCATAAAGGACTTGATTACGGCATGGAATGAAAGACAAGTTGAATTTCCTGCGTGGACCTATACCGGTGAACCAGGAAAGACTCTTACTCATCCAGTTTTGTTTGTACATGGTTTAAATAGTGATTATGAAATATGGGGTGTAAAATCAAATGCACCAAAGCCATGCGATGGATGCGAAAAAAAAGCGCAGCCAGAATTCATGAAAGCTCTTGTAAAATCCTATGAAAACGGATCTGCACCAGATATTCTTGCAAGAACATACAATATTCCTAATACCGGTGATGCAATCAATAAAAACGGTATTTATTTCTACCAAACGCCTGGTGAATATGATAAGGACGGAAATTGGATAGAAGCAAGGCCCTCTTGGGATGCAACACCATCCCAATCCAAGAGATTATACGAAAGAATTAAAGAGGTTCTGAATGATTTTTATGGATCAAAGGATATTGACTGGACGACTAATGAAAAAACTTATATCGACTTGATTGGACATAGTCAAGGCGGCCTTACTATTAGAGAAATGTTTCGTGGTTTGAAAATAGACCCAGGGGAAGATGGTACAGGAACAGCAAATGCAGCAAATCATGTCCGTAAAGTTATTACCGTAGATACTCCTCATTTTGGTTCAGAATTGGCTACGGAAAATCCTGATGATATTTCAGAAGAATTTTCTGGTTTGAAAAAGATTGTTAAAGATTTAGATGCTTCTAAAACAGCAAATCCTCCAGAACATGAACTTGTTAAAGCAGAATTAGACATAGACTGGCTAGAATATATTTCAGCTGCAACAGAAGATGCAAAAAATCATAATAAATATTATTGTAAAAATTTTTCCATTAATGGTATTAACGCATGTAACGTGCTTGGCTGGTTTGGAGGGACATTTATTTATCTTTTTGATAAAAGTTATTTAACGATTAAGGGACCTTATATAGGTAAATATGTTGCAACAGTGTCTCTTGAAGGTCCGCATGATGATCCTAATGCTAAAACCATAGTAATTGATAAGCTCGAACCAGTTGCAGAAGATCTTTATTATTCTCGCCATAACGGGCTTCATCTAGATCCCGGAGGTACTTTTGTAGAAAACCTTAACATGGTGATGAATGGAAAACCTCCTTATCCAGAGAAACCAAATGGAGAACTGGTTAATATGCTACCACTTTATTCTCCGAAATCAACACAAGTTCTCTCTTCATTACTAGGTTCTGTTTCTTATACTGCAGAAAAATTGTGCGAAGATTATGATGACGATGCAAGTGGGTGCTTTGTTATTGGTAAATATTTTAATGATGTTGTTGTAAAAATGAGTAAGGAGGATGACTTTGACGTTAATAAAGCTTCTATAAAAACTGTAAATTCTGAATTGTGGAAAAGCCTTGTAGATATTCAAGACACCTGGTTTGGCAAAGGAGATGCTCTTGTAACGGAATTTAGCCAAAAATTTGTTGATCCCAGTAAAGGTCTTTCTCCAAAAAACATCCCGGCTTTTACTGATCCTAGACGATTTGTTTTCCATGACGCAATGGCTCCTTGGGAAGATATTCTTCATGGTCCCTTTAGCTCAGACGAACTGAATATCAACATTGCGGGAGCTACGATGCAGGGACTTGATATTGTATGTGCATTAGATCAGCATTGTGACGACGTTGCACATAATGATGCCTCGAAAATTATTTACCTCAATATGGGAACGGTTGATTTTGTAGGGGACTTTGATGTAGCTCCGATTTTCTTGAACCAAGGAACCCATGAAATCAAGGTTAGCGATGCAAACTATTCTCTTACTGCAAGCTATATTCCTGGTACAGGATCTGTAGTTCGTTATACGGATGAAAACGGAATTGAACATCAAGAAACATTATTTGATGGTTCTATAGCTACAAGCCCTTCTATTAAACGTGTTGATCAAGTTCTTCATGTCACTTTTGCAAACCAGTCGGGCAAAAAATTTGAAAAAGACTATTTGCTTTCGAATTTGTCCGCAACGACGACTTTTGCAGTTGTTGTTGGGGCAGGTGAAGTTGCTCCCAGTGTAGTAATGGCTAAAGGTACTGCTGCAAATCCCTCTACACAGACTCCCCCTGTTTCTCCCATCGATAGAGTTACAAAAAATAGTCCTGTGACGGTGTACCATCGTGAGGCACGAGCACAACATGAAAAGAATACCTCTCGTCCTAGAATTCTTGTTGTAAATGACAGTAAAAAGGATATTGTCGGTTTTAAAGTTGCATATTATTTTACGGCTGATCCTGCACGCAAGCCTGTTGTCGAGGTGGACTATCCCAAGATTCCTGTATCTTTGGAAAACCTTGGAGGGGATCAATGGAGATTCGTTCTTGATGCGAGTAATCAGGTCCTTGCTGCTGATAGCGTTCTTCCTAATGTTGACGGTTGGCAGATTCGTATCCATTATGAAGACTGGACAAACTATAAGTTTGTTAATGATTGGTCAGCAGACCATAATTATGGAATCCCAGCCAAAAACTCAAAGATTGTTGTTTATGACCTAAACGATAATATCATTTGGGGCATAGAACCTAGTGCTTATAAGAGTGTTGATGAAGGAATAATCCCTAAAGTTACAGCAACCATGACATGGCATGATTCAGCACCTCATGAAAAGAATTATTTAAAACCAGCAGTCACCATCAAGAATACGGGTTCTGTATCTCTCCAGAACTATAAGGCAAAGATTTGGTTCCGTGTACCCGAAGGTAAGGAACTTTATATTCCCACAGATGATTGGTACACACCGAATTCTGTTCCCTCACTTGCAAATGTGGGTGAAAATATATGGGAACTGGCATTGAGCTTCAAAAAGTTCATTCTATACCCAGGTGAATCCGTAAATGAGGGCGATGTTGGCGTTCATCTGAAGGATTGGAGTACTTTTGACAAGACTGTTTGCGGTATGGCTTTGCTTGATGCTGAAGATAATGTTATTTTCGGTAATGTGCCTACGGTTGATCGTTGTAAGTCTTTTGATGAACCGAGCTTGTTGACACCTCTTTACACTTGGAGATACTAGTATGAAAAATCTTATTTACCTTATATTTATTTTCATTTTCTTTGTCGCCTGCTCTGATCCGGGTGTGAATCCAGGACCTACAGAAACTCCGCAAGATAGATGGGTAAATGTTTTTACCCCTGACATGGAAACTCTCAACACAAGAGGCAGCGGTCTGCAAAAGGTGTTGCATTCAAGATCTTGGATTATGGTTGAAGACGCCTGGAGTATCCCTGCAGAAGGAAAACCCGGATATCTTGTGCATGCACCACGTCTTTTTATATCTACCGTAAATGGGAATCACTGGGATACTCTTTCTGTGCCTTCGAAAGGCTTTGTGCATACGCTTTACTCAGACTCAACAGCATTCTATATTGGAACAACAACGGGTGATGTGTTGAAATATTTGCCGGATAGTAAAGAGTGGATAAAGATAAATGTTCTCGATTCTTCTGACGGCATAGAATATGGAGTCTATGGAATTGCCAAGTTTGAAAACAACCTGATTGTTTGCCTGGCTGGATTCAAGGATACAGTCACAAAAGAAGTCAAATCTATTCTGAGATTGCAGAATGGAGACTCATGGATAGATTTGGAAACACCTCCTATTCATTATGACACTTATGATGCAGATATTATCCCCTTGCAATTTCATAAGGGTGTTGAATGGAATGGAAAATTCTATGCAGCAACTCTAGACGGCGTTTTTGAACTCGAATCAGGATCTAGAACGTGGAAATTGTTACCCTTTCCTCCTAAAGTTCATTATACAAAAAATACTGTTGCAAACCCTATTATGGACATCCTTATTCATAAAAACAAATTGGTTATCGCCAATGAATGGAGTCACTTAGTATATGAATGGGATCATTCCAATAATAATTGGGTTTCAATAGATAGTCTTTTTCTGTCCTTTTATGATAAAAAATATGAGAAAGATTCATTGGACTATATAATTAACATCAATTCAATACATGCTAAACACGCACTTGTGTCTGATGGAGTGCACTTATTCACTTTTGGTGATCGATCCTATCCTAAGGTATATATGGGTGATTACGGAGAACCCTATGGTAATATTCCTAAAGGATGGAGAAAGATTGTCGGCGAAATCAACAATGGGAAGCATATTCCGACATCACTTATATATGGAGGTGATGTGATAGACGGTATGCTCTACGCAGCAACCTACAAAGGTTTATATAAAATCCCATTGAAAAATCTAGACCGCATTATCGCTAACGAAAAGGATTTCTTCTGAAATAATTTGAACGTTCTTGCTCAGACTCGTATAGAGTCTTTCTTCTGCAAACAGTTGTTACCAAAATAAACGAATTTGCAATCAGTTGTTTGCAAAATTTACAAGGTTTCTCTTTTCGAAAAATCTTTGTTGTAGATTATATCCTCTAAATCTAATGGAGGTATGATTGTGAACATAAAGTCTTTTGACGAGCTTGACATTACCGACCCAATTATGTTCGGACTCGTTTTTAGCAATAAACACATTGCAAAACCATTTATCGAACATTTGCTTGGTGTCAAAATCGATCACCTGGAGACCCCTATTCCTGAAGCTGTTTTAAGCATCGATGCTGAACATAAGGGTGTCCGCTACGATGTTTATGCTCGTGAAACGAATGAAAATGGTGAAACGATCCGTTCTTTTGATTTGGAAATGCAGATGGTCGATACAAAGGAACTTCCGCAGCGAGCCAGATACTACCAAAGCGTAGGCGATGGTGTTGCTCTTTCTAAAGGTGAATATTACACTAGCCTCAAGGAACAATACATCATTTTCCTTTGTACCGTGGACATCTTTGGGCGAGGATTCCCTGTCTATCATTTCGAAAACAGGGCACGCGAAGATTTTAGTGTAACTTTAAATGATCGCACTTTCAAAAATTTTTATAATTTTAATAAATACGAGGAGTTCACAAATCCAGTCGTAAAAGCGTATATGAAGTATTTTGCGACTAGAAATGCTGATTCACGCGAAACAGAAACCATTAACGATCAGGTGTCCTTTTACAAAGCCGACACTCTCATAAGGAACAAGTATATGACTTTCGAATTTGACCTTCATGAAAGCAAGGAAGAGGGAAAAGCAGAGGCCAAACTCGAAATGGTCGATGCGATGCTCGCCAATCCTAAGTTTACCGATGAAGATATTGCCTCCATTTCTGGTTTTCCGAAAGAAGAAATCCAGAAGCGCAGAATGCAGCACTAATTCAAGACTAAACCCCTTGACATAGGTGTATCTGTTGCGTCTATCAAAAATCGCCCGCGCAGTTCGCTTACTGCCGGGCTTTTCTAATGGCTACTGACCAAGGGCCAATGACTATTCCTTAAACGTGAATCTCAGTTCACCGAACGGTGTGCGGAAATCCTTGTTCTTAAGGTTGTTGGCTTCGATTCCTGCAAACAGCCTGTAGCCGCCACCCACAGAAACTTCGAGCAGCTTTGTCACGCGAAAGTTGAACTGTGCCGAAAAGTCAGAGACGAAGAACGTGTCCTCGGCTTTGAAACCGTCTTCATCGCCCTTATCCATAAAGTTGACTTCGCCAAACCCGAGGCTTACAGGGAGAGATATTGAAAATAGCCCATTGCGGAAAACGACGGGTTCAGCAAAAATGCCGAATGCGTGGTAGTCGATCATCTGGGAATGGTGCACTTTGGGGTTCTTCACGTCGCTAAAAATGGAAGAGCTGTATGCGCCCAAGCTGATGTAAGGGTTTAGGGCGATACCGATGCGGAGGTTCATGAAAATCGTTCCGTCGCGGGCGATCAAGGAATTGCCACCGCTGACGCCTAAAAGAGCGCTCCAGCCCGAGGATTTCTCTTCTTTGGGCTGATAGTCTCCGGAACCCTGGAGTTCTGCATGGGAACTTACGGCAAGGGTCAATGCCATAAGGAGTGATGTCAAAATTTTAGTTTTCATAGTCCGTCCGTATTGCCTTCCCATCTCCAGCTCTTTGTGCTAACGGCTGGCCAGTGGCAGATGGTCCACACGAGACTGTTGCCGCACAAAATGATAGACCAGACGCCAAAGAGCAAGAAGAGGAATAGTGGAATAAATGCTAGTGAACCGTAGAAAATGGACATGCGTGTGACCATCGCAGTCTGGATGAGCATCAGTATCTTTACGTAAATGTTGATGGCAAGCCACGAAATCAGTGCCGATAAAAACGATGCCAAAAACAGCTTTTTACGCGTGTAGAGCTTGTGTCCACCTGGACGTGCCGGGAGGGCGTAAAACATGAGGAAGATGACTAGGATGACTGCGGCGTGGAATGTCGAGAACCAGAACGCAGAAATTAAAGCCTTGATGACTTCTGGCGAAAAATGGAACCCATCGACGATGATGACCGAAAGCACTTTCTGGACGTGGTTCACGAAGCCTGCGAACATTCCGACGACGACAGCCCCGATGAGGAGAAACGGCGTGTAAACCTTGATTTGGCGCACCAGCGTTCTGGAGGTCTTGTTTTCCCAGACCACGTTGAAGTTCGTTTCGAGGCTTCCGAATGCGAGGATGAATGTCACAAAAAGACCGCCGGCACCGATAAATCCGAGCTTCCGTATGGGGATGTGCTCTGCGTTCTCCACAATATCCATGATCTGCTCTGTTGGCCAGTCCAGGTTGAGCATGTCGATGACGATGGGGAGGTAATCCGAGATGAAGTTTCCGAATCCAACGGCAAGCGTAATGGAGGTGAGCATAATGAGCAGTGGAACAACTGCCACTAGAGTCGTGTATGTCAAAGACGCTGCTCGGGTCATTCCATGATAATACAGGAATGATTTACCCGTGACAACCATAATTTTTACAAATGTCGGAGAACGTGCTGCGATGTGATCGAACAACCATTCCCACGAAAAATTTTTCCACCAATGCGGCATACTCGTATTAAATATAGTTAAAGGAACGACTTACGAGACCTTTTGGAGTGTATCGTTTCGTTTTTTTACGAAAAAAGCGGTGCTTTTTGGTGGATTTTTCCTGAAAACTGGTCGCAGAATGTAGACTTTTAATTAATTCGAATTGTGGACTGGAAATGCAAAAATGTTTGTTTGACAGATAAAAATATAATATACAATGTGGACTTTTTATTAAAAAATAGATTATATTAAGATAGATTCATGGTTTGGTTTTTAACATCGTTAGGAGCGTTGTTTATGGGATATAACCGTAATTTTAGGGTGATTCTTGCAAGTTCGCTGTTGGCTGCGGGCTTGGCTGTTCCTTCTTTTGCCGCGCCGCGTCAAATGGAAAACTTGACGCGCGGTCTTGTGGCGTCGAATGTGGGCAAGGGTATGCTTGTTAGCTGGCGCTTGCTGGGAACAGATGATCCGGCGACGGAATTCAATCTTTACCGCGATGGAAAAAAGATTGCTTCGGTTGCGAAAAATGCGGGTACGAATTATTTAGATGCTGCCGGCTCGACGACTTCCAAGTACACGGTGGCTGCCGTGGTCGATGGCAAGGAACAGTCTCAAATTGCACAGTCGCTGGTTTTGGATAAAACGGTCTCGAATAGCGGAAAATCCTTCCCGTACAAGACTCTCAAGCTTGAAGTTCCTGCGGCGCAGACAATGCCCGATGGCGAAAAGTGCACTTACACTCCTAACGACATGAGCGCTGCCGACCTCGATGGCGACGGCGAATATGAACTCATTTTGAAGTGGGATCCGTCTAATGCTCACGATAACTCGCAAACGGGTTATACGGGTACGGTGTTCATTGATGCTTACAAGCTCGATGGCACACGCCTCTGGCGCATTGACCTGGGCAAGAACATCCGCGCGGGCGCTCATTACACGCAGTTCCAGGTTTTTGACTACGATGGTGACGGCAAGGCCGAAATGATCGTGAAAACCGCCGACGGTACGATTGACGGTACGGGCAAGGCGATTGGCGACAAGTCCAAGGACTATCGCGATGCTAGCGGCTTGGTTCTCAAGGGTCCTGAATACTTGACTGTGTTTCGCGGTGTTGACGGAGCTGCTGTTTCGACGATTGAATACACGCCGAGTCGCGATATCAACCAGCATGTGAAGGGCAAGGATGCCCATGGTTACTGGGGTGATAACTACGGTAACCGTTGCGAACGTTACCTGGCGGCAACGGGCTATCTGGATGGAGTTCATCCGAGTGCCATTTTTGCGCGTGGTTATTACAGCTCTGCTTATGTGGCTGCATACGATTTCGACGGAAAGAACTTGAAGCTCCGCTGGCTCCACAAGTCAGAATATCCGGGTCAGGGCCTCTATGGTGAAGGCAACCACAGCCTTCAGGCGGTGGACCTTGATGGCGACGGCTATGACGAAATCTTCTTCGGTGCAGCAGCCTTGAATCATGATGGTACACTGCGTTACCGCACAGGCCTTGGCCATGGCGATGCCCATCACATCGGTGATCTGGATCCGGATCTTCCGGGTCTTGAATCCTGGGACGTGCACGAACACAAGGATGCCAAGTATACCGAAGAAATGCGCGCCAATGATGGCAAGATTATTTGGGGCACTCCGCAGCCATCTGCCGAAGGTGTCGATAATGGTCGTGGCATGGCTGCAGACGTTGATTCTGAATATCGTGGCTATGAAATGTGGTCTGCAAAGGGCGGTGGAATGAAGACTGCTAAGGGCAAACTCATTGGAACGCCTGCAGTGTCTCAGAACTTCCGCATTTATTTTGACGGCGATGAGTATGATGAACTCTTGGACGGCGCTTTTGTGACCAAGTTCAATTCTACGTCGAAAAAATCCGAAACTTATTTCGATGGTCCATCTGCCCTCGGTGTTACCGGTTGCAATGGAACGAAGAATACTCCTAGCCTCGTTGCAGACCTCTTTGGCGACTGGCGCGAAGAACTCGTGGTGCGTTCCGACAAGGATCCCTCGACTATGTACATTGTTTCGACTCCGGTGGAAAGCAAGCTTCGCGTTTATACGTTGATGCACGATGCCACGTACCGCACTGCTGTTGCCTCTGAAAATACGGCTTACAACCAGCCGCCGCATTTGGGCTACTATCTGCCGGACATGGTCAAGTCGCTCAAGCAGCCGGATATTTACGTTGTTGGCAAAAGCGTTGAAATCCCGGTCGATACGACTCCTGTCGTGAACGATGGCAAGTCAACGATGGATGCGTCCAAGCCGAAGGAAGGCGCTGGCTGGACCGAAAAGGATAATGAGGGCTATCTCGAAAATGGCTACTACAATTTCGAAAATACGCTCTCTAGCTATGGCGTCTGGGAAATCTTCTCGCAAAAAGATGCCAGAACGACGCTTACGATTCGTTATGCAAATGGCGGAACGAGTGACCGTGACATGGCTCTCAGCATGAATGGCAAGTCTGCGGGAACGGTGAGCTTCCCGGCTACAGGCTGGACAACGTATAAAGAAGCAAAAATTGATGTGTATTTGAAGATGGGTGTCAACACGCTCAGGCTCTCTTCGATGACGAGTGACGGCGGCCCGAATGTCGATATGTTCACGTTCGGCATTGATGGCGTGGAACTTTACGATGGTACGCAAGTTGTTCCGCCGATTTCGATTGTGCCGCAGACGTTCAGGAGTGGTGTAATCTTCAATGTGACGACTGGAACTTTGTTCACTCCGTGTGCCGGTTTTGCAGAAGTCTATTTCTATGATATGTCGGGTGCAGTGCGTATGGGCATTTCGAAGAATGTGACTGCTGGCGTGAATGAATTTGCCATCGACCGTGATGCGCTCCCGAAGGGTGCCTACACTGTGAAGGTAAAACTGGATGGTAAGTTTGTTCAGAAAGGTGTGTTTAATAATTAAAAGTAGGCTTGTCATGCCCGATTAAATCGGGCATAACAAATTCGGAAAAGGTTTGGTTTTTGATAATGAATATGTTTTCTAAGGTTTGGCAATGTGCTGTTGCGGCATCGATGATTGCGGCCCCGCTTGCGATGGCTAAGGTCACCATTTATTTGTGCGGTGACTCGACGATGCAGGACTGGGCTGATGGTTATTATCCCAAACAGGGCCAGGGCCAGGATTTTCATTACTGGTTCGATGTAAACAAGGCGGCAGTGGTGAACCGTGGACAGGGCGGCATGTCGCTTGGTGGCGGCGGTAAGGACAAAAAGGGTAACACCGCGGTCGGCTATTACGACATGTTCTTTAAGAAGGGCTGCTCCAATGGTGGTTGCATTGCGGACAAGTTGCAGGCTGGCGACTATGTCGTTGTCCAGTTCGGTATTAACGACGTGAACTACAGCACGGAAGACTTCTTTGCCTCCAACATGAAAAAGCTTGTGAGCGATGTCAGGGCGAAAGGCGCTTATCCGATTATCATGAGCCCGATTCGTCGCTTGTACTATGATTCTCCGACGCAGATCCATAACAGCTATCGTGGCTACCCGGCTCTTAACCAGAGCCTTGCAACGGAATTGAACGTTCCGTTTATCGATATGAGCGAAATGGTCGCGAACTACATGATTTCTGTGGGCGAACGCTATTCGGCACAGTTTATCTTCAACTATGCTACAAAATCTGAATATAGCAACTTGGGCAGTGACCAGACGGACCAGGTGCATTTACAGATGAACGGTGCGAATGCCTTTGGACGTATCATTACAGAACAGATGCGCGCCCACAAGGATCCGATTGTGAAAAAACTTGGCGACTACATGGCGCCTATGTACCAGGTAGATGTCAAGGTGAGCCCGGAAGGCGCTGCCGAAGCGACTTCTCTTAGCGCTTACTACCCGAAGGGCATGACGGTTATGCTCAAGACCATTCCGAAGTCCGGCAAAAAGTTCTTGGGCTGGTATGACGGTAACGGCAACAAGGTCGGCGCCCCGAGCCGCTCCAATGTAAAGTCTCCGTACATCCACACGTTTGTCATGGGTTCTGCATCGACGCAGTTCACTGCAGTGTATGAAGGCGGTACCGCTCAGAAGTACACGGGCGATGGCAAGGCTTTGACCGCATTCCCGACAACGACCCCGAAGAGCCTTGACGATGTGACGTTTGAACCGTTTACGCCGATTGGTGGCAGCACGGAAGACAGTGTGAAGGTTGATAAAAATATCAAGAAGTTCTTTGATGCCTATACTCCTGATGTAGCGGGAATTGGATGGTCTCAGAACGAGTGGACCGGATTTACTGGCGAGGGTTACTACAATCTGGATAACACCAAGGAATCTTATGCCGGTTACAAGATGAAGTTCCCCGGAGCTGGCTATGTGACGCTTGGTGTTCGTTATGCTAATGGTGGCACGAGCGACCGCATGTTTAATGCGTACCTCGATCACGATTATTATGTGAGTGCGCCTCCGACTGGCGGCTGGGATAAGTGGGATACCGCTTATGTAGTGATGGATGCTCCGCAAGGTGAAGCTCTTCTCAAGTTCATGTCGCTTACATCCGATGGTGCGCCGAACCTTGATGCGTTTGGCTTTAACTTGGACGGTGTTTGCCGTGTGGGCGCTGACTGTGCAACGATTTCATTGCATGCTGGTGCCGAGCGTGTGGAAACTAGGCTTCGTGGAAATTTGCTCTCGCTTGCAGAGCGTGCAAACGTAAGCGTGTTCGATATGAATGGTAGCCTTGTTATGCGTAAATCTATTGATGCTGGCGAAGTTGATTTGTCAACGCTTGTACGTGCAAATGGACTTTACCGCGTGATGGTCCAGCAGGGAAGAAAAAAACTAGTCGCAACATTCGCGAAGGTAAGGTAGTGTTTTTTTGTCATCCCCGCGTAGGCGGGGATCACCTTTTTTAATACGAGATGGAGATGCCCGATTGAATCGGGCATGACAACAAAGGGATTCCTATGAATAAGTTTATTAAATTCTTTCTTGCTGCCGCTGTTTTTGCGGGTGTCGCCGTGAGCGATTCTACGAGCTTCACGATTCATGTCGTTGGCGATTCCACGGTCTGTACTTACAAGGATAACGCTTACCCGCAAACGGGCTGGGGCCAAGTTATTGGTTATTTCTTCGATGGTGCTCGCGTCAAGGTGAATAACGCTGCTATCGGAGGGCGCAGTTCTAGAACGTTTATTGAAGAAGGTCGCTTGGACGGCGTGATTGCCGCTGCGCAAAAGGGCGATTATCTCTTTGTGCAGTTTGGACACAATGACCGCGACTACAGCAAGGCGGCTCGCTATGTGGAACCTTCGCAGTTCCCGGGATACATTCAGAAGTATGTAGATGCCGGTCAAAAGAAGGGCATGAATGTTGTCCTGATTTCGCCGATGAACTTGAACGGAAGCCGCAACGTGTTCTCGACGGGTAGCAATAATTACGATGCCCGAGGCATGATGCAGACGGTCGCCAAGAACAACAAGATTCCGTTTGTCGATTTGAACATGAAGTCGTACAACACGTACAATACGACGTATAAATCGATGCCGGATTATGTGACGCGATACTTGTACAAGTCTTTGCAGAAGGGCGAGTATCCGAATTACCCCGATGGCGTGAGCGATGGTACAACGCATTTCCAGGAAATGGGTTCGATGGGCCATGCACAAATGATCTGCGAAGAACTCGAAGAAAATCTCAAGTCCAACACGAATCTCTCTGCCGATGCAAAGGCTGCGCTCACGACGCTTGTGGCGAGCATCAAGAAACGTTACACCATCAAGGTCAAGACGAACCTCTCGAATTACAATGGCCTCATTACGCAGACGCAGTATTTCCCGGCGGGTTCCCCGATGACGCTTCGCGTGACGCCGAACGGCCAGACGTTTGAAAAGTGGGTCGATGACGATTGCAACGAAATCTCGAAGAATATGATTTATTACGGCTTCAAGACGAAGGCTCGCGATATTACTTACACGGCGATGTTCAAGGGTGGTTCCGCTTGTACGCCGACATCTCATGGCTCCGAAGATACTTACAGTTCGGGGGCTGGTGAGTCTAGCAGTTCAAGCGGGCCGATTGAAGCAGTCGAACTCGACGAATCGCTTTGTTCGCTTGATGCTGGCACGGATGCCTGGCCTTCTGTGATTGAAACGTATCAGCCGGAGATTGCGGATGGTTTTTCGGAAGACAATCATGAAAACTTTACCGGCAAGGGTTTCTTTAACTTTGACAATTCCTCCTACAGCAAGGCGACATATTTGGTGACGTCGGACCAGTCGGCTGAAAAGGCCCGCGTGATGATCCGCTATTCTTTTGCTGGAACGGCGAATCGCAACATGAATATCACGATTGATAATGGCACATATGATGTCGTGTTTAAGCCGACAGCTTCTTGGGATGTCTGGGATACGGTCTATATTGATGATGTGTGGGTGGATGCCCTGGATTTCAAGGTGACGTTCCAGTCCGCTACGGCTGATGGTGGCCCGAATATCGACATGTTTGCGTTTGATATGGCGAATGTTTACCGCACGGGTTGCAAGGCGGCAAGGGAAAAACAGCATGGACCTGTTTCGATTGCATCGAAAAAGATTACGACAAAGCCGCGTTCCAATGGCATCACGGTTAATGCGCTTGGCCAGAAAGTGCGAAATGTACGCGACCAGTCGGACTTGCGAAACCTCCCCAAGGGCAACTACTTCCGCTATTAAAAAACTGCATTGTCATGCCCGCCACCGCGCGGGCATCTCCTTTTTACAACATAATGTGGACTTTAAATTTGAAAAACTGTGGACAATAATGTATATTAAGTTATGCAGTTCCTGCCTACTGTCTACTTCTAACTTCCTACTAAATCATGATCAATATTTTTGAATATCTGAATTACCGCGAATTTTTGAAGGACGCTTATGAAGAGCGCCATGCAAGCGACTGGCGTTTTAGCCATCGTTTTATTGCCGAAAAAGCGGGTTTTGATTCATCGATGTTCAATAAGATTTTGCAGGGCAAGCGCAACTTGACCGACCGGATGGTTGAAGTCTTTGCGAATATTTTTTGCAGTGACGATCGTGAAAAGTCTTACTTTGCGAACATGGTCTCGTTCAACCAGGCAAAAACGCATACGGAAAGCCGCCAGTTTTTGGAGAAGCTTGTGGCGTCCAAGGAATGCAAGGTCGAAAACTTGGCGAAGGACCAGTTTGAATATTTTGACCATTGGTACCACGCTGTTGTTCGTGAACTTGTGACCTTTTACCCGTATGTGGGCGACGATGCGGCGTTGGGCCTTATGGTGCGCCCGCCGATTTCTGCAAGCCAGGTGAAGTCTTCGATTGCGCTCTTGGAACGCCTTTCGATGATCAAGAAAAATGAGCAAACTGGTTTTTATGAACAAACGCAAGGGCTTGTTTCAAGTGGCTTTGAATCTTATAGTACCGCTGTGAATGCGTACATCCAGCAGAACTTGGACGTGGCGCAAACGGCGATGGACCGTTTTGAGCGTGATGAACGCAATCTTTCGACGCTCGCGTTTGGCTGCGATGAAGCGACCTATAAAGAGCTTGTCGAAATGGTGCGCAGGTTCCGTCGCGAAGTGCTTTCTAAAGTCCAGTCGTGTGAAAAGCCGAATCGCGTATTCCAGCTTGGCATGCAACTTTTCCCGCTTTCAGACCCGTATCCGCCACCGCAGAGGCGAGGGCGCAAGCGTCGCATTCGCGGTGCTGAATTGCAACAATCTCGCGAACCTGCCGAAGTTCAAGGGGGCGATCATGAAAACTAGCTGGATGACGGTTGCTCAAATGCGTTTGCTCGTGTGGCTTGGTGCTATTGCTTTTGTTTTGACATCGTGCAGTGAAAAAAATGTCGCCGGTGGCACCGAGGCGGAATCGACTATTGCTTTGTATGTTCAGATGGCGGATGGAACGCCTGCTTCTACGGCGCGTGTTCGTATTTTGCCGGATAAGTACCTTTCTAGCGGCCCTGCGGAAAATGCTTGGAACGAAACAGATGAGGATGGGCAAGTCTCGTTTGAAGTCCGTAACGGCCGCTATACCATTGAAGCGCGTAACGTGAGTGAATCTAAGGCTTCGGGGGCTGTGCATTCTGTGGCTCTCGATGCCAAGTCGGATTCCAAGGTCGATACCATCAAGCTAGGTGAGCTTTCGTCTATCGAGGGCTATGTGCTGCTTGGAACGTCGCCTGTCGTTCGCGTGGCTGGCCTTGACCGCTATGTTGTTCCTGATAGTACGGGGCATTTTGTGATTGACTCGCTTCCGCAGGGGAGTTTCGATGTGCAAATTGGCGACCCGGAAAAAGTCCATTCGACGACGGTGCAATCCAATGCAGGGGACACTTTATTTGTGGATGGCTCCGACACTTCATCGACCGTTAAGGTGGTGAAGTCTAAAACGTCGGCCGCAACGGAATATCCCGAGAGCGACTGGAGCGCCCATGAAGCTTTGCTCAAACAGATTCAGGGATATGCCGCCGGAACGCTTGGCGCAGCAGGCCTTGCGGACAGTGCAGGAAAAATCAACAAGGCCAAAGGTGAAATTTGCGTTGTCACGACAACGGATGATTTGATGGATGTCATTGATTCTTCGAAAGTGGATTCTGCGGATGTTGCTACAAAAACGATTGTTGCTACAGGCTCTTTCCGCGAGTGCGCTGAAAAAGAAGGGGCGGTCTGGATTCTTTTTGAAAAGAGCGGCTCGTACAATTTGCGGTCGCCACTGCGTATAAGGTCTAACAAGACGATTGATGGCCGTGGCCGCGATGTCCGCATTACGGGAATGGGCATTTTGACGAATGAATCGTCCAATCTTATTTTTGAAAACTTGACTTTTACGGCGCCTGCGATAACAGCTCATGATACAACAAGCCGTCGTGCGCTCTCGATCCATAACCGCACGCACCATGTCTGGGTGGACCATTGTAGGTTCGAAGAATATCCGTTAATTCTGGTGGATGTCAAGCGCGGTTCAAATGCGGTTACGCTCTCGTGGAATCGTTTTGAAAATGCACAGTCAGGCATTTTATTTGGGCTGGAACCGGACCTTTTCGTTGATTCAGCACAGACGTTGACTTTGCATCACAATTACTTCTCGAACTTGGAACTTCGAGGCGTGCTTGCGCGTCGTGGTAAAATTCATGCCTATAACAATTTCATCTACGATGTGGGGGATGCTGGAATGGAATGCTCGGATTCGGCGTCTTGTTACATTGAAGGTAATGTTTACAATAACAATGTGCCTGTTCGGGACTATCGCCTGAAAATTGAAGATGGCTCGCCGGATAAGGCTACGGAAGGCTATGTTTACATGATAGACAACTGGTTTGGCCGTAGTGGCGAGGAACTTGCTGGCGATGCCAAAGGCTATAAGCCCGATTACAAGGTTTCTGTTGATGAATCTGGTGCTGAACTTGCCGTTCGCGTGAAAAACGAAGCCGGTCCCCGGTAGAATCTTGCTAAGCCGGGCGTTACGGGCTGGCGTTTGAAGCCCGTAGAGGGGGTGGAGAGTAACAACGTGCGAACCAGGGGGATACATCCCCCTTCCATAAAAAGACTGCACTTTGCGCTAGTTTTAAGAAAAATCTCTCGTCTCTCGTCCCTCGTCTCTCGTCTAAAAAAGCTATATTTGGGACGCGAACTTTAAAGGAGCTATAATGCTTAAATCTACATTGCAACAGACCGATCCGGAAATCTATAACATCATCCAGAAGGAAGCCGAACGCCAGGAATATGGTATCGAACTTATCGCTTCTGAAAACTACACTTCCAAGGCTGTGATGGAAGCCATGGGTTCCGTCCTCACCAACAAGTACAGTGAAGGTTACGTTGGCAAGCGCTACTACGGCGGTAACGAAGTTATCGACGAAATGGAAGCTCTCGCTATCGATCGTTGCAAGAAGCTCTTTGGTTGCGATCACGTGAACATCCAGCCGCTTTCCGGTTCTCCGGCTAACGCTGCTGTTTACTTTGCCGTTCTTAAACCGGGTGACAAGGTCCTCGGCCTCAAGCTTGACCACGGTGGACACCTTTCTCACGGCCATCCGGTGAACTTCTCCGGTATGCTCTACAACTTCGTGCAGTACGAAGTCGATAAGGAAACTGGCCGCATCGACATGGACAAGGTTCGTGAAATTGCTCTCCGCGAAAAGCCGAAGATGATCCTCGCTGGTTTCTCTGCTTACAGCCGTAACCTCGACTGGAAGCGCTTCAAGGAAATCGCAGACGAAGTTGGCGCTCTCACGATGGCTGACATCTCTCACATTGCTGGTCTCATCGCCGGTAAGGCAATCGAATCTCCGGTGCCGTACTTCGACATCGTGACCACCACGACCCACAAGACTCTCCGTGGCCCGCGTTCCGCTATCATCATGTGCAAGGACCGCACGATCCAGAAGATGGTGAAGGGCGAACTCAAGGAAGTTTCTTTGGCCAAGGAAATCGACAAGGGCGTGTTCCCGGGCATGCAGGGTGGTCCGCATGACCACATCAACGCCGGTAAGGCCGTTGCTTTCCTCGAAGCTTTGCAGCCGGAATTCCAGGTTTATGCCAAGAACGTCATCAAGAACGCTCAGGCTATGTGCGCTGAAATGCAGAAGCTCGGCTACAAGGTCATCAGCGATGGCACCGACAACCACCTCATCGTTGTCGATATGACTTCTAAGGGCGTTTCCGGTAAGGAAGCCGAAGTTGCCATGGAAAAGGTCGGCATCTCCTGCAGCCGTTCTACGATTCCGTTCGATCCGCGCAAGCCGATGGACCCGTCCGGTGTTCGTCTCGGTACTGCCGCTATTACGACCCGTGGCTTCGACGAAGAAGACACCCGTGAAGTGGCTCGTATCATCGACCGTGCAATCCAGGCTAAGGACGACGAAGCTGCTCTCGCAAAGATCCGCGAAGACATCGTCGCTCTCTGCAAGAAGCACCCGCTTTATAAGTAATTCAAAATTGTCATCCTGAGACCACGAAGTGGTCGAAGGATCCAGTGAAATTCGCCCTCGGTTAAAACCGAGGGCTTTTTCTATTGCATATCTCTCGTCTTTCGTATCAAGTCTATCGTCTAAAAACTATCTTTACCTGCATAAACACGAGGTTTTATGCAGTCCTGGACCGAAATAAAGAACATTGAGAACCCCACCGAAGAACAACAATTGGAAGCTATCGGGCTTAACTGGTACGCAATCAGCTTAATTCAGAATCCGACAGAAAAGGTTCAAAAGGCTGCATTTGAAAAAAATGAGCAGGCCATTCTTTATGTGAAATGTGGCCCGTGCGAAGCTTTGAAGCAGTCGCTTAATGCCATGGACGAGGCTAAGTTCCTCGCCGCATTCAAGGCTGAACCGAACTTGCTCAAGTTTATTACGAATCCGGCTCTTCTCAAGGCGGCGGTGTCGCAGGACTGGCGCATTGTCCGTAAGATTGAAGGTGCTTCTGATGAACTTTGGGCCGAGGCCGTTCGTCAGAGTGCGGACGCTTTGAAATTTATTCACAATGCCGGCGAAAAGGTGCTTGTCGCTGCTGTGGAACGCGACTGGAAGTACATTCAAGAAATTGAAAATCCGACGGCTGCGGTTGTTGTGGCTGCGGTCAAGCAGGACTTCCATGCTTTTGAATACGTGAGCATCCGTCGCCGTACGGAACCGGTGCAGCTTGCCGCAGTGCGCGCGGATTGGCGCTGCATCCAGTACTTGCAGCGTGCAAGCGAGAATGTGCAGATGGAAGCGGTGCGTCAGTCCAAGGATGCACTCAAGCTTATCAAGAATCCGACTCCAGCCGTCAAGGAATTCTGTGCGTGATTGAACTTGATTCGGTGACATTCCGTTATCCGAAATCCACGGCAGATGCTCTGTCAAATATTTCTCTTAATATCCCGCAAGGGAGTTTCTTTGCGCTGGTTGGTCCTAATGGCGCTGGCAAGACAACTTTGTTGCGCTTGCTTTGCGGTCGCCTGGGATCATTCAAAGGCTCTGTCAAAATCGACGAAGCCTTGCGCAATTCTGCGGGATTCCTGAATGCCGAAAAGTACGGTGTGCTTCTTGAAAATCCAGGCGTTTATCCGAAGCTTTCCATCAAGGAATACCTCCAGTATTTTACGGGCTTTTATGGCTTTGGCGCAGAGGAATGGCGCGAAAATGGCGCGATGCTGGAGCGGTGCAAGTCTTTTGCTGAACGCCTCAAGTTGCCGCCTCTCGAAAAACGTTTGGAAACGCTCTCGCTCGGAAACCGCCAAAAAGTGCAAATTGTCCGTGCGCTTTTGCATAGTCCAAAGCTTTTGATTCTCGACGAGCCGGTCGCAAATCTCGATCCGATTTCAAGAGATACGGTCTGGCAACTGCTTGACGAATGGCGCAAAGAAGAAAACGGAACGGCGATTGTCTGCTCCCATGTGCTTGCCGAAATGGACCAGTGGGCAACGGATTACGCCATTATCGACTGCGGTCGCGTTCTGAAAAGTGGGCGAGTTGCCGATGTCGGAGCCGATACCCCTTCGTTTAAGATAAATGCAGCTGGCGCAACTCTAGAACAAATCCGCGCTGCCCTTGCCGCCGCCGGAATCTCCGCTGACGTTAATATCGAACGTACAAGCCTTTCAAAGCTTTATCGTTCAATCATTCAGTAAAATACTGGATCCCGTCGCAAATGTTTGTACGAGAAATAATGGATTCTCTCCTTTTGGTCGAGAATGACTGACTGAGAATGACTGCTCCTGGATGACCGTGGTATAATGCCGCTGCATTAGAACGCTTGCGACAGGTCAAATGCAAATCGGCTCCAGGTAAAGCCTTCGGATTTGTGCCAGTTGGTCAGCCCTTTCTTGAATGCATAATCTAGGCGGAATGTAAGGAACTGCCAGTGGTAACGGATTCCAAGTCCAAGGCTTCCGTCTTGCCTATCCTTGTAGTCGTCGTCCTTCATGTCCTTGACCATGGCCCAGTCGCAGAATTGCACGATTTGCCATTTGTTTAAGGATTTCCACGGGAGCGTCCAGCGGAGTTCCTCGTTGATGCGGTAATACATCGGCGTAAGTGCCGTGTTAATGACTTCTTTGCCATTTTCATCGGAGCTTGTGTAGCTTGCGTAAATGCTGCGGAAACGGAATCCGCGTACAGAACGGGAACCACCTTGATAAAATACACGGGCATCGTCTTCAATGCCTTTGTTGAAAAATCTTCCAATACTTCCGCTGAGTGCACCGTATAGAGTCCAGAAAAGCGGCGAGTATAGGTTCATGGTCGCTTCGCCATATGTGTAAAAGCGTCCGTCTTCGTAATCTGTTTTGTCGCTAAAGTTTGTTCCAAGACCTGCTGTAGGTGACACTCGGATGCCCTTTGTCGGGTTGAAGTAATCGTCAGTATAGTCAAATGTCAAGGCTATTTCGCCCTTGAGCTTGAAAAGCTTGTCTTCGTTTTTGCTCACGTATCGGGTATCGATCGTTCCACGGAATCTGATGTTATTCGTAATGCCGAAGGTTAAGTCCCCGCGGTTGATTATTTCGTAACGCTCTTCGACACTGTCTGGATATGCAGGTGGATTGATCTTTTCATGGTTGAATGAAAGGCGGTCTACAAAGCGGATGGCAGTCGGGATGAATGTAAATGCCGTACCGAATAAAAGCGGGTTTGCGTATCCAAGAGTGATTTCCTGTTTGTGTTGCGCAATCTGGATACTTGTCGAAAATTCATTGAACTTTCCAAAAAAGTTCTTGTGGTCTGCGTAAGCGAGTGCTCCAAAACCGTAAATTTCTTCAAAGAAAAATCCATAACGTGCTTCACCTGGCACACGTTCAATCACATCGAGATGGACGTCCGAAAGCCCGTCTGCACGAAGAGAATCGTTCAGCTTGACTTGGGTGAATAGCTGTGTAGAATAAAGCTTGCTTTTGAAGTTAAAGTATTGGTTACCGTCAATGACTTCTCCTTTAGGGATTCTCCAAAGCGATGAAAGCCATGCGGTATCCGAAAGCCCCTGTTCTGGTGCCGCTTTCTTGTCGTTCTTGTTAACGGCGCGCTGTGTCGTTGTGATGATGTTACCCATCAAAACTTTAGGGCCTGGCCTTACATTGATGATGACGTTGATTTTTTTTGCGGTGGTATCGACATGTTCTTCCGATGAAAGATAAACATGTAAATTACCTTGTTTGCGGTAGGCTTTCTGAATTTCCTGGAGATCTTCTGAAATGTCTTCTTGATTGTAATACTTGTGCTGTGAAATTTTTAGGGATTTCACGTCTACAGGGATGGGCTCGTCATCTTCGGAGACAATCTGGGCTTCATTAAATCGGTAGCAGTCGCCCTCTTTTACCGTAATCAGGTAATTGCGTTGCAGGCTTCCGTCAGAGCGTGGTTCGCGATTGATTTCAAGTTTTAAGTCAAGGCTGTAATAGCCACGAGAGTAATAAAGTGCTCGAACATTTTCTGATGACAGGCGCATCAAAAAATCTTGCTTGATCGTATCCAGTTGTCCAAATTCTTCGGGAATATCGAGCTGCTCGTTTAACTGAAAGTTCGAGAAGACCTTGTTTCCCTCAATGGATACAGACCATGGATGTTTTTCTTCGTTTTCTGCATACGAGAGCGCCGAAAATAACAATAATGCGCAAATCAATAAAATCATTTTGCATTCTCCATAGGTCTTTTTTCGACGGCGTTCTTTTCTTTACCGGGTTCCATTTCAGGAGTATCGTTCGGTTGGCGCATTGCTCTTGGCGGGCGTACCGTTTCGCAGCTGCCTATGCCCAAAATGCAAGGATTCCAGAATTTGTACGTATAATTGATACCGATGTTTTTTTCGACACGGTTTTCGTTGCTTTCTGTACCCGTGTTGGACATGTACTGCTTTGAAATGAGAAGCCCGTTCAAGGATAGCGATGGTGAAAGATGATTCTTGTGAGAGTATTCCTTATCCTGGAACACAGGAAGCGTGTATGTTGCGCCAAATTGTAAAGCCTGGTCGTAAGTCGGGTTCTGGCTTTGGTCTTGCGTATAGCCGAAAATGAGGCTCAAGTTTTTAACCCAGCGGTCCAGCGAAATTGGAACCTTGACGTATGAAGAATCCTTTTCGTTGCCAGAGTTGTCAAACAACATCACCTTCATGTCGATATCACCAATGTAGTCACCGCCTAGAGTCTTGTTGGCTGTTGAAGAAATAACCTTTCCAATTGCTTTGCCGGCGAGCTTGTTCCAGTCTGTTGATTCGCCTGATTCGTTTGCGATGCATCCGAGGAATATGTTGTAATAAGTCGCTGCAGCGGTAGATTCTGTTCCGCAGTTGGAACTTGGGTTAGGCTGAGGGTTAGTTATGGTGCCTTGAATGTCAAAGTTGATGGGACAGGTTTCTTTGTCTTTATCCTCGGGTTCGGAGCAATAGGGGAGTTCCTGTGAACTGGAAACATCGATGATGCCGTGCTGCCAGGGCACGTCGTTCCAGGAGATGCTGAAGGAATTGAGGTTGAATTCATAGAGATCCTTAACCCCGATGAATCCGTTATCTGCATTGGTGACATCCCCACGTAAAATAGGTCTTGTCGTTGTTCCGAGCACCCAGATGTCGAACGTGAGCGGGAAGGCCGCAAACGGCGTGATGATTTCGACAGAGTCGCTTTGAGAGTCGCTTATGTGGAACGACAGGTCGATAGGGCTTGATACGGATATCTTTGCCTCTGTCTTTTCCTTGCTGCGGAGGCTTGCAATTGCGTTGTTTAAGAGCGAAAGAATTTTATCCAGAGAACTTGGCGTGATTTCAATTTCTAGATCTTTTCTATAGACGAGCTTGTCTATGACGAAATTGCCGCTAATGCTCTTGTTCTTGATCTGTCGTTCTTGCGTGTGCGGAATATTAAGCGTAATGTCGCTTTTGCCTGTGAGTTTTGCGGTGCCGTATGTCTCATCCTGGAACGAATACTGGATCATGGGTATGTTTGCCACGAGGGACATCTGATCCGCAGAATCGACGAGATGGCTTTTTACATTCAGGATGGTTACAGTGTGGTTGTCTGTCTCGAGCGTGTATTTGTCTGTGCTGATGTCAATGGCGTCGAGATGCATGTTTTGCAAATCGTAGAGCAGCGTTCCGAAAACCAGGTCGCCGATTTCGTTTTGCGTTGAAACTTCGTTGATCGCAAGAATTCCGTCTTTCAGGTCGCCTCTCACGTGGATCGGGAAGTCTGTGGGAAGCGTTGAATATTTTACGATGGTGGAGTCTGACCAGATCTGGGCGGTGATTCCTTTCAGACCTTCGCGTAGCTTTGCCTGAACGTCGATTTTCATGTCGGTCTTTTCGATTTCGGCTCGCGTTTCTGGCAATAGCCATGTACCGCCAATGTTGACCGTCCCGAGAAAATCGAGATCGTTGTTGATTGTGCCGTTACCTTTGATGTATCCGCTATTGGGACTTATGTATGTAAGATCGACCTGTCTGTTGGGATCAAAAATGTCGTTTACGACGACATTGGCGTCTCCAGTCCAGACACCGTTTAAGATGTCGAAGTTGGTGAGAATCTCGATCTTGTTCTTTTGTGCGGACACGTTCAGCTGTTTGAGATTCAAGAGCTCGGACGGAATGTTCGTGAAACTCAGGTCCTTGAACTCGATATTTCCAAGCAGGCCGGAATCTTCTTCAAAGGAAATTTCGCCGTTAAAGCTGCCAGATGCAAGCGTCGTGTCTCCAAGCGGTTCCAGGAGAATTGGCAAGTTGAAGTCTTCTGCCGAAGCCCAGGCATGCAATACCTGTATGGGGAGCATGGCGGTCGGCTTGAAGTTTGGATTCGAATCGTTCGGCAAGATGAACGATCCTTGCATGGCGACTTTGTTACTGTTGTGAGTAAAGTTCGCTTTGTCGATAAAGACCGTGTCGCCCACTTCCCTGATTTTTGTGTGCCCGTGTAAGATAAACGGTTCCACGTTTCCGTCGATATCAAGTTCGGCCTCGCCGATTCTAGAATCAAGATTGTAGTCGATGGATCCTGTAACGGTTCCCTTAAGCTTGTCGCTGAGTTCGATGTCCGAGAACGGTATGGTCGATATTTCGGCATGGTCCGCCTGCGCCCATACGAGGAGCGAATCGCCAACGTGTACAACAGTTTCTGCCGAGCCGCCGTTCTTTTGTTTCAGACGCCAGGAGGTGTGGAGCGTGGGGTCGTGGTAATCGACATCGCCAGAAATGGCATATTCTTCGTTAGGTGTGTAGATCGTTGCCTTGGGGAATTCGATGTAGTCGCGATTGAGATCCAGAATAAGCTGTAGGCGGAGCGAGTCTGCCTTGAAATGGTAGGCGTTGATGATGGAATCGATCTTGACGTAGGCGCGTAATCTGTTGTTTTGATATGATCCGATTATCTTGGGGTTCTTGCCGATTTCGACGTTGCCCCTGACCCAGTCCAGTGCCCATGGTTCCATAGCGGAAAGGTTTGCTGCAAAGAAAACTTTGAGGCTATCCTTGGTCTTCACATGAGCCTTGACAATGGATCCTTCGCGGGTTTCAATCGAGGCGTCAATATCGTTTCCTGTCTTGGTAAGGGACTGGATGTCCATGTCCATTGGCATCATTTGCGGGCCGTACATGGCGCTCATGTTGGCAATTTCGCCAGAAAAGTCAAAGTCCAGTTTTTCGTCAATCGTTCCGTCCAGGCTGATTGAACCGCCTTCGTTGTTGTGGAAGAATGATTCGATATTCGTTTGTTTTGGCGAACCGTTGATTTTGATTGTCGCATAGAGCGGAAGGAACGGCCAGAACTCGCCGATGTGGGTCTTGAGAGTCAGGTTGTACTGTAGCGTCTTTTTGCTGAGCGAGGTCGAAACGCTGCCGTTTAAGCTCATGTTGCTTATCGAAGGGATGGATTTCGATAGCTTCATCGGGACCCAGTTCAGCGGATCCTTGACACTTATATTTGTAGAAGCCTTTAGCTGCGTGAGGTCTTTTTTGGGTGCAGAGGCGCTCAACGAAATGTGGTCGTTTGGCGTTTTGATATTTCCGTTGACAAGGATGTTCTTGTCGGCAAAGTCTGCATCAAGCTGTAGAGACGCCGGTTCCTTGATGTAGCTGCCTTCGATATTGTTTGCGCTGAGAGTGATGTTTCTTTGACCGATATTCTGGACTTGGATATTTTCCGCTTTCCAGTCCATATCTCCCATTTTAAAGTCAATTTTTCCGATATTGACCTTCACGGGGAACGGTATCCTCACATTGTCAGGAAATTCAATGGGTTCGATTTTTGAAGAATCCTTTTCTGTTTCGCTTGCGGCTGAATCCAGAACCTGGTTTGCGGACACTTCCTTTACATCGAGAATGATGCCCCTGTCGTCACCGAATGGCGTGATGTCCAGGTGAGGACCGCGTACCATGTATTTCGAAGGTCCTTTTTCCACGAGGATGGAATCGTAAAAATGGTCCAGGAGGTTGTTTTGACGGTGGCCGTAAGGGGTGATTGTGACATCGCCAAAAGTATGGGGGGATGAAAGTACTTCTTCGATGGCAAAATGCACATACCAGACGCCAAGAGCGATAGCGCCTACAATCGCCGTCATGACCGCGGCTTTAACTAGGAAAATCGAAAGTAAACTCTTCAAGTACCCTTAATATAGATAATGTTCATATCTGTAAATGGTTGCAGATATGGAACTTACGCTTGAAAGTACGCCAAATTTGCAAATTACGGTTTGTTTAGAATAAAGTATTTTGCCGATTGGCCGTTAGTCATTGGTCATTAGCCGTTGGTTCATGAATTTCTAAATCCTGAGTTAGGATTTCTTGCCATAAATACTATTAACTATTGACTATTAACTATTAGCTAATAACTAGTAACTACTAACTACTAACTACTAACTAAAAAATTGTTATATTCAAGCACACACATTTATGAGGACTTTATGAAAAAAGCTTTGCTTGCGATTTTCTCTTTCTGTACCCTTGTATTTACAGGATGTAACTCCATTGGCGAGAAGGATACCCTTGTGGCCAGGGTGAACGGAGAACCCATCTACAAGGAAGACTATGCCTTCATGATGCGTGTGGGCAATATTGTCCCGAATACAGAACAGATGAGAAAGGCTTCGGGTTCTCTCTTTAGCCGCAAAGCTCTTTATACGGTCGCTCTTCAAAAGAGTCCTGAACTTAAGGAGAAGCTTGCTAGCCACAATGTGGCTCTGGAAAACTACCTTTTGACGTTTGTTTATCAGCGCCTGTTCTCGATGGACCGCTTGATGTACAGCGATAATGAACTGGCTTTCTATTACGATAAGCATCGCGACCAGTTCCCGGATTCCCTTGCCTACATGAATCTCCGTGATAAGATCGCTGATGCAATGTATATCGAGTCTCATAAGGATTCCCTGAAATCCTTTGCGATGTTGCACAGGAATCTGGCCGATTCTACAGCTGAAGTTGAAATTACGGATGATATTAAGGAAAGTTTTGTCTCGGACCATCGCCAAAGGATTGTTCGCGAAACAGGTCCCGCTCTTTTGAAAAAGTTCAATATCCAGGAAACAAAGATTGAGATGCCATCGGCGGAAGAGTACTATAACCGTCATCCTGAACTTTACAATACCCCGATGGGCTATGTCGTCTATCACGTTGAATCGGCGGATTCCGCATCTCTTGCAAAGCGTTTCAAGGGCAAGAAAGTCGATCTCAACATGTTCAAGAAAATCGCATCCAAGTATAGCGAAAACAAAGAAACTAAGAAGGCAAAAGGTTATGTCGGCAAGGTCTTGCTCGGCCATTTGCTCCCGTATGGGATTGGCTTTGTTTCGAGAATGTTTATGGAATTTAATTCTCTGGAAGACGGTTCTATTTCTCCGATCATTCGTTCTGAATCGACGGGGCGTTACCATGTCTTTTATCGCGAATCCTTTGTTCCGCCAGTTCGTAAACCGTTTGATCGCGTTCGCAAGGTTATTGAACGGGATCTTGCTACGACTGCAAATTACGAACTCGACTCGAACTATGTGCTTGTAACGAAAAACGGTGAACCCGCCATTCGTGAAAAGGATGTTATTGCTGTATATGATGACAATTCGGCGATGCTCCGTTCCCGTAGATCTCATGACCAGATTGTTAATGCTCTTGCGCTTCAGCTTGCATTTGCTTCGGAAGCTCGTGAAGTGGGGCTTGACCATTCTTGGGAATACCGTGCGATGAAACGCCAGAGCGATGTGGATTACGTTATTAAGCTTTACAAACATAAAGTCCTTACTCGAGTCTCGGTTCCCGAAGATTCCCTCAAGGCTCTGTATGCACGGATGGGGAACCCGGCTCACCCGAATATGGGCTACGAAGAATCTCGTGCGGAATTGAGTGACTGGTTCGTAATTCCTGAAAATCTCATGAAGAGAACCTATTACTATGCAGAAGAAGATTATTTGCCGAAAACCTACGAAGAGGCAAAGAAGCAGGTGTTCGAATCGGCTTATCTGACATACCGTTCTGGTCGTTGGGACAAGGAAGTTGTGACGTCCTGGGGTACGGCCAAAGTGGATTTGTTTGCAGATAACATAACACTTTTACCGCAGGAATGGTCCGTTGATCTTGCTGTGAGATCTGCGGATTCCCTCTATGCGCAGGCCAAAAGTATTGAAAAGGCTTATCTCGCCTGGTCTGGAATCCGCGACCGCTATGTGGACATTGATTCTGTAGCCCGCAGGGCGACTTTTGAACTTGCTCATATCTTTAGCGACAGGGAAAATTTCAACGAAGCTCAGCGCGAATACAGGGCCTTCTACAAGACTTGGCCGGATTCTCCGGATGCCGAAAAGGCGATGTTCAGCCGTGGATTCATCTTGAACGAAAACCTGCACAAGGATGATGAAGCGCTTAAGGTCTTTGAAGAATTCAAGAAGCTCTACCCGAAGAGCGAACTCAATGAATCAGTGGACTGGCTCGTTCAGAACATCAAGAGCAACGGCAAACTCGCCGATGATTTGATGAAAAAAATCGCAGCCGAAGAGTAATTGAGTAGACAGTAGACGGTAGGAAGTAGACAGTTTTTTGTCTTTTTACTTCCTACTTCCTACTTCCTACTTCCTACTAAAATCTATATTTCTCACATCTTTAACTAAAAGGTACTACTATGGAAATGACATTTGCAATGATCAAGCCGAACGCAGTCAAGTCTGGCTTGGTTGGTCGTATTATCGATCGCTACATCAGTGCCGGTCTCTCTGTCTGCGCCGTCAAGATGCACCAGATGACCTCCGAAGATGCACGCGGTTTCTACGCTGAACACGTCGAAAAGCCGTTCTTCCCGGAACTCGAAGCCTACATGACCAAGGGCCCGTCCGTGATGCTTGCTCTCGGTGGCGAAAACGCAATTGCAAAGGTCCGCGCCATTAACGGTGCTACCAATCCGGCCAAGGCGGAACCGGGTACCCTCCGCTACGATTTTGCTCCTTCCATGACCGAAAACGTCGTTCACAGCTCCGATAGTTCGGCTTCTGCAGAACGCGAACTCGACTTCTGGTTCAAGAAGGAAGAACGCTACGCTTACGAAATGCCTTCTCTCAAGGCCTGCTGCGTCCTCTAATTTTTAACAATAAAACAATCCTTCTAAGGAGTAGACTCAAATGCAATGGATCATCAAGTATCTTACCTCGTCCATTGGTAAGAAGCAGATCATGGGATGCACAGGCGCCTTTCTGGCTCTGTTCATCTTTGGCCACATGTGTGGCAACTTCCAGCTCTTGAACTTCGACCAGGCTGCGGCACAGGCGTCTTACAACGCTTATACCGAATTCCTGACCGGATTCAACCCGCTCCACTTCCCGGTGAAGATGATTTACCTCGTCGAACTGGTACTCGTGGCTGCTTTCGCCATTCACATCTTCCTTGCTATCAAGTTGAAGATTGAAAACAAGAAGGCTCGTGGTGGAATCGAATACGAAGTCAACGCACGCAAGGGCAAGAAGACTTTCGCAACCTTCACCATGATCTGGTCTGGTCTCTTCATTCTCGGCTTCCTCATCCAGCACCTCATGATGCTCAAGTTCGGTGAGCACTATCTCTATGTGAACGACAAGGGCGAAATCATCCGCGACATGTGGCTCACCACGATCCAGATGTTTGCAAACCCGGGCTGGGCTGCATTCTATGTTGTTAGCATGTTCGTAATCGGCCTCCACCTCTTCCACGCCATCTCCTCTGCATTCCAGACGATGGGTATCGCTCACCAGAAGTGGACCCCGATTATCGATATCGCCGGTATCGTTTATAGCGTCGTCGTGGCACTTGGCTTCGGCATCACCGCTGTTGCCTCTTACTACCTCGCTAACCAGCCTGAAACCCAGGCTCTTATCGAAAAGTCCCGTAGTCTCCAGCCGCAGTACGAACAGCAGAAGAAGGCCAAGGCCGACAAGGCTGCTTTCGTCATTCCGTCTGTTGGCGAAGTACAAGTTTCTTTCAATATTGAAAAGTAAGGAGCCCACTAATGATTCTTGATTCTAAAATCCCCGGTGGTTCCATCGAAGAAAAGTGGACCAAGCACAAGTTCGAACTCAAGCTCGTGAACCCGGCTAACAAGCGTAAGTTCACAGTGATCGTCGTGGGTACTGGCCTTGCAGGTGCATCTGCTGCCGCATCCCTCGGTGAACTTGGTTACAATGTCAAGTCTTTCTGCATCCAGGATAGCCCGCGCCGTGCACACTCCATTGCTGCACAGGGCGGTATCAACGCTGCTAAGAACTACAAAAACGATGGCGACTCCGTTTATCGTTTGTTCTACGATACCGTTAAGGGTGGTGACTTCCGTGCTCGCGAAGCTAACGTGCACCGCTTGGCCGAAAACTCGAACCTCATCATCGACCAGTGCGTCGCTCAGGGCGTTCCGTTCGGTCGTGAATACGGTGGACTTTTGGACAACCGCTCTTTCGGTGGTACGCAGGTTTCCCGTACGTTCTACGCTCGTGGCCAGACGGGTCAGCAGCTCCTCCTCGGTGCATACCAGGCTCTCATGCGCCAGGTTGCCGCCGGTAAGGTCAAGATGTTCCCGCGTCGCGAAATGATGGACCTCGTCGTGATCGACGGCAAGGCACGCGGTATCATCGTCCGTAACCTCATCACTGGCGAACTCGAAAGCCACGTTGCAGACGCTGTCTGCCTTTGCACTGGTGGTTATGGTAACGTCTACTACCTCTCCACGAACGCTCAGGGTTCCAACGTCACGGCTGCATTCCGTGCATACAAGCGCGGCGCTCTCTTTGCAAACCCGTGCTACACGCAGATCCACCCGACCTGCATTCCGCGCCATGGCGACCTTCAGTCCAAGCTCACCTTGATGAGTGAATCTCTCCGTAACGACGGTCGTATCTGGGTTCCGCGCAAGGCTGGCGACACCCGTTCTCCGGACCAGATCCCGGAAGAAGATCGTTACTACTACCTCGAAGAAAAGTACCCGAGCTTCGGTAACCTCGTTCCGCGTGACGTGGCTTCCCGTAACGCCAAGCAGGTCTGCGATGCAGGTCTCGGCGTGGGTAACACCAAGCAGGCTGTGTACCTCGACTTCGCCGACGCTATCCAGCGTATGGGCGTTGCAGGCGTCTCTGCCAAGTACGGCAACCTCTTCCAGATGTACGAAAAGATCACAGACGAAGACCCGTACAAGGTCCCGATGCGTATCTTCCCGGCTATCCACTACACCATGGGTGGCCTCTGGGTTGACTATGATTTGATGTCCACCATCCCGGGCTGCTTCGTTCTCGGTGAAGCAAACTTCTCCGACCACGGTGCAAACCGCCTCGGTGCATCTGCTCTTATGCAGGGCCTCTCCGACGGTTACTTCGTGATTCCGTTCACCATCGGTGGTTACTTCGCAGGTACCAAGCTCGAAAAGGTCTCTGAATCCGATGCCGCTTTCGAAGACTGCAAGAAGCAGACCGAAGAACGCATCCACAAGCTCCTCTCCATCAAGGGTCACCGCACTGTTAACGATATCCATCGTGAACTCGGTAACATCATGTGGGAATACGTTGGCATGGCTCGTAACGAAGCCGGCCTCAAGACGGCTCTCGAAAAGATTCCGGCACTCCGTCAGGAATTCTGGGAAAACGTCAACGTGCTCGGCTCCGAAGGTTCCTTCAACCAGAACCTCGAACGTGCTGGCCGCGTTGCTGACTTCCTCGAATTCGCCGAAGTCCTCACTCTCGACGCTCTCCATCGTAAAGAATCTTGCGGTGGCCACTTCCGTGAAGAAAGCCAGACTCCGGAAGGCGAAGCAAAGCGCGATGACGAAAACTTCTGCTACGTCGGTGCTTGGGAATACAAGGGCGACGGTATCGCACCGGAACTCTCCAAGGAACCTCTTACCTTTGATAACGTCCACCTTGCTACTAGGAGCTACAAATAATGAGCGGACTGAATTTGACTTTGAAGATTTGGCGTCAGAAGGATGCCAAGACCAAGGGACAGTTCGAAACTGTCAAGATCAACGATGTTTCTCCGGACATGTCCTTCCTGGAAATGCTCGACATTGTGAACGAAGAACAGATGAAGCAGGGCAAGGAAGGCTTCGCTTTCGACCACGACTGCCGTGAAGGTATCTGTGGTATGTGCTCTCTCGTCATCAACGGTATGCCGCACGGTCCTGACCATGCAACGACTACCTGCCAGCTTCACATGCGCAAGTTCAAGGATGGCGATACCATCGTGATCGAACCGTGGCGCGCTGCCGCATTCCCGGTTATCCGTGACTGCGCTGTTGACCGTACCGCTTTCGACCGCATCATCGCTGCCGGTGGCTTTGTTTCTGTGAACACTGGTGCCGCTCCTGAAGCATCCACGATCCCGGTTCCGAAGGCTGATGCCGACCGTGCATTCGACGCTGCCGCTTGCATTGGTTGCGGTGCTTGCGTCGCTGCATGTAAGAACGCATCTGCTATGCTCTTCGTCTCCGCTAAGGTTTCTCACCTCAGCTTCTTGCCGCAGGGCAAGGTCGAAGCAAAGAAGCGCGTTTTGGCCATGGTCGCTCAGATGGACAAGGAAGGCTTCGGCAATTGCACGAACCTTTACGAATGCCAGGCTGCCTGCCCGAAGGGTATCACCGTCGATTACATCGCCAAGATGAACCGCGAATACCTCGGCGCCACCGTGACCTACGCCGAAAAGGTGTACGGCAAGGATTAATAAGTTCACTGAGCTTGCCGAAGTGAACTGAATAGTCGGTTCGGCAGGCTCACCGACCTTTCCTGTGTTATCCTGAGTGGAGGCGCGTAGCGCCGAAGTCGAAGGATCTAGTGCATTTAAAAAGGACCGCAGCGATGCGGCCCTTTTTTGTATGTAAACTGCAATCGTCCAAAATTCTCGGGAAAAGGTCAATTTTTCGGGAAATTCCCAAAAGAAGTTGTAGCTCGGTCACGCTTGCTTCGCCTTATAACAATTCGCTTTCCTATATTTTCATCAGAAAATAAACAAGGAATCTAAGATGAAAAAGATTTTTGCAATTCTTGCGACGGTAGCTTGCGCTGCTTTCCTTTCTGCTTGCAACGACCAGAAGTCCGAAACTAAGGCCGCTGCCGACGAATCCTTCAACAAGGTCAAGGCTGCTGGCGTGTTCGTGCTCGGCCTCGACGATTCCTTCCCGCCGATGGGTTTTCGCGATAAGGACAACAACATCGTGGGTTTCGATATCGACCTCGCGACTGAAGTTTGCGCTCGTCTGGGCATCAAGCTCAAAACGCAGCCGATTTCCTGGGATGCTAAGGAACAGGAACTGAACACCGGCAAGATTGACTGCATCTGGAACGGCATGAGCGTTGACTCTGCACGTGCTAAGGCCATGAACTTGAGCGATGCTTATCTCAAGAACCGCATGATTTTCACGGTGAAGGACAAGTCTCTTGCAAACCTCGCAGCTCTCGCTGGCAAGAAGATTGCCGTGCAGAACGGCTCTACCGCTCAGAAGCTTTTGGATGCTTCCGATGCTGGTAAGGCAGCCAAGGAAATCGTCCCGTTTGACGACAACCAGACAGCTCTCATGGATTTGGACAAGGGCGGTGTCGATGCCGTATTCCTCGATGAAATCGTTGCCAAGTACTGGATTGTCACGAACGCTAAGCCGTACATCGTCTTGGAAGAAGGCCTTTCCGACGAAGTCTACGCTGTGGGCTTCCGCAAGAAGGACCAGGCTCTCCGCGATTCCGTGAACAACGTCCTCGCTGCGATGAAGGCCGACGGCAAGTTCGCCGAAATCTCCGCCAAGTGGTTCGGCAAATAACGCTCGGCGCTCATTCCCATGTCTGACTTAAGCTCTTTACTCCCGATTCTCTGGGGCGGTTTCTGCACGACGCTCGCGATTTTCGCGCTCACGTTGTTGTTCTCGATTCCGCTCGGCTTGCTTGTAGCGGTTCTCAAGATGAGCCGCTACCGCATTGTGCGTTACCCGGTATCGTTCTACATCTCGGTGATGCGTGGCACTCCGCTACTTCTCCAGATTGTAGCGATCTACTTTGGCTCGTACTACTTGAGCGAATACACGGGAGTGGAGTTCTCGTTTGACCGCTTCCCGGCGGTGATTGTCGCGTTCTCGATAAACTACGCGGCTTACTTTGCCGAAATCTTCCGCGGTGGCATCCAGTCGATTCCGAAGGGGCAGTACGAGGCGGCTGCAATGCTTGGCCTTACGCGCGGTCAGACGTTTTACCGCATCATTCTTCCGCAGGTGGTCAAGCGCGTTGTACCTGCAAGTGCAAACGAAGTCATCACGCTTGTGAAGGATACTTCCTTGGCGCAGGTGATTGCCGTGACGGAACTTTTTGCGCTTGCGAAAAAGCAGCAGGCTGCTTACGCGAGCATTTATCCGTTGTTTGTGGCGGGCGTGTTCTACTACATCGCAAATTTGATTTTGAGCGTTGTCTTTGCTTACGTTGAACGTAAGTTGAATTACTACAAGTGAGGCGTGTCATGGATTCTCAAGTTCAGTCTGTTATTATCAATGACGCACCTCTAGATTCTTCTCCGATTCTCGAAGTCAAACATTTGAAGAAGTCCTTTGGCGACTTGCATGTGCTCAAGGACATTTCGTTTGATCTCAATGCGGGCGAGGTCCTTTCGATTATCGGTCCTTCCGGTTCCGGCAAGAGCACTCTCCTCCGTTGCCTCACGCAGCTCGAGACGTTTGAAGCGGGAGAGGTGCGTGTCGATGGCAAGGACATGGTCGTACCCGGTTCTTGCATTGGTGGTAAAATCAAGTACGCTCCTGCAAAGACTCTCCGTGACATTCGACTTTCTACGGGCCTTGTGTTCCAGAACTTTAACTTGTTCCCGCACTTGACCGTACTCCAGAACTTGACGCTTGCGCCGATCCGCGTACTCGGAGAAAATCGTGAAAAGGCCCGTGAGCTTGCCCGATTCCTGCTTAAGCAGATGGGGCTCGAAGGCAAGGAAAAGTCTTATCCGTGTGAACTTTCGGGCGGCCAGCAACAGCGCGTGTCCATTGCGCGGGCGCTTGCGTTAAAGCCTAAGATTCTCTTCTTTGATGAGCCGACGAGCGCATTGGACCCAGAACTCACGGGCGAAGTCCTCAAGATTATCAAGAAACTTGCTGAAGACCGCATGACGATGGTCATCGTGACGCACGAAATGGCTTTTGCACGTGATGTGGCGAACAAGATCATGTTCATGGACCAGGGCGTTGTCGTGGAACAGGGAACTCCTGATTTTGTGTTCAACCAGTCTCAGAACAAGCGCTTGAGTGCATTCCTGGAAAGATTTTCAAGAACATAATACATCCAAATTTGCCGATTTTGAGCAAATTTAGGGATGTTGTAAATTTTTTTAATTTTTTTGTTAAAAATTGTGGGATTTTATTCCTACAATTTTGTATTTTTCCCCCATCTTTAACAAAAACACATTATTTTAATAACATTTCATGTTGTTTCAAGGAGTCCATATGAAAAAACTCATGATTGCATCCGCTATTGCCTTGATGTGCTTTAGCGCAAACGCTTTTGCTGAAGATGATGGCTACGGTAACGATATCCCGACTGCAAGGGAAGAAGGTACCGTTGATGATGGCTATGGAAACAAGCTTCCGTCGTCTGGTGAATCCGAATTCAAGAGCTTCACTGATGCCCGCTCGTCGTCTAATGGCAACAGCCAGTCTCGACAGCTCAACATTGGTGGCCACTTTGGCTTTGGCCTCGGTACTTACTGGGATTATCCCACGCAATTGGGCAGTAACGAGTGGTTTGGCCTGGCCTTTGATCTTGGTGGTGTGCTCAAGTATCGCGTCAATGACATGCTTGCCGTCGTGCCTGAATTGAACATCGGCTTTATCCATTCTTCTAGAAAGGTGGCTGAAGGTTATTGGTATGGTGGTTACAATATTAACGAAACTCGTCTTCTCGTCAATTTGAACATCCCAGTCACAGCACGCTTTACTCCGGTCCCTTATGCATATCTTGAAGCAGGCCTTCGCATGAACTTTAACTTTGCTACAGGCCATAGCTTGGATGCAAGCGATCAGTCAACTGGACAGACTTTTGATAGCGAAGACTTGGATACCTGGGAAGTCAAGACTTTTGTTCCGTCCGTTGTCGCAGGTCTTGGCGGTACGATCAAGGTTAAAAACCACGAAATGGATTTGGGCCTTCGTTTGAACCTTGACGTTAGCGGTATTCAGAAGGACAATAAGTTCTACGGAATGGAAGATAATTCCAAGATTTGGAATATCCAGTTCGTGCTGAACTACTACTTGTACTAATAAATTCAAGAAAGGAGAGTGGAATCCATGCTGCAAAGTGTGGATTCCTTTTTTTTTGAAAAAGGTGGCTCAAAAAATCTGAAAAAAGCGTGTTTATATAATAGAAACCTTTATAGGAGAAAATCCATGAACCACAATCAGGTTGCGCTTTTTTCAAAAACAGGATATAACTTGATGCCACGAGAAAAAATGGAACATATCGGAGTCAGTGCCTTAAGTAACGAAGAGCTGTTGTCCATTATTCTTGGGAGCGGAACTCGCGAATGCAATGTGTTTGAGCTGTCTAGGCGGCTTTCTAATTTTTTATCGACGGAAACGTCTGTTCCTACGCTTGACCGCCTTAAGAAAATTCGTGGACTTGGAAAAGTCAAGGCGGCACAGATTTTGGCCTGTCTGGAACTTTCGGGGCGCTTCATTTTAAGCGACAAGGCGATACCCGTTTCGGTCCCGGAAGATGTCCTTTCGCGCTTGTCGTACATGAAATACGAATCGCAGGAACACCTGGTGGTTGTTTCGCTAAATTCTGCTAATTACATCATTCGCGTCCATGAGCTTACGACGGGGCTTGTGAACCAGACACCCGTGCATCCGCGCGAGGCTTTTGCATTAGCCATTGAGGATCGCGCGGTATCGGTGATTTTTGCCCACAATCATCCTTCCGGATCGCTGGAGCCGAGTTCCGAGGACATGTCGATTACGCGGCTTCTCTGCGCTTCTGGTAAAATTTTGCAAATACCCGTTCTGGACCATATTATCATAGGTAAAAGTGGGTTTACAAGTTTATGCCGCTGTTTCCCAGAAATCTTTGAAAGCACATTTTTTAAGTGAATTTGTGTAAAAAAAAAGAAATAAAATGGCGAAATATAAAAAGTATGTACGATTTGTCAATTTTTTCATTATACAAAAAGTGCGGACTTTTTTTTAAAGAGTTATATTTCACATAAACATTACTATAAGGACCGCTCTATTCAAGGGTTGGTCAAAACAAGGAGACTCTATGAAACGAGTAGCAATGGGATTGGCTCTGGCGCTGGCGGTATCCGCTTACGCTGACCAGCATGCCAAGACGATCAATAAGACGGGCTTCGTCGGTGTCAATAAGACACAGTCAGCTCAGTCTCTCGGTCATTCCAAGCTTGTGTTTAATGCTTTGGGAGACTTTGCATTTGGTAACAAGATGTTCCAGCCGGAGGCTTATTACGGTTATACTCTGGAAAGAACATTTGATGAAACTCAGACTCCGGGTGCATGGAAGCAGAGAGCAGATGTTGGTAACTATAACGGTGTTAGCGCTTATGTTGGGTTCGCAATTGGTCTCTTGGACTATTTCGACCTCGGTGTGACGTTGCCGGTCTACTATGACCAGTTCAAGGGTCCGACGATGTGTGGCAAAGAAGCTAACTGCAACCCGGAAAATCTTTACGGCACCAAGAAGGGTTACGTTGGTAACTTGACGGCCAACTTGAAGATGCGTGCTCCGATTCCGTCCGATATTCCGGTGGACTTCGCTGCATTCTTCAGATATTCTTTTGCTACTTCCAAGAAGACCGAACAGGGTCTCTGGATTCGTGAACCGGAATTCATTGGTAACAAGGGTGAAGTTGCTGGTAAGGCTTACCCGTTCGGTGCCAACAAGTCCGACTTTACTGCCGGTGCTGCTTTGACTTTGGACCTTTCCAAGGTTGATGTCATGCCGCTCCTCCTCCACATCAACGGTGGCTACCGCTTGTCGATGAACAAGGACTATCTGTCCTTCCCGTTCGGTAGTGCAGCAATCGAAATCTATCCGCTCGACTTCCTCTCCTTGTTTGCTGAATTCTACATGGATTACCAGGACAAGAACTTCGAAATGAAGACTCCGGCGGGTCAGACTCTTGAAGAAAAGCTTGATATGAAGCAGGTCACGGGTGGTCTCGTATTCCACTTGCCGGTTGGCCTCGATATCCAGCTCGGTGGTTCTATGTACGTGGGTAACGATAACTACATCCACTTTGTGGAAGTTCTCGAAAACCAGGACAAGGCTAAGACTGTTGCAACCAAGATTCGCGTGAATCCGCAGTATGCCTTGTTCGGTGGCTTGACTTGGTCTGGCTTCCTCCTTCCGCAGGACCGCGATGGCGATGGCGTGTCGGATGCTGATGACCGTTGCCCGGATGACTATGGTCATCGTTTGAACGCTGGCTGCCCGATGGGCAACCCGGATAGCGACGAAGACGGTGTCTGCGACGCTTGGGTTTCTGAAAAGGGTATGCTTGACGAATTCCGCAATGTTTGCGAAGGTATCGATCAGTGCCCGAACGAAAAGGGTAATAGCACGAATGGTTGCCCGACGGATGATCCGGACCCGGATAAGGACGGCGTCTGCGATTCTTGGGTAAGCCAGAAGGGTCAGCTTGACCAGTTCAAGGAAATTTGCGAAGGCATCGACCAGTGCCCGGCTGAAGCTGGTACGCTCGTCAACAACGGTTGCCCGGAAGACAATCCGGATCCGGATGGCGACGGTCTCTGCTCTCCGTGGGTCACCGACAAGAACAAGCTCGATCAGTATGCCGGCGTCTGCAAGGGCTACGACATGTGTCCGGGTGAAGCTGGTGCTGCCGGCAATAAGGGCTGCCCGTGGGATGATCCGGACAGCGACGGCGACGGTATCTGCGATGAATGGGTTGTACAGAAGAAGCTCGGCTACTACTTCGAAAAGGCTGCCGAAGACGAATCTGTTGCTAAGGAATGGTTCATCTCCAAGACCTGTAAGGGTCTTGACAAGTGCCCGCTCGAACACGGTGTTGCCGCTAACGATGGTTGCCCGCTCCCGGATCCGGACCTTGACAAGGATGGCGTCTGCGATGCTTGGGTCACCGAAAGGAACATGTTCAACCTCTTCGAAGGTGTCTGCGCTGGTCTTGATCGCTGCCCGAATGAAGCTGGTGACGATGGCTTCGGCTGCCCGAAGAAGAAGGTAGAAAAGCTCGAAGGTATCTCCTTCAAGAGCGGTTCTGCTACTGTCAACGCTAACGCTAAGAGAATCCTTAAGGGTATCGCTCAGAAGCTCAAGGAAGACGAAGCCTATAAGGACCTCAAGATTGTGATCCAGGGTCATACCGATAACCGCGGTAAGGCTAAGAAGAACCTCAAGCTCTCTGACCGCCGCGCTAAGGCAGTTATGAAGCAGCTCACGAAGTTCGGCGTTGCCAAGAACCGTATCAAGGCTGTTGGTCTCGGCTCTACCTGCCCGGTTGACGATAACTCCACGGCAGAAGGTCGCGAAATGAACCGTCGTATTGAAATGCACTTCGTCACACCGGAAAATGACGGTATGAAGTGCGAAAGCAACTACGTTGGTGACTAATAACTTTTAGAGTCTCAACCAAAGCCCCGGGCATCCGCCCGGGGCTTTTCTTATAGTCGCAACTACGTTGCCATTATGTCATCCCGGCCGGAGCCTGTGCTGAGCGGAGTCGAAGTATGCCGGGATCGCCTTTATGAATTGCTAAATTATCACGTATGACAAAACTCGATGAAATTTTAACAGCCAATAACTTTAGCAATCACGATCTCGTTGAAATGCTCCCTGTGAACTTGAACCATAAGATGGTGCAGAAAGCGCGCCTCGGCAAGAAGCCCGTGCCCAAGCACACGCAAGACCTCATTTTGCAGGCTTTGAACAAACTCTTGTTGCAGACGGCCGCTGAAGTGGAAGGTAAGGTCGCTAAGCAGTACAAGCGCGTGGAAGTGTTCGGAAGCGATGAAGTCGCTTAGCAGTGAGCAATAGCCCATACCTCATAGCCCATACCTCATACAAACCCCTGTTTACTAACCACTAACCTCTGTCTACTGTCTACTGCCTACTGCCTACTTTTATATAATTACAATATGCAGCAATACTTAGATCTTCTCAAAGATATTATCGATAACGGTGTGGACCGTTCCGACCGCACTGGCACCGGCACTCGCTCTGTGTTTGGCCGCCAGACTCGCTTTGACCTTTCCAAGGGCTTCCCGTGCTTAACGACCAAGAAGCTCCACTTGCGCAGCATTATTCACGAACTGCTTTGGTTCTTGAAGGGTGATACGAACATCAAGTACTTGCACGATAACAAGGTTACGATTTGGGACGAATGGGCCGATGAAAATGGCGACCTGGGTCCGGTTTACGGTCACCAGTGGCGCTCCTGGCCGACACCCGATGGCGGACATATCGACCAGATTGCAAACTTGATCAATAGCCTCAAGAACAATCCGGATTCCCGCCGTCACTTGGTTTGCGCCTGGAACGTTGCCGAAGTAGACAAAATGGCTTTGCCGCCGTGCCATTGCCTGTTCCAGTTCTACGTGGGCGGTGTTGGCGCTAGTGGCAAGCGCAAGCTCAGCTGCCAGCTTTACCAGCGCAGTGCCGACATGTTCCTCGGTGTGCCGTTCAACATTGCGTCTTATTCGCTCTTGACGATGATGCTTGCCCAGGTCTGCGGTTACGAAGCGGGCGAGTTTGTCCATACTTTTGGCGACCTTCATTTGTACAGCAATCACTTTGACCAGGCTCGTGAACAGCTTTCGCGTACGCCGCGTGCGCTTCCGACGATGAAGATGAATCCTGATGTCAATGACTTGTTCGATTTCAAGTTCGAAGATTTTGAACTTGTAAATTACGACCCGTGGCCGACCATCAAGGCTCCGATTGCGGTTTAATGAACGCTTCTATCGACTTCATTGGCGATATTCATGGGCACTACGATGAACTCGTGGTGCTCCTTAAAAAGCTAGGCTACGAAGAACGTGGCGGCGCTTTCCGCTATCCGGGCGATGAACGTACGGTTGTGTTTTTAGGCGATTACATCGACCGCGGGAGTCAAGTGCGTGAGACGGTGAATTTCGTGCGCGCCATGCGCGATGCGGGTTCTGCGGTGGCGCTGATGGGCAATCACGAGTTCAATGCGCTTAGCTTTTGGCACGAGAATGGAGCCGGTGGGCGACCTATAAAAGCAATCCATGGCGGCTATCTGCGTGAGCATACTTTTAACAAAGTAGCGATTCACGTGAAGACGGTCGAGAGCTATCGCGGGCGCAAGGCGGAATTCCTGGAAATGCTGGATTTCCTCAAGACGCTCCCGCTTTACTTGGAAACGGACTTGTTCCGTGCGCAGCATGCCTGCTTTGACTTGAAATGCGCTGAGGTGCTTAAGGCCGAAAACATCCGTTCTTTTATGGATGGCGATTTCGATGAGCTGATTGCTCGCGCAAACGACAAGAATGACGAGTATGATGACTCGTTGTACTGGCCGATAAGTTTGTTCTTGAAAGGCCCTGAATTGGATTTGCCTGAAGGCTTGACTTTCCGCGATGCCGAAGGTGTACTTCGCAAGCGCACTCGTATTCGCTGGTGGATTTGCCCGAAAAACAAAAATTTGCAGGAACTCAGTTTCCAGCCGGGCGTGGAATTGCCTCCGCTCGAAGTTCCGCTTGAAATCCAGACTCGCGATTTCTATGGCGAAAGTGAACGCCCTGTTTTCTTTGGGCATTATTGGCTGACGGGTTTGCCTGAACTTATTCGTGATAACATTTGCTGCTTGGATTACAGCGTTGCTGGCTACCGTGGTGACGGGCGCCTAGTCGCTTACCGTTTTGATGGCGAACAGAAACTCGATAACCGTAAGTTCGTCTCAGTCGAAGCCGGAACAGCATTATAAAAAGCCCATACCCCATAGCCCAAAGCACCGAAGGTGCGACCCCATGGCTGATTGCCTTATTGCTATATTTATTATATGCTACAATGGGATACGCTTCTTTCTGCAACGCGTTACGGTCACCCGGCCGATCCGGACCCGAACCGTTCTGACTTCCATCGCGATTACGACCGCATCGTTTTTTCTACTGCATTTCGCCGCTTAGGCCGCAAGACTCAAGTTCACCCGTTCTCGGTGAATGACCATGTGCACAGCCGCCTCACGCACAGCCTCGAAGTTTCGAGTGTGGGCCGTAGCCTTGCGATTACGGTGTATCACCTGATTAAAAAGCATTTGCCGAAGTACGTGAACGAATACCAGTTCGGTACGATCGTGCAGTCGGCATGCCTTGCTCACGATATTGGAAACCCGCCGTTTGGCCATGCGGGCGAAGCCGCTATTCGCGAATGGTTCCGCAAGAATCGCCGTTCGGCTCCGATGTCTGAACTCAATGACAAGGAAATTGCGGATTTCGAAAACTTTGACGGTAACGCTCAAGGCCACCGCATCTTGAGTAAGCTGGAATACCACTTCCTCGATGGCGGAATGCGGCTTACGTATGCGACGATTGGCTCGATGATCAAGTACCCGCGACTTGCGTATTACGGTTGCCCGACGAGCTTGTTCCGCACTGAAGCAGAACTCTATCGCGAAACCGCAGAGATTCTGGGTATTCCAGAAATTGAAAACGGCGTCTGGGTTCGCCATCCGCTCGTGTACTTGATGGAAGCCGCGGATGATATTTGCTATTCCATTCTCGACGTAGAAGATGCAATTGAACTTGGCATTTTGACGTTTGGCGATGTGCGCAACATGTTCAGTTTCTTGTGCGGCCCGGAAGTCGATATCGACCGCGAGTTCGAAGAAAATGGCCAGAATTTCAGGGACTTCCTCAGCAGCATTCGCGGGCGCGCCATCCAGAACTTGATCGATGACGTGGCAGTGCTCTTTGTAAAGCATTACGACCGCATCATGGAAGGGACGCTCGACAAGCATCTGATTGACCTTTCCCGTTCGGATACGATGGAAGGCATCCGCATTGCAAAGCGCTTGGGCGTGGAACGCATTTACCCCGACCGCCGCAAGACGGAACTTGAAGTCGGTAGCTATACGACGCTCAGCACCGTGCTCGATGCGTTTATCAACGGTGTTTACGATTACCGCCAGAATGACCGCAATTCGTACCGTGCAAACCGCATTGTCCGCTTGATTGGACAGGCCAAGATTGGCCAGAGCGTGACGACCGCCGAAGCTTACCACCAGGTGCTTGACTTTGTGAGCGGCATGACGGACAACTATGCCACTTACCTCGCTCGTCAAATCGGCGGGCTTGCGATGGGATATTAAGAGGTCTTGCTCTGTGAGTGCGCTGGATATCGGCATCAAAAATGATGCCTCGAAAATTTGGCTGTTCGATTACGACCTCACGCTTTATGGCGAAGAGGAACGCGTTGTCTTAAATTCACTCGACCATCGCATTGCTGAATTTGTCCAAAAGACCGTGGGCGGGACTTTTGAAAGTGCAACGGAAATTCGCAAGGATTATCTGCACCGCTTTGGCACGACGCTTTCGGGACTCATGGCGATGAATGGCACCGCTCCTGACGATTTTTTTGACTTTATCCATGAACCGGAGTACCTAGTTTATCCAAAGGTGGCGCCTGAAAAGCTCGAACTCCTGAAATCGCTTGAGGGGCATCGCTTTGTGTTTACGAATGGGCGAGGGGACTGGAGCCGCGCGGGCATGGCGCACATGCAGCTCGATTCTGCGATTGAGGATGTTTTTGACCTCAAGCTTATGGATTGGGAAGGCAAGCCTCACGTGAGCGCATATGATAAAATCGAAAAATGGCTTGTGGCGCGGGGCGTCTTGGCTCAGGATTCGTCGGAAAAGTCGCAAATCGTGCTGCTCGAAGATTCGCTCCGCAATTTGGAACCCGCCCATGAACGCGGCTGGACGACCGTTCTTGTAAATCCGAACATTCAAGCGCCCAGCTGGGTGGATTTTCATATCCCGCATTTACTAAATTTACGGGAGAAGTTGATTGAATCTAGTGATCAGTCTGCCCAAAGCACCGTAGGTGCGACCCCATAACCCCAAACCCCATAGCCCTATGCTCGACTTGCTTTCCATGGATTTTATGCAGAACGCCCTCATCGCGGCGGTACTTGTAGCCATTGCCTGTGGCGTCATGGGGACGTATGTCGTGGTAAACCGCTTGACATCGCTTTCGGGCGGTGTGGCACATGCTTCGTTTGGCGGGGTGGGGCTTGCCTGCTTTATCGGCTTTTCGCCGATGCTTGGCTCGCTTGGCTTTGCACTTGCCTGTGCCATGCTCATGGGCGCTCTCACGTGGCGCGACCGCAAGCACTCCGATACGTTCATCGGGATTATCTGGGCGGCTGGCATGGCGCTTGGCGTGATTTTGACCGACTTGACTCCCGGATACAGCGGCGAGATGATGAGCTTCTTGTTCGGTAGCCTATTGACGGTGCCGACAGAACTTCTCTGGTGGATGGGCGGCTTGCTCGTGTTCATTTTGGGGGCTGTTTCTGTTTGCTACCGCAATTTCCTTTCGATTTCGTACGATCCGGAATTTGCACGTGTCCGGGGCATTCCTGTGCTGAACTACTACATGCTCTTGATTGCGCTGATTGCGCTTACGGTCGTGATTGCAGTGCAGGCGGTGGGCATGATTCTCGTGATTGCGCTTCTCACGATTCCGGCTTACATTGCGGAATGCTACGCCAAGAACTTACTACAGATGATGGTTGTTTCCGTCATCGTTTCGCTTGTACTCGTGGTGCTTGGACTTTTAGTTGCATGCCAGTTGAACTTTGTCGTCGGTCCTACGATTATTGCTGGCGGCGTCATCCTGTACTTGCTGAATTTTGCTGTAAAAAAATTTGTGAAAAAATAGGAGAGGGAAAATGTTTTCAAGATTGGGTATGTCCATTGCTGTTGCGTGTTCGTTCTTGGCCACTTCGGCTTTTTCGGCGGTTGCTCGTAACTCGTTTGACAACATGGATGTCAAGACTTCTTATTCTGAACTGTTGCAGGAGAAAAACGCCCGTAACGATTCTCTTTTGCCGGCGTTCGATGGCGACAAGGCTTTTGCTGAAGTGCTTCGCCTGAATCCAAATTTCTGGAGCTTGGGCAGTGCCATCAACAAGGAAGAATCGCTTGTGACAAAGCTCCACGTGAACTTGATTTTTGTGGATGGTACCCGCGAAGAGCCGTTCTGCGAGCTTGACAAGGCCGCAAAAAATACAGCCGATGAATGGAACGTGCGCATTGGTGCGGACTTCGTTTCCGCAGGTTCCAATACGGTGCATATTCACGTGCAGCAGTGCTTGGACTATGTGCGCGACCAGCTCGGTTACGCCATCAAGAAGGGTGACAAGATTATCCATGTGCCGCCTAAGGAAACGCTTGACAAAATCAAGAAGAGTGAAATTCCGGATGCTATCGACATTGAATTGCAGCAGACGCTTTTGAAGGCGCACGAAGATGTGAATCTCACAGGCAAGTGCCCGAAGGATATCGAAGCTTACATCATCCTCATGAATGTCTACAATCAGGTCAAGAACATGAAGATGGATTACGTGGTCATTAACGACCAGCTGAACAAGAATCGTAGCGGTTCTCGCGTACAGTCTTGCGCCTTTAGCCGCGAATGGAACAAGCGCTACCAGGAAAGCGCGAGCTTTGAATGCGATATCGACAATGACCGCTGCACTTACCGCCAGGAAAACGACGGCGATACGGAATGGTCTATCAACTACGAAAAGGATCGCTTTGAATACATCAACAAGAAGTTTCTCTTCTTCAATTTGGACCCGATGAGCATCCACAAGGGCGGCACGATGATGGATTTGCGCCTCATTCGCCTCTCGACGACGCTTTATCTTGAAGCCTACATCAACTTGAAGGGCGAACCGGTGACGCTTGGCTTGATTGTTGTTCCTGGCGACAAGACGATCAAGGACTATGAAGACGACCGCCCGTCTTACGACGAATCAAAGGAAATGACGGAATAAAAGAGTCTTTACGACATCCTGTTAATGCATTATGCCGGCCATCGAGCCGGCATTGCCTTTTTACAGCCCATTTAGACTTGATTTTTAGGGGCATTTCTTTAAAAATGCAGTAATTTATATTATATTAAGAAAGTAAATATTAAGGAGATTTTTATGAATTCTTTCGTTAAGGCTTCTCTGATTGCCGCTATGATGACGGCTCCGCTTATGGCTGACGAATCCTTTGGTGGCGTAGGCATTACGATTTATCAGGTGGGCGAAGGTGTCCACGTGGCAGAAGTCATCCCGGGTACGCCTGCTGCAGAGACCAATCTCCGTGCTGGCGATATCATCACGTCTGTTGATGGTGTAAGCCTCAAGGGACAGGATATCGAGTTTTCAAAGTCTAAGCTTCGCGGTCAGGTTAACAAGCCGCTCGAAATCACCTACACAAGCAATGGCGAAACCTATTCTGCCGTGATCCGTCGCGCTCAGATTACGGTGAAGGACTTGGACAACAAGGCCGTCAAGAACTGGTATGGCGACAAGGAACGTGTGAATGTTCATGAACTTGAAACGTTTGCCAGCGCTACCGAAAACGACAAGCAGCTCGTCGCTGTGCTTAGCCGTGGAAATCTCATCAAGAACGATGTGGCTGTAGCCTCTGCTGATGTCAACGGAATTTATGTGGAAAAGGCTAAGTCTGCCCCGAGGTTCGCAAAGACGACTCCGGTCCGCTCGGGCGATGCAAGCCTCCGCCTTTTCAGTCGCAAGGCAATTGCATTTACGCTTAAGTCTCCGGGCCGTGCAACCGTGACGATCTTGAACGCCGATGGCGAACAGGTGGCAAAGCTTGGCCTTGACAATGCTGTCGCTGGTGTGAATACGCTCAACTGGGACGGTTCCAAGATTTCGAATGGCCGCTATGTTATTTCCATTGACCACAATGGCAGCGTGAGCGGTGCAAATGCTGTGCTGAAGTAATTCGCGCTTTAAACAAAAATTTTGAAGAACGCTGCTATTTTGGAGCGTTCTTTTTTCTATCTTGTGGAACCGTGATTTTATCCAAAACCCATCGCTTTTTGTGGGCCGTTTTCGCGATTCTTGTCGCTGTGGTCTTCGCTCCTTGCTCCTATGGCGAGGAGATGACCCGCTTTGAACTCGAAGAGCGTGAACAGCCTGTCGAAGATACGACTGAGGTCGATTGGATGAACGATACGACGGGTGTCGATACGATTGAGTATCATGCTGTAGACCTGGTCTACGATGTTGAAACTTCGACTTTTAATCTGAATAAGTCGGCACAGCTCAAGTACCGTACCGCAACGCTTGAGTCGGACACGATCTGGATGGACCAGAAAAACCAGATCCTTGCGGCTTCCGGTAATCCAGTTCTCCGCGAAGCGAAAAACCCGTCTTTGTCTGGGATGCGCCTCAAGTACAACCTTAAGTCCAAAATTGGTGAAGTCTATTACGCTACTACATTCCAGGATAACCAGCAGTTGAATGGTATGGAAGTCCGCCGCTTGCCTGATACGCGAATCCAGATTGCCCGTGGCGACTTCAGTACGTGTAACGATACGACGCATCAGCACTTTTACTTCTATGGCCGACGCATGGTGGTCAAGCCCAAGGAGACGATTACTGCAAGGCCGGTGGTGTTAAACATTGCCGATGTGCCGGTGGCGGTTCTTCCGATGATTGTCGCTCCTCTCAAGAGTGGTCGTAAATCCGGCCTTTTGACGCCGAAGTTCGGTGGTGACCAGAAGCAGGGATTCTATTTGCGCAATATCGGTTTCTATTACGCCGCTAACGATTACTGGGATGCAACTCTTTCCGCTGACATTATCGAAGGCGACGAGGCTCGGTTTGAAAAATCGACCTTGTCGGGCGAAATTCGTTACAAGAAACGTTATTTGCTGGATGGCTACTTGAAGTACACGAGTTACCTCCAGGAATTTGATTTCAGCAACAGCGGTTACGACATTTCGTTTTCCCATAACCAGAACTTGACTCCGGATGCCAAGCACACGTTGAGCGGCCAGGGTTCTTTTGTGAGCGACCGAAGCATCCGTAAGGAAAATTCGCTAGAGGCGAGTACCATTTTGAACCAGCAGGCAAACGCTTCTCTTGCTTATTCTGGTAAGTTCGGGAACAACAAGAGCTTGACGGTGAAAATCTCGCAGAGCCACAACCTCACGACCGGCATGCTCGAACGCAACTTGCCCGATATCCAGTACCGCATGAGCGGAAACCTTTTCAACTTTGAACTGGAAGAAGGCGAGGTTGCCGCAGAAGATGGATCGTTCCAGTCGTTTCTTGAAAAGTTCAACTACAGCTTTACGAACCGCTTTAACTACAACATGCGCAAGGCTCGCGATACGACTTTGAACAAAGATACGGCGGCCCATTACCTGGGGTACACGGGAAATTATACATTGGATTACTCGGGACGTCTTTTTGATGTGATCAACATAACTCCGCGAGCTTCTTTTTCTGGTTACTGGACGGGTACCTCCTGGCGCAATCCGAACGATTCTTTGTACAAAAGAAAACGCTACATGAGCTTTAATCCGGATGCCGGAACTTATGGCAATGTGGCTTATAATCACAATTACAGCTTGACCGCCGATACTAAGCTCTATGGTATCTGGGTTCCTGAAATCGGACGATTCACCGGTATTCGCCACGTGCTTTCTCCGAGCGTTTCCTACACGTATGCTCCTGAAATTGATACTGTAAAGACCTTTGCGCCGCATCCGCTTTTGGGGCAGTCTCCGTATCAGGAAAAGCAACAGACGGTTGGCTTTAGCTTGAGTAACGACTTTGATATCAAGTATCTCAAGGTGGCTGGGCATGCCGATACGAGTCGTGGTGATTCGGCCAAGCGCGCGAAGGCTGTTGAAGATCAGTACGGCACTCGTCGCTTGCTCACGACAAGGCATAATTTTTCGTACAACTTTGCTGCCGATTCCCTGAATTTCTCGGATATCTCTTCGTCGTTCGGCTTCCAGATTTTGCCAGACTACATGTTTACCATCAATACGCGTCATAGCTTCTATCACAAGTACGATGTGAATCCGAACAAGGTAAGGTTCCCGGAACTCACGTATTGGGGCTACGAACTTTCAAAGAGCTTCCACTGGAGCGGAACTTTTAACGGCGGCCTTCCGTCGCAGCTTGAAAAATATGAAATGCTCAAGTGGTCGCTGAGCTTGGATTATCGTTATTCGTTTAGCAGTACGCGAGTCGCAAAGAATTTGTTCAAAGACAATATTTCTCATTCGACCGGGATCTCTGCCACATTCCAGCCGACTGTGAACTGGGATGTGTCTTACAGCACCCGCTATGATTATAATGAAGGCAAGTTTGTCTCGCACGAGTTTACGTTCAAGCGTTCGTTGCACTGCTGGCAGCTAGATTTTACGTGGACCCCGACAGGGCCTGCCGCAGGCTGGAGCTTCTCCGTGTATGTCCGCGACTTGCCGGATATCAAGCTTAACGCCGGCAGCACCGATACGAAGAGTTATGATTAATGGCTGTGGGGTATGGGCACGGGGCTTGCGCCCCTTTGAGGTATGGGGTATGAGATTATTGTCCTTAGAAATGCCCAAAGCCTTGCAAAGCAAGGCGACCCCAAAGCGAAGTGTGCTCAGAGGCACAACGTGCCGACCTCATACCTTATAACTATTGACCAATATCTAATGACCAACAACCAATGACCAATAACCAAATAATCCTTGCAAGCGGATCTCCGCGCCGTTCTGAAATTTTAAAGCAGCTGGGAGTTAAGTTCCGCGTAGTTGTCTCGGGCGAAGATGAAAAGCCCACAAGCACAAACCCGCTTGATTTTCCGCGTGAAAACGCCTGCATCAAGGCGCTGTCCGTTTCTCGCCAGGAACGCGATGCTTACGTGCTCGGCTTTGACACGCTTGTCTTTTTGGATAACGAGCCGCTTGGCAAGCCAAAATCCGAGGCGAACGCTCTTGAAATGCTGAGCAAACTAAACAACCGTTCGCATTTTGTCATCACCGGAGTTGCGATTGCGCGTAACGGAGAAATCCTCAGCGCGTCCGAGGAGAAAACAGAGGTGTTTTTCAGAAACTGCACCTTACAAGAACTCAAAGATTATGTAAATTCTAAGGACCCGATGGATAAGGCCGGCGCTTATGGCATTCAGACGAATGGCGCGCGCTTGATCAAGTCTATCAACGGTTGCTACTACAACGTGGTTGGGTTACCAGTTGCACGTACACTGGAAATGTTGGATGGTTTACAAGTTAGGGTATAGCAAATGATTCAGTTGGAAGAGAAAAATCCAAACGAACGCCTTGGTGACTTCTTGGCCCGCGTTCGCGAATCTCAAGGGCTTTCTATAGAAGATCTTGCCGAGCGCACGAAAATCTCGGTGAAAATGCTTCACTTTATCGAAGCGAGCGACTGGAAATCCTTGCCGGTTGAAGCTTATGTTCGTAGCTATTTGAATTCCGTGAGTTCAAAGCTTGGCTTGGATACAAAGGCCATCCTTAAAATGTACACCCAGGAAGTGGGTTCTAGTTACGAAATTCGTGAAGCTGAACCCATCAAGAATATCGCTCCGGTGACCGAAGACGAAAAGAAGCCGCGCAGCAAGGCCGTGCCTATAGCAATCGTAGCCATTTTGGTTCTTCTCATTGTCGGGCTTCATTTTGTAACCCGTGACAATGCTACCTCAGATGCTAAAGCCAATCCTCCGGCGGCAGTTGCTGCTGACGATTCTTCGGAAGTCAACCAGGATATGCCTGAAGGTGCAATCAAGGTTCCGGTCGATTCCATCAAGGACGAGAAAAACGAGACGGTGACGCAGGCCGAAGTCGACAAGGCTGTGAAAAAAGCTGAAAATCTCCCGGCATCTGCAACAATCTTTATCTCTTCGACCTCCAAGAAGGATACTGTGACTGGTCCGGTTTCGGATAACGGTCGCACTCGAATCGAACTCGTCGGTTCCGGCGAAATGCGTTCTTGGGTCGGCATCAAGCGCGATGAAGATGATGACGAATTTGTGAAAGAAGCGAACATTGCAACTGTTGATAACAAGCTTGTCTATACTGCAAGTGGTACGCTCTACATTGTGATTGGTGAACCGCGCGCTATCAGCAAAATGTATTTGAACGGCGTGGAAACGCCTGTGCCTGTGCCGAAGTTTGGCCGTGTGGCTCGCTTTAGTGTCTATGACGGTCGTGTCCTTAAATAAGAGGTGCTAAGATGCGTTCTTCTAAGATTTCTCGCAAGACGAGTGAAACCGACATTCAACTTTTCTTGAATTTGGACGATTGCTCCAGAGGCAAGATCAGCTCGGGTTCGGGCTTCTTGGATCATATGCTTAACTTGTTCCAAGTCCACGGTGGATTCCACCTCGATTTGACCTGCAAGGGCGATACCGAAGTCGATATGCACCACAGCATGGAAGACATCGCCATCGTGCTTGGCCAGGCGCTTGTTGAATGCCTCGGCGACAAGAAGGGTATCGAACGTTACGGTTTTTACTTTGTCCCGATGGACGAAGCCTTGAGCCGCGTGTGCATCGACTTTAGCAACCGCATCGGCTTTGTATGGAATGTGAATTTGCCCGCAGCAACCGCAGGCGAAATTGAAGCCAGCATGTTCGAACACTTCTTCAAGAGCCTCTGCGAAAACGCTCGCATGAACCTGCATGTGGAACTCTTCTATGGCAAGGATAACCACCACTGCCTGGAATCCATCTTCAAGGCTTTTGCCCGCGCCGTCGCCATGGCTGTCGCACCTTCCCGCAACGTGAAGGGCGTTCCCAGCAGCAAGGGTGTTCTGTAAGGCCCACGAGAGTCGCTGCGATTGAGAAGCGCGAAAATCGCCGAAATTGTCAAGCCCGCGAAAGCGGGCTTTATCTTTATAGTCATGCTGGACACTGTTCCGGCATTTTGTGTTGTAATAGTTCTGTTGTAAGAAATAAAAAGTATTTATTTGTAATGTGTTGGTTGAATTTGCAAATAAAAATACTATGATTTGTATGTGATTTGTTGCTTGTGATAGAAAGTGAAATATGAAGAAAATTAGAGATTTTTTTGCGGAATTATTGCTTATTTCTGTAATAATCGTTTGTGTTGTATGCTGCTTTGGAGTGTGTTATAAATATTGTAAGGATTTTTTGCATATGGATTCTAATATGATTGCTGCAATCTCAACTACTGTCGCAACAATTGCCGCTGTTGTTTTTGGTTGTTTCGGTGATAGAATAAAAGATTTTTTTTCAGAAAAACCTAACATAGTTTTTTTGCGTGTGGAAAAGATTCCACAAAATGCTCAAAATTGTCGAGCTTATGAAATTTATCGACTTGTATTCAAAAATGATTCTAGAAAAACGGTAAAAAAAATATTTGTAAAAGCTGTAGAAATTAAAGGGGCTTATGGAACTCCCCGTAAAATTGTTCCTGCTCCATTTAAATGGACTCATTTAGATAGTGTTTATCGTGATGTTGCTTCTGGACAATGTGTCTATTTGGACTTTATAGAGTCCTCAGTGGATATGGTAAATCGTCTTTCTACCAAATTTGTTTTACCTCATTTGAATCAAAATCCACAGATGACGTATGTTACGGGGAATTGCTTTGTGAAAATTAAATGTTATGGAGATAATATAGAATCGAGCGAAATCAATTTGAAAATTGATTATGTTAGTAATGGGCTAGGGGCATTGCCGAATATTAATGTGGAAAAGGTGTAGTTTTAACCGCTTCCCCCCACACACATCTTGTAAATCTTTCCAAGGCGGAACTTCGGTTTCGCCTTTTTCTGTAAAAATTGGCTAATTGTGTAAGAAAATTAACGTAAATTTTTGTTAATATTTTCCTTTGATATTTCAAGAAAAAATTTATGTTTCGCATTGTATGGGTGATATCGCGAGGTCGATATGAAGGTAATTTCTACGACGTTGAAATTAGCGTGTTGTCCGTTGTCTTTTCATGATATTGCATGGGTCAAGAACGATGCAAATGTGTTGAAAGCAGTCAGCGAAGCCCATGTGTATATGGTCGCTAAGAAGTCGCGCCTTTATTTTGGCAATCTGAAATTTAATGGCCATAAGATAGAATTTGATCTTGTCGGCGTTCATGGGCGCTTAAGTGTATCGATCCCTACAAAAGAGCCTATTTTCAAGACTAGCACGAAAAAAACTCTTGTTTTAGATGCCGGTGATAAAGAAATACACATTCTTGCAAATAACGAGGTTGTCCCCGTTGCTCATCGATTGAAAATCTATGAGGTTGATTCGGGCTTGTACGAAAAAGCGAGCGCTAAGGATCTGAAGAAGTGCCTTGATGAGGACTCTTTTGTCACTTGGCTTACGCCTGAAAAAATTTTGTACCTCTATTTGAGCAAGCAACTCCATATTCCGAACTTTGATAAGTCCAAAGAGTTCTTTTGGGATTACGAGGTGATGTTCATAGGGAAGGTGACTGGCGAAAATGTAAAGGCTCATCATGGGCATCATGAGTCGATTCTGGATATGCTGGAATCTGAAATTGAGGATTATGAGGACGTCCGCGATGACGTTGTTTTGCTGTTCTTTGATGTCCTGGAACGCGATAATAGCCTTCTAATCGGTAATTCTGTTTCGATAAATGAGTTTCAATCTCCGCTGATGGGGAAAAATTTCCCATCTGTCGAATTGCTTTCGCTGGAAACTGAGCGTGTCTTTATTGAAAAGTTCAAGCCCAAGTACAATGCGGCCCTGTTTCATTCAAACTTTGCATGTAATGGAGATTCCGAATTCGCCAAAATTGATATTGCTGATTTTTCCGTTGACGATTGCATTACCCTTATGTTTAAGGGGATGGATTGGCTGGGCGGCCCAAAGGGGAACTGCCTTGTCTATAGCAAAAACGAAGAATTGAATGTGATGCCGCCGGCTGTTTTTGATGATTTCCTGGAAAGGAAATTTATCGAATCTGTGCTTGCGTGTTAGTGTTCGGTAAAAACGTATTTTTGCTTATGAAACACACTGTTTCATATGGTAAAGTGAAAATTTTAAAATAGCGTTTTTAAGCGTTGATTTTGTAAAAATTTACGCAATTTTGTTTTGTGTACATTGCTTTTTTAGGACAGATTATTTATTTTAGCTTTAGAAAAGCGAATAAATATGAAATCCGTTTTTGAATATAGAGATTATCGCGCGTACATGCAGGATTTTTACGAATGCCGTAAAAAGAAGTCTGCGTTTACGTGGCGCAGATTTGCAATGCTTGCCGGGTTTTCGTCATCGGGTTTTTTGAAACTTGTTTGTGACGGTAAAACGCGGCTTTCAAAAATTGGTGTTGAAAAAGTTTTGCCTGCAATGAATTTGTCTGGTACGCAGGCGGATTATTTCCGTGAAATGGTTACGTTTTGTGATTCTTCGAATCCAGATCTGCGCCAGGCGGCTTTTGAAAAGATGATGCAGATTGCGCAAGGGAATAAAATTGAGTTTTTAGAATCCAAGTCCTTTGCGTATTTTTCGTCGTGGGTGAATCCGGCTCTCAGGGAACTTGCTCCGATTATGAAAGGCGCTACTCCGCTTGAAATGGGGCATGCGCTTATTCCGCCGATTCCTGCCGCCGATGCTCGAAAATCTTTAGAGCTTCAGGAATCGCTTGGCGTTCTGAAAAAGGATGAATGCGGAAATTATGTGCAAACGAGTGTGGGCATTTCGAGTTCTCGCGAAGTTGTTTCTGCAACGGTTGTCAATATGCAAAAGCAATATGCGAATCTTGCGTCTGATGCTTTGAACAGGTTTTCACGAAGGGAACGGCATATTTCTGGGGTGACTATGGGGCTTGATAAGGAGGCTTACGAACGCCTTACTGAAGAACTGGACGCTTTCCGTAAAAAAGTGGCGAGCATTGTTTCTAACGTAAAGAAATACGATTGTGTTTATCGTATGAATTTGCAACTGTTTCCGTTGTGTAAAAAAGTGGGGGATAAATGAAAACTGTAGATTTTATTCGAAATTTCTTTGCCGTAGGCTGTACTTGTATGGCTTTTATTGCCGGTTGTGCTGGGTTTACCGATGATTCGAATACGACTGGTATGGTCGATGAAGATAATTCTCTGGAAGATGCTTTTGCGATGAGCCGCGTGGTGGAAAAGGGCAAGGTGCTGGTTAATGCGTCTCAGGATTCTATAACGTTTGTATCTGAAATTTTTGGAGGCTGCTTTAAGCGCGATGGATCGCTCTTCTATGATCCAGACTATTATTTTGCCGATACAAATCACTATGCCTATAACTTCCGCAATGATACATTGCAACTTTCTTTCATTTACGAAGATCAAACAACAAAAGAACTTGAGACGGTTCAATATGTTGGCGGAACTTCTGGCGAGTTGGATGGAACTTGGCGCCTGACGCCGTGCTTTTATATCGATGGCGTCTATTACTGTAACAATGACGCTTACGATAAGTTTATTAAACTCGATGGAAACGATGTTGAATTCCGTGCTGGTGATATGGCAAACTATGATTATATGAACTCGGATTTTGTGGGTGATGTATTCCGGTTCTTGAACGGTAACAACACCATTATGTTCGAAGATGTTTTCTATTCACGTACTAACAATAGTCCTGAGAAATACGGAATTACGGTTCAGGAGAAAACGAATAAGAGCATAAAGTTTACGCATGAAGGTCGTACGTTTGACTTGAAACTGGATTATGTCCGTTATAGCGATAGCGTGGCTGTAAGGCTTACGTCTAACGGGACGACATGCGTTGGCCATTATAGCAAGATGAATCATGTCACGCCTGAATTATGCCGTGAAGAAAATGCACCTTATCTGGATTTTCTCACAAAAGATTCGGATTCAGATGCGCATGCGTTGCGATATAAAAAGGACAATATTTCTGAATTTGAAAAATGCATTGAAAGCATTATCGGGCGTGAATAAAAATACTGTAAACCGTGTTAGGAAGAAAATATGTTGTTTGAAAAAATGATGAAGGTCGCCGCAGTCGTTCTCTTGCTAGCCGGTGGGGCTGAATCGGCTGCTGCGACTGACAGACCTTTGCGATTGGGAACTCACTTGAACTTGAGTAAGGTTAACGAGATTACCGATGCTCCCTGGGGTGTTTATGCGGACGGTGTCGGGTCCGGCGCAACGCTTTCGTTTGATGCGCTGTACCAGCTTTCGAACCGTTTTGCGCTGCATCCTTCGGTCGGGCTAGACTACCGCTATTTTATTTCGGACGATCAACAAATGGGTGTTAGCTGCGATGGATGCTCAGAATCTTTGTGGGAAGGTGATAATAAGGATTATCTACTTTATTTAGAAATTCCTGTGATGGCGCAGTTCCAGATTCCAGAAATAATTTATTTCGAGGCGGGGCCGGTTTTTGATTTTTTGCTTATGCGAAAAAGTGAATTTTATATTCCGAAAGAACATCGGCAGGACAAATGCCATGACGACCGCTTTTTCGGAGCAGGCTTATCTGTAGGTCTCGGACACGAATTTTCTTTTGGCCTCTTTGTCGATGTGCACTTGTCATATCAACTGACCGATGTTGTGACGGTCAATAAAACTTGTGGCAGCTACACCGTTTCTGGATGGAATAGCCGTACGGACAATGCGACGGGTACCGAATCCGTCGAAAAGGAATTCGAATATATCGACGAAGGTATGGTCGGTTCGTATTACCTATTCAACAAAATTCAGCTCGGCATCGGCTATTGGTTTTAAACGATTCTCGCTTTATCGAATAATGCCCATACCTCAAAGCAACCATAGGTTGCGACCTCATTACACCGGTGTCTTGCTCTTTTCTCCGGCGATTTCTCGCACGAGCTTGGGCACTTGATAGCCGGGGAGCTTGGTGCGGATTTGCGCGATGAACTCTCGGGCTCGTTCGTCGCTGACTTCAAAATGGGCGACACCTTTCGCGTGGTCGAGCTGGTGCAGGTAGTAGGGGAGCACTCCTTGCTCAAATAGCCTGCGGCTCAAGCGTTCAAGCGTTTCGGCTTCGTCGTTCACGCCTTTCAAAAGAACGCTCTGGTTCAAGAGCGTCCAACCGCTGAATTTAAGTTGTGCAAAAACGGCGGCAGATTCTTCGTCCAATTCATCAGGGTGGTTCACGTGTACCACGAGTACGCAGTTGAATCGCGCGGGGAGTTCGCGCAAAAGTTCAAAATGCTGCATCACGAGGTCCGGTCGCATGATCGGGAGTCGCGTGTGGATGCGGAGCGTCGTGACAGACGGGTGGAATGCGATTGCTTCCACGAGGTCGCGGAACGGTCCCGGGCCAAGCGTGAGCGGGTCTCCGCCCGAGAGGATGACTTCCCAAATGCTCGTATGGACGTCGAGCCAGTTCGAAACTTCACTCGCGATATTCTGTGTGTCCTGGAAGGGGTAATTGCGCCTAAAGCAGAACCTGCAGCGCACACCGCAGGCAGAAGTCGAAACGATGAGGGCGCGGTTGTCGTACTTTTGCAAGATGCATTCGGACTTGCCGGCGGGGAGGTCGCCCACAGGGTCATCGACAAAGCCGGGGGCTTCCTTGAGTTCGTCCTTGCTTGGGAGAACCTCGCGTAGCAGTTTGACGGGCTCGGCCGAATTCTTGATGAGGTCGGCGTAGTGCTTGGAACAGTTGAATGCGAACGTGGGCTCTTGGTCGAGGTTTGTGCGCATTTCGCTTGTCAAACCGGTAAAATCATTGCCCAAATAGTCTAAAAATTCAGAAATATGCGTGAAGGTTTTAACAGAATTGTCCATTATATTGCTAAATTTAGAATCAAAAACCAAAAGAGGATAATATGGGTACTGTAAGCACCAACGAATTCCGTAAAAAATTGAAAATCATGGTTGATGGTCAGCCGTATGAAATCATCGAAAACCAGTTTGTGAAGCCGGGTAAGGGTCAGGCTTTCAACCGCGTTCGTATCAAGAACTTGGTGACAGGCCGTACTCTCGAACGCACTTGGAAGAGCGGTGATACGGTGGAAGAAGCTGATGTGACCTACACCGAAATGACCTACCTCTACAACGACGGTTCTACTTGGTACTTCCTCAACAGCGAAACTCAGGAAACTGAAGAAATCTCCAAGGAAGCTCTCAATGGCTGCGAAGTCTGGCTCCTCGATGGCGCAACTGTCGAAGTCACTTGGTGGAAGGACCCGAAGACGATGGCTACACTTCCGATCGAAGTTATCCCGCCGACCTTCGTTGACTTGATGATCGTTGACGCACCTCCGGCAGTTCAGGGCAACACCAGCGGTAACGTGATGCGTGAAGCTACTCTCGAAACTGGCGCTAAGGTGATGATTCCGCTCTTCATCGAAAACAACACCAAGATCCGCGTGGACACCCGCGACGGTTCTTACCTCGAACGCGCTAAGTAATCTTGTCATCCTGGAGCGCGTAGCGCGGAAGACAACTCAGAAGGCGAGTGTTGCGACCATGCTTGCATGGGCATAACCGAGCCAAAGAGTTGGGGCTTTGCCCCATCCAGTGATTTTTCAAAAGCCTCGTCCAAGCGACGAGGCTAATTTTTTTTGCTAATTGCAGATGATGTGTACGACACTTTTAGAGTGCGATCTTAATGGCTAAGTTGAAATTGTGGGTTGTTGTGACGACATTGTCATCGTCGTCAGAATCATATTTGCCGAAAGAATAGCTGAAAGCTGGGCCTACTCTCCAACGATTATCGATCCAGAAGCTGTAACCTACTTCAAAACGGATAAAGGTATTGTCGAAGATTTCTAAATCAGGATCGGCTGAGCGGTATGTGTAGCCAAATCTTTCGTTGTCGTCTTGTGCCCTTTCGACGGCGCCGCCAACGCAAAGCCCTAAATACAGGCCGTAAAGAGCGCTTTCTTTGTCCTGAAATGGATAAACTTCAGCACCGAGTCCTAAAAGACCTCTAAAGCTCACGGCGTCAATTTCCTCTTTATCTCGCTTTGGGTAGGGGCCTTCGTATTTGCCTGTACCAATTCCGATTCCGAGTGCACCATAAACGGAGACTATGTTAGCGAAGTAATGACCAAACCGTATTTCGGCATAAGGAAAAGATAGTCCGCTAAATTTTTGAACAGATTTGCCGCTCCAGGTGTTTACAGAATAGTTTAGCGATGTGTAACCGAATGCGACTTCCGCTGAAAAATAGAGTCCGCGATAGACGTGGTTGTTGGTTAACGCCATGCTGCTGTCGGCGGCTTCAGGTTGTTTTTTGCTCGTTTTTTGAACACGAGTCGAATCAGTTTTCCCTTCACCGGCTTGTGCGCTTTCAACATATGCTCCCATATCCCAGGCACTGGCGTTCGATACAAAGAGGAATATAAAAAGCGAGGTCGCAAAAAAGCTTTTTGTCATAGGATTTGTTAAAAATTTTTCGAGATTATTGACTTTGTAAAAAATACATTTTTTTTACTTCTTTCGACCGTTTACCGCCTTCAAATCATAATCGCTGTAGATTTACTTTACGCATTGATCTTACTAAGTTCTAAGATCTAAGTTCTGCCAACTATATCCTATGCGCATAGACAAAGTGTCTATAGAATTTTTTAGGGTGGGGGAGCGCTTTATTGCATTTCTGTATAATTTATAATTGTTGTTTAACCCAAAGGGATATATGGGAATGTATAAAAAGCTTTCTGGTTTTGCGTCCGTGGCGTGTTTTGCCGCGGGCTTTCTTGCGTTCGGGGCAGCTCCTTCTGTGGCCGCTCCAGATCCGAATTTCCACATTTACATTGCGTACGGGCAGTCCAACATGGGCGGCACCGCGGATGCGCAGAGCGCGGACAAGGTCGAAAATTCTCGTTTCAAGATTTTCGCGACGCAAAAATGCTCGGGCAAGGGGCGCAATACGCTCGGTGATATTTACCCGGCGGTGCCCTCGCTCTTTAACTGTGGCAACACGATTTCTGTGGCGGACTGGTTTGGCCGTACGATGGCGGATAGCATGCCTGACGTGACCATCGGGATTATCCCGGTGGCTGTGGGAGGCGCAAGCATCAAGCTCTTTGACCAGGACCAGTACAAAACTTATCTCTTGACGGCAGAAACCTGGCTCCAGAACTACGCGAAGGAATACGCAAGCGATGGCAACGTGACGAAGACGATTATCGACATCGCGAAAAAGGCGCAGGAAAAGGGCGTTATCAAGGGATTCATTTTCCACCAGGGCGAAACTGATGGCGGCTATTCCGACTGGCCTAAAATCGTGAAGAAAACCCGAGACGACATTCTCAAGGCGCTCGACATGAGTTCCGATACGGTGCCGTTTGTGGCGGGCGAACTCTTGCGCGAAGGCTGCTGCTATTCCGATCGCGTGTCGAAACTCCCGAAATCGATGGACAACACCTACTACGCCTCGTCTGAAGGCTTGGGCGGTAACGGCGTGGACCGCTACCACTTCAATCACGATGCCTACGTGGAATTCGGCAAGCGTTATGCGGCGCAGATGCTCAAGGCGGTGAACCGCAAGCCCGTGGAACCAGTTCCGCAGAAGCCGTTTGGCAAGGTGCAAGGCGATAGCGTTGTCGCTGGAGATCCTGCAAAAATTCCGGGCAAGATTGAAGCTGAAAATTATGACATCACGGGCGTCGGTTCTGGCAATTCCTCTTACTCGGATAACGATTCCGAAAACAGGGGCGGCGAGTATCGCAAGGACGGCGTGGATATTTATGAGGGTGGTGACAATTACGCTATTGGTTACACGCAGGAAGGTGAGTGGCTGGAATACACCGTGGATGTCGTATCTGGAGGCGCGTATGGCGTCAGCGTCAATTATGCCTCAGGTTCCGAATCTTCTGGCTTGAGTTTGCTCTTGGACGATAAGGAAATTGTCCCGCCGATGACGCTTTCAAAGACGGGCGAGGACTGGAGCGTGTATAAAACAGAAAATCTGGGAAATTTTGATTTGGAAGCCGGAAAGCACGTGCTGAAAATTCTGATTACGGGCAACTACGTGAATATCGATTGGCTTGAGTTCTTCCATGAGTATGTTTCGGTTCGCCCAAAGTTTATGGCAAGCCAAGTGTTTGCCACCTACGATGTGTTCGATATGCTCGGGGCACATGTAGGCCGTATTGAGGCTCGGACCGTTCAAGATGTTCCGCAGAAAGTCCGTGCACTTGTGAAGCCTAACGGCACGTACCTCGCGAAATCCCGTAACGGCTCCGCGACGATCCGCGTGATAAAGTAATTAGTGGGCGACTCTTACTGAAATGCCAATGGTGTGAGTGACACAGGATGCTTTTTCGTTGATTCCTGCGCTATTGTACGAGGATGTCTCGTCTTTGAGTTCGAGAGATCCGTACATGTAGTTCAATGCTACGCCGAGACTCCAGCGTGTGTCAATCCACCATTCCTTACCCAATTCAAAACGGTAGAAGATATTGGCAAATCCGTCGAAGTCGCCATCGTTTTCGTCGATGGTGTATTTTACGCCGTCAATCACGAAACCCAGGGATAATCCAAAGAATAGACCGTAAAGAGGGTTTTCCTGATTTTGAACGGGATAAAACTCTGCGCCTCCGCCTACAAGGAATTTGACGTCCAGACCGGTGGCCTCGACTTGGCTGTTGTTGTCTGGATAAACATTGTAGGACTTGTCCACGGCATCAAAATTTCCAATCCCGAATCCAAGACCGAGGGATCCGTATAAGGAGAATATGTTGGCGGTTGTCCTGCCGAATCGCAATTCGGCATAGGGGTGCATGGCGCCATTAAATTTGTGCGTCTTTTCGTTGTAGCCTTCATCCTGAATGCTCAGCTCGTAGTTGCGCAAGTACGTATATCCGAAGGTTAGACTTGTTGAAAAGAAAAGCCCTCTATGAAATTTGCCGTTGGCATACTGGGCGAATGCGCTTGACGCGAGTAAGAGTAGTATTGCGAGGATCTTTTTTTTCATAAAAAATTATTGGGGTTGTTTTTTAAGAGCTTTTCTGAAAACATTCGCGACCTCGTCCGGGTTGTCGCTCTTGAGCCAGCTTAATGTTTCTGTGCCTCGGTAGCTCCAGGCGAAGATGTTCTTGATGCCTGCAGCGCGGCTTTCTTCTACGGCGATGGCAAGGTCGTTTTCGCGTCCCGCTTCAATCTGGTAAGCCTTGATCCACATTTGTACGGATTTTGCGTAGCGGGATGCAACTTCGACGAGCTTGTTTGCTGTCTCGCGGTATTTTTCGCGGACCCATTCTTCGCTTGCACCGCGCTCCCAGTACGGATCGCTCGCGATTTCATCGACGGCATCGAGGCTTGCGACTTTACTCCAGTCATCGAGTCCGGCGGGGAACCATGGCGGGAGCATGCAAACGCAGTTGCGTTTGCCGCGCGATTTGACATCTTGGGTCATCTCGTCCAGAAATTCAATCAGGCTTTGTTCACGGAACTGCTTCACGTCTTCCGTAAGCTCGGCGGGCATTTCGTATCCGTACTTTGTACGAAACTTCTCGCGGCATTTTTCGCAGCGGCAGCTCCAGTTTTCAAGCCCGCCTTTTTCAAAGTAAAAGTGAGGCTCGTCCCAGAAGATCGTTGAGACTTTCGTGTCGCATACGGCTGCAATCCACTTGTGCATGTACGCGCGGAACTCCGGGTGGTTCGGACATGCGGCCACTTTCGGCTTCCCGTCGAGGGCGACCTGGCACATGTCGTGGTTCCTTGCGGTGAGTTCCGAATAAGCTTCACCGCCAAACACGCGGCCTACGCCCCACGGGTTCACATAAACAGAAAGACCCATGGCGGCAGACTCATTTACAATCTGCTTCATGGTATCGTAATAATATTGCAGGTCCTCTTCGCTCCATGTGTGGAGAACGGCGTTGAACCCCGCTTCTTTTATGTGTGCAACGTCCATGAGCGCAAGCTTCGGTGAGCGCACTCCAAAATAGCTAACGCCTTTAATCACGTTTAAAAACCTCTATAGCTCTTGTGTTTGGTCCACTTTGCCCATTGCGGACAACCGTTCTTGTGCAGAACATTTTCAAGCGTGGCGTACCATTCTTCTTCGCTGACAGGGCGTCTGATCCAGAATGTGCTATCGTCTCTTGAATCTTCGGGGAGCGGCATGTCGTCCGGAATGATCTCGATAATCCAGGATTCCGGGATGCCGTTGTGGAGTTCCTTGCTAAAGGCCAAGTTCTTCTCGGTAGCGTGGTCGGCATGGTCAAAGATGATGAGCGATGGCGACTGACCGATGATGAGTGCAGATTCCAGAAGGCTCTGGGCGCTTTCGATGGAATTGCAAGTATAGAGGGTGGAATCTTCTGCCATGTTGCCATGCTCCAATAGCCAGCGGAATGTCCACTGGTTGAGCTTGTCCAAGCTGCCTGGCGATGATGGCGTTATGAAAAATATGTGTCCCACGCCTTAAGTATAGAAAGTTTATTGTTAAATTATCGGATGAAAAAATGAATTGTCCTTGAAAATTATGAAATTCCCAGATCTTGGCGAGTTCAGGTTCGTCACTAAAATTTTAGAAGGGGCTTGCCCCTTAAGAAACGAGCCGCCGGCACACCGCGGCTGGCTGTCTGCTGGAGATGACTGCGCCATCTTTGACGGATGGCTTGTTACAAAGGATCTATCGGTCGAGAACACGCACTTCCGCCTGGACTGGTCTAGTCCAGAACAGGCGGTCGAGAAGCACATTGTGTCCAATGTCTCGGATGTGTCTTCGATGGGCGGTCGCCCCAAAATTGCCGTGCTCGGAATTTGCGTGAACAGAAACTGGAGCGAAGAAACTCGAAACAGAATTGCTGAAGCTTTTGCGCAAGGCTTTGAGAGAAGAGGAATTACGCTGATTGGCGGTGATACGGTTGCTGGCGATGTCGGGATGTTTTCGACAACGCTTCTTGGCACGACCGATGGCGAAACGGCGCTCTTACGCAGTGCGGCAAAGCCGGGCGATCACGTTTTTGTGGCGGGCACTCTCGGCAAATCCGACGCCGGACTTTGGATTTTGATGAACCGTCCCGAAGAGGCAAAACGCTTCCCGCGCCTGGTCGAGTACCACCTTTCCCCGAAAATTTGCGAAGATGCTGGGGCGCAGCTGGTAAAACAGGGGGTGCGTGGCGCCTGTATGGACATTAGCGATGGTCTTAGTTCCGAAGCGAACCACCTTGCGCTTTCGTCTGGCGTTTCCATCGAAATCGACGAGGAAAAATTGCCTATTGACGATGATGTTTTGGAAATGTGCGAGTATTTTGGCCTGTCTCCCCTCAAATTTGCGTTAAATGGTGGTGAAGAATATGAACTCCTTTTTACTTCTGAAGTTACAAATAGTATATATTTGAAGGGAACGCCCAAGTGGGGCAAAATCCACGACGTCGGTTTAGTAAGTTGTGGGAGTGGAGTTTCTTTGAAAAGAAAACTTGGTGGTAGGATTACTTTAAACGCTCAGGCGTGGTCGCATCTATGAAGGATTCAAGCAGTTTAGGACAGTTGCTGGTTCGCGTTAACCTGATTAATGAGGATCAGCTGAAGTACGCTGAAGAAGAAGTCAAGTTCTGGACACAGAAGGGTAAAAAGTTGACCCTGACTCAGGTCCTTCTCAAAGCGGAGATGGTAAAACCTGAGCAGCTTACGGATATTTTGGGTGTCCAGATGCAGAGTGTCACCAAAAAGCGTATTGGTGAAATGCTTCTGGACCAGGGCTTTATTACGCAGGAACAGCTGAACGAAGCCCTTGAAAAGCAGAAAACTTCGGGCGGCAAGCGTCTCGGCAGCATTCTTGTCGATTTGAAATTCATCCAGCAAGATAAGCTGATGAAGATTCTTTGCAGCCAGTTCGAAGTTCCTTACGTCAAGCTCGATTCCATCAAGCTTGATGAAAAGGTCTACGAGTTTATCTCCGAAGACCAGTGCAAGGCGAACAAGATTGTTCCGCTTTACGTGACAAAGGATGCTCGCCAGGCGCTCGTTGTTGCCATGGCGGACCCGACGAACGTTCGCCTCAGGGATTCCATCAAGTTCAAGGTCAAGCGCAATGTCGATGTGGTCATGGCGTCTGAACAGGACATCAAGAAGACGATCGACATCCTCTTTGCGGGCCACGGCCCGGCCGAAGAGTCCCTTGCGGAGCTTATCGGATCTTCTGGCGACGATGAACTCGAAACTGTCGAACGCGGTAGCAGTACAAGCGATGAACCGGAACTTTCTGATGAAGAAGGCCGCCAGGTCGTGAAGATCGTGACGACCTTGATCCACGAAGCTATTGCGCGTCATGCATCCGATATTCACCTTGAACCGCAGGAGACGTTCCTTAAGCTGCGCTACCGTATTGACGGTGACTTGCAGGTGATGTCTCCGATTCCGGCACGACTCATGCCGCAGATCCTTTCGCGTATCAAGCTCTTGTCCAAGATGGACATTGCAGAAAAGCGTAAGCCGTTGGACGGACGTTTCACGGTGCGCTACAAGGGATCCGAAGTTGACCTTCGTGTAAGCTCGTTCCCGATTTCTTTGCGTAAGCGCGGCGTTTGCGAAAAGATCGTTATGCGTATTTTGGACCCGAATTCGGGTCAGTTCCCGCTACGTGAAATGGGTTTTGACCCCCGTGTGCTCAAGCAGTTTATTGATGCCATTAATGCCCCGAACGGCATTGTGCTCGTTACCGGTCCGACGGGTTCCGGTAAGTCTACGACGCTTTACGCTTCTATTCGAGAAATTTTGGATTCCACGATCAACATCTCGACGATGGAAGACCCGGTGGAATTGAATATTGACGGTGTGAACCAGGGCCAGATCAACAATGCCGCAGGCTTTACCTTTGCGGCGGGCATTCGTGCCTTGCTCCGTCAGGACCCGGACGTGATCATGATCGGTGAAATGCGTGACCAGGAAACCTCGACGATGGCTATCGAAGCTGCTTTGACGGGTCACTTGGTCTTCAGTACGCTCCATACGAACGACGCTGCCGGCGCATTCCCTCGTTTGCTCGAAATGGGACTGGAACCGTTCCTTGTGTCTACCGCTATTAAGGGTGTGTTGGCCCAGCGACTTGTGCGCCGCATTTGCAAGAACTGCAAGGAACCGGTCGAAATCTCGCAGGAACTTCGCGATGAACTCCACCTCTCGCCGGACATGCAGTTCTATCATGGCCGCGGTTGTGAAAAGTGCGATGGTTCGGGCTTCAAGGGCCGTTGCGGTATTTACGAGTTCCTCGTGCCGAACGAAGCTGTGCGTAATCTCGTGATCAAGCGCGCTTCCGGTGACGAAATCAAGCGCGAGGCCATCAAGTCTTGCGAAATGATTACGCTCCGTATGGACGGCATCAACAAGGCTCTCCAGGGCTTGACCACGCTTGAGCAGGCCGTTGGCGCTTCCACCGCCGACGAATAATAGACGCTTGTCGCTCCGAACATTTAATCTTGTCATGCCCGCCTTGAGCGGGCATCTCCTATTTTTGTAAGAAATGGTTGTTAATTAGTTTTGTTTGACTATTGATTTATATCGCTTCTTGGAGCGAACGTCATTTGGTGGTTTGATTATGGAAATCTTTAAAAGATATAGAATAAATCTTCAAAAGAGCTTTTGTGAATGGATTAGGATTATGTTTTAAAAAAAAGATGCAGAAAGTTGTATATTTAAGATGAAGGATTAAAATATGAAGCTAAATGTTGAAAATTTTGGAAAAATTAAATCTGCATGTGTAGAGTTGAATGGATTCACTATACTTGTTGGAGATAACAATAGTGGTAAAACGTACCTAATGCAATTGATATATGGAGTTATCAATGCTCTTTGCAATATCACTAATTTTAAAAGCTCCTTGTTTGAAGAGTATCCATTTAAGGTTAATAAAGAAAATATTCTTGAATTTCAAGCGGATATCAATAAATGGTTGGATGATAATAAGAATAAAATAGTAGAGGATACATTTAATAATAAATTGGTTATTGATTCTCTTTCGGTGGAAATTGATGAAAATGACATAACGAAAGATCCCTTTCTATTTCAAAGAATAGAATCGTCTGAAATAGAAAAGGCTACAAAAAAAGTTTATTTTTCTCCAAAAGTTGATAAGACCGGAGATGTTTTTTTAGGAATAGAGACGGAAGAATATATACATATTTTAGCGAAAGAACAAGAACAGACAAAATCTTTTTGGATTACGCTTTTTGTAGATTTTTTGTTTGAGTCCATTTTGTGTACGATTGGTAGTTCTAGGACTTTATATTTACCTGTTGCTCGTTCAGGTCTTAATTTGGTATACAGAGATTTGATGGCTGCTATGGTTAAACCTAGAGAATATAATTTAGGTACTCCATTAAATTTGGTGCCGGAATCAAAAAAATTGGGACTTTCTAAGCCTGTTTTTGATTATTTACTATTTATGCAAACTTATAAACCTGATGAAAATAGGTTGAAAAAAAATAAGGATATCATTGATTTTATCAACAAAAAAATAATTAAGGGAAACATAATCTATATTGGTGATGAAATTCGGTATATAACCGATAATGGTGTAAATTTACCTCTTTTTCTAGCATCGTCAATGGTGAATGAACTGACGCCAGTTGTTCATCTTTTGTCTTCTGTTGAACCTGTTGGTTATGTTTTTTATGATGAAATAGAAACTAGCCAACATCCAACGACTCAAATTCAATTGGCTCGTTTAATGAATCGTCTTGTCAATTCTGGCATAAATTTGATTGTCAGTACTCATAGTGATACCATGGCTGCTGCTATATCAAATTTAGTTGCACTTTCTTTTGCGAGGAATAAAGAAGAAAAATGCAAAAAACTTGGGTATGAATTTGATGATTTGTTAAAGAATGATTCAGTTTACGCATATCAGTTTATAAAAGACGAAAATGGTCAAATGGTTGTTTCTGAAATTCCCAAATTTAATGAATTAGGTATGGGGTTTGATTTCTCTTTGTTTTCAGAAGTATCAAATAGTATTTTTGAAACAGCAAAAATAATTTATGGGGATGTATAATGATTGCTGGAAACATTCCTTGTTTGACTACTATATCAAAGTTGGAAAATGATTTTTATCTTGTAAATCAAAAGAATGTTTTGACTAAGATTACGGATAAAGAGAATTGTTTAAAATTTAAATTATATGAAAAAGAGGCTCAACAGACGTTGTTGCTTACGTTTGAGACGGATTCTACAGATTGTGGTTTGTTTGGATCCGAGTGTTGTAATAGATATGATTGCCAAAAAGCTGTAGATTTTTGTTATATGTATATTGTCTCAAAGGATAAAAAGGCTTTTTGTTATATATGTGACTTAAAAAAAACTGTGGGAAATGGTGTTGAAGTTATACAACATCTTGTTGAACAATGGATGAGTTCTATTAGATATGTAAAGAGTGTTTGTGCTTATTATTTTGTAAATATAGAACGCATTTTTTTGAGTGTCGTTTCAACAATGTATAATGAAGATGGAATAAAAAGGTTTATTGAAGAATATACTAATGCTGAACAAAATATTAATCAATCTAAAGTTCCGACTTTTATTCAAAATAAAGCGAAAAAAAATATTCGTTATATTCCTGGAATGCTTCCTGTTTTAGAACGCTTTTTTAGACGGGAAATCTTATTTGAAAATCAAATATATCAATTTGAACCATATGTAAGTGCTGGTGGTGAATATTCAATGAGCTTTGTTAATGGAATTCTTCAATAAGACGTTCCAGAGACTTATTGTATTGAGTGCAATTCTCGCTTAGTGGCCGTGGGGCACTCCATTCCCGCTAGATTCTTGAATTACATCTCTAATAATCAATGACCACTTCCTACTTCTAACTTCCTGCTGTCTACTAATTACTATATTGCACATCTGTATATTGACTAGAGGTGCAGGATGGACGATTTCGTAGAATGCAATGTTGTTGATGATAGTGTTTTAGATAAAGAGTTAAACCCGGAACAGGCCGCCGCCGCGAAAAAGATTAACGGCCCGATGCTGATTTTGGCCGGTGCTGGTTCTGGAAAGACGCGTTGCATTACTTACAAGATTGCCCACCTGGTATCTTACCACAAGATTGACTCCAATCGCGTACTGGCGGTGACCTTTACGAACAAGGCCGCCCGCGAAATGAAGGATCGTATCCAGAAACTTTTGAATTGCCGAAAGCCGTTCACGTGGATGGGCACGTTCCACTCCGTATGCCTTAAGCTTTTGAAGCTCTGCCTGGCGAAGGAATCCGTAATCAAGGCGCTTGGTGGCAAGTGGTTTGATGCAAACTTTTCCATTTACGATGACGATGACCAGAAGCGCATCCTCAAGGAAATCTTGAAGGACGACCTGGGCGACGATTACGACGTGAATGAACTGAAAAAGGTCCACAGCGCCATTTCCCGTTTCAAGAATACGGTCTTGTACAAGAACGACAAGGCTGTCTTGCAGACTCCGGATGTGGCTGCTTTGAACGCCGAATTTGCCGATGAAGAACGCAAGGCCCGCTATTACGCGGCTTACCAGAAAAAGCTTGCGGAATCGAATGCAATGGACTTTGACGACTTGCTGTTCAATACGGTTCGCATGTTGCAGATGGTCCCGAATTTGGCGGAACAGCTTAGACAACGTTTCCAGTACGTTGTCGTGGATGAATACCAGGACACAAACGACGTTCAGTATGAACTTTTGAAATTGCTCATCAATCCGGAAACCAAAAACGTGACGGTAGTGGGCGATGACGACCAAAGTATTTATGGTTGGCGCGGCGCGAACATCAAAATTATCCGCAACTTCCACCGCGATTTTGCTCCGGTGACGATTGTCAAGCTCGAACGCAATTACCGCTCGACTGCAAACATCGTGAAGGGTGCGGGTTCCGTGATTGCACATAACGTCCGTCCTGCCGAAATGCAGAAGAACGTGTTTTCCAAGGAAGAAGCGGGCGAGCTTATTCACGTGCGCTATTTTGAAGATGACCGTGCCGAAGCATCAAACATTGCAAAGACGGTGGCGCAGGCGGGTCCTGATTTTTATGCCAAGACTGCCATTTTCTACCGCACGAACGCGCAGTCCCGTGTGCTTGAAAAGGCGCTCAACGATTTGCGCATCCCGTCGGTGATTTTTGGCGGTACAAGATTCTGGGACCGCAAGGAAATCAAGGATGTGCTTGCTTACTTGCGCGTGCTCGCCAACGAAAAAGACGATGCAGCCTATTTGCGCGTGATTAACACTCCGCCACGTGCCATCGGCAAGACGACCGTCGAAGGCGTACTCGCCAAGGTGAAAGCGGGCGAGGGTTCGTTCTGGGACAATCTACTCACCGAGGCAAACGGCACGGGGCGCGGCGCTCCGAAGCTCAAGGTGTTCACCGACCTTGTGACGAACTGGAAGAACATGATGACTTCTGGCGAGTATCCGCTCCCGATTCTTGCTGAACATATCATCAATGATACGGGCTATAAGGACTTCTTGCGCAAGGAAGACGAAGTCACTGCCGACGAACGAATTGCGAACTTGGACGAAATGATCAACGCTATCCGTGAATTTGACGAAGAACATCCGGGCGCAACGCTCGATGCGTTCTTGCAGGATATTTCGCTCTTGACGGATGGCGACAAGAAGGTCGATACGTCGAAGGGCCTTGTGACGCTTATGACGATTCACATGGCGAAGGGTTTGGAATTCAATACGGTTCACCTGGCGGGTTGCGATGATGAAATCTTCCCGCTCGTGCGTGGAACTTCGATGCTCTCGATGGCCGAAATCAACGAGCAAATGGAAGAAGAACGGCGCCTGTTCTACGTGGGCTGCACCCGTGCTGAAAAGAAACTTTATCTGTACCATGCGGAACGCAGGTTCTTCCAGGGGAACATTAGACCGTTTGCGCCGTCACGCTTCCTTAAGGAATTGGATCCGTCCGTTGTAGACTTTACGCCGTGCTTGAATACGCGTCCGTCTGTTCCTGATTTTGTTGGCAATACGCGTTCCAAACCGTCTTACGGTTCGTACGGCTCGTCGAACTATGGCTCCCGTCCATCTTATGGCAACTCGGGTTCGGGCAACTCTTATGGAAATTCGTATGGCAATCGCTCGTTTGGCGGAAATTCGTATGGCGGAGGTTCTCGCGGCAGCTATGGGAGCGGTTCCGGCAATTCGTACGGTGGCGGTTCTTACGGCTCGTATGGCTCTCGCCCGGCGCCTGTGCCTCAATCCATCAAGAAGAACGACAAGCATATTGTCTACCGCAATCCGGTGAAGGTCGTGAAATCGCCTGCTCCGTCCGGCCCGACAATCGAGTACGATAATCCGTACCACGAGGGCGCTCGCGTTCGCCATTCCAGGTATGGAACGGGCGTGATTATGAAGGCTTATGGCAGTGGCGATAACGCCCGCGTCGATGTGCGCTTCGACCGCGAGAACATGAACCGCACCATCATCCTCAAATACGCCGCATTGGAAGTGATTGGTTGATATAGACGAGAGAACGGCTCTATGAGCCTACAGACGAGAGACGAAAGTGAATTTAGTAAGGCGGCAAAGCCGCGATTATAAATCTCTCGTCTTTGCTCTTCAAGCCAAGACTGGTCGGCTCAGCAATGTATACGCGAGCGTATCCGCTGCATTAGCCTCTCTCGTCTTTCGTCTACCAGCGAAGTGCTCTTTCGTCTATTGCATTTTCTAGCTACTTCCTACTGTCTACTTCCTACTTCCTACTAAAAAATTCTATCTTACATCTCGAAAAAAAGAGGTAATCATGCTTGAACGTGAAGAAGTTTTGAAGCTCGCGAAGTTGTCTCGCCTGAGCATTGCAGAAGAAGATATCCCGGCTATCAAGGGTCACTTGGACAAGATGCTCGACCATCTCGAAGCATTGAAGGCTTTGGACCTTTCTAACGTGGAACCGATGACTGCTGTCGAAAATGGCGCAACCATCCTCCGCGAAGACGTGCCGGTGCAGGGCTTTACGCTTGAACAGGCTTTTGCTAACGCTCCGGCTGTCGAAAACGACCATTTCGCCATTCCGAAGGTGATGTAGTCGGCGCACTTGCCCGACGCATTTGCCGAATCTCGCGCATCTCGTTACGCATTTCGCTTTGAACAAGGTCAGTTGCGTTGTTCCGGCCCGCATGGGATCGTCCAGATTCCCGGGAAAGCCTCTCCTGAAGCTCAACGGCAAGGAGATGATTGTCCGTACCATGGAACGAGCGCTCCTCGCCAATTGCTTTGACCGCATCGTCTGTGCGACGGACTGTCCTGAAATCGAAGCGGTGGTTGAGGCGGCTGGCTTTGACTGCGTGATGACTGGCGAATGTGCAACCGGTTCCGACCGCGTGGCGGAGGCCGCCCAAAAGCTTGGCCTTGACCTGGTCGTGAATCTCCAGGGCGACGAACCTCTCGTTGAACCTTCCGTGCTCCGCGATGTCGCGAAAGACCTCTCGGAACACCCCGACTGCTGGGTGACGGTCGCATGCCCGTTGAACCCCGCAGAAGCTGAACTCAAGACCGTCGTGAAAGTGCTCGTGCGCGACGGTGTGGCGGTTGACTTTACAAGGTCCGTGCCGCCTGCAGAAGCGAGCCTATGGTTCCAGCACCAGGGCATTTACGCTTACTCCCGCGAAGCCCGCGACGAGTTTGCATCGCTCCCGCAGAGTAAAATTGAGCTGGAACGCTCGCTAGAACAGATGCGAATTTTGGGGCGCCGCCCGATCCGCATTGTCCAGAGCGCTTACCCGAGCATTTCCGTGGACGTCCCGTCGGACGCGACCCACGTCGAGAATATTTTGCTAGATCGTTTGCTAAATCCTTTGCTAGATGAACCTCTCAGAAAAGGCTATGAACGCATCTGAAAAAAGAATTCTCAAACTCGCAATCATCCTCTTTATCATTGGCTTAACCGTCCGCTACCTCCCGTGGGGACTCCCGTCTATCGAGACATTCGAAGTCGGAGACGCTATAGTTGTTGCAAATGCATCACCGGGGGGTACTCCTGACGCATCACCGGGTGCGTTTTCTGATGCAGTCCCGGTTGCAGATGCTAGTACAGTCCAGGCTTACGATACCGACAAAGTAATACCCCTTGCGGATCCCGGCCCGAAATCGACGGAGCGTCACCGTAAGGCAAAGAAAAAGGTCTCGTTCCCGCTGAATATCAATACGGCGAGTGCCGACGATTTGTGCGCCATAAAGGGGGTGGGGCCAAAGCTTGCTGACAAAATTATCGAGCGCAGAAATGCCGCAGGGCCGTTCAAAGGGCCTTCTGACCTCAAAAAAGTGCACGGAATTGGAAAGAAAAAGCTCGAAAACATGTTACAATCGATAATTTTTGATTAGTTTTAGGATATAAAACTTTACATAAGCATATATATGAGCGATACGAAGTTATATCTAGGTATTGAAGTTGGTGACACCTCCATGAAGGTCGCCCTTGTGGACGCTACTGCAAAGATGGTGGTCAAGGCTGCGGTCCTCCCTGCTGAAACCAATCCCATTTACGATATTTTCCTTTTTGAGAGCATGCTCCAGCAGTGGGTGGACGAAAACCAGATCAAGGATATCGAAGCGACTTCGGTGACGATGCCTGCGACGATGTCTATTATCCGCAAGGTCTATGTGCCGCAAGAGGCTGTTGCAAGTAAGTCTCAGTATTTGAAATGGTATATGGAACTTTTCACCAACGCCGATGTGAGCGCTTATGTTGTCGATTCCATCACGTTGAGCGGTGACGATACTCTCGGGTATAATGAACTGATCATGGCTGTCCGCAAGGAATGGGTCGATGCTTTGCGCAAGGGCTTCCGCTCCCGTGTGCTCTCGCCGAAGTCTATGGAAGTCGATGTGCTCTCGCTCATGAATGTAATGGATGTTGGCGAAAAGATCAAGGATGCTGTTTGCGTTGTGAAGGCTGACTTTACTGGCGTGACGCTTGCCTGGATGCGTCGCGATGAACTCCTTGCCTTGCGTTGCGTTTCGACGCTTTCGATGGTCGGAAAGACCGAAGAAATGGCGTACCCGATTCTTGCAAACGAAATTGTTGAACAGATGAAGCTTGTCCAGTCTGAGAATTCCGTCAACGGTGTGACCGATGTGCGCTTGTGCGGCGAGATGGCTTCGAACGAGCAGTTCGTGAATATTCTCATGGATAAGTTGAGCGATTACAAGGTGTCGCTGATGACAAACTTGTCGCAGCTCCCGTGTGACGAAAGCGTGAACCCCGTTGACATGATTTGCTGTGTCGGCGCTGTTGGTGCTGCACTCAATCAGATGGAGGGTGTATGATTCACATGAACCTTATTGCGGTGGCGGAAAAGAATTCCACCATCGGTAGTGTTTCGCAGCATTTGCATGTGACGAATGTGGCGGATGTGGAACGCCGCTACAAGAAAAAGTATTTGACTGTTGCTGCTGTTGTTGTCGTTGCCGTGCTTGGCTTAAGCGGTTACTTGAGCATGAACGGGGTTCCGGCGGCGCTGGATGGCGTTTTCCCGGAATCTTACCTCAACTTGATTGGCGCGAAGGGGAGTACTCCGACTAAGACGGCCCCTGCTGGTCCGACCGCCGAAGAGATTGCAGAACAGCAGAAGGCTTTGGCGAAGGCTCGTGCCGCAATGCCTGTTAGGGAAATCGTAAAGGAAATCAAGCCCCAGGCTTTGTTTAATAACAAACGAACGAGCTACAATAGCTATCTCCCACTAGAAAAGATTTCGTTCCAGAAAACGGCTCTGGCTCAGTTCCTGTCGTTCCTCAACACGGCCGCACCGGACGATATTGGATTCTCTGAATGCGTGTTCCAGGCTCCGAACTACTATTACCTTCGCGGTATCGCAATGAAGGCTTCTTCTCAGCATACGCTTATGGATAGGCTTAAGGCGGTGAGCAAGTCCTTCCAGTCTCCGATTGCTTCGGAAGCTGCAACTGAAGTGGCTGCATTTGGGCAGTTCTCTGTTCCGCAGGTGCGCCTCGATGCCGTGCGCGGCTTTGTTCCTGCTTCTGAAGTGGGGGCCGAAATCAAGGCTCTCAAGACGCTTGCCTCTACGCACAAAGTGCAGCTGAAGGGAACTGAAAAGCCGATTGTTGAGGACTTCGGCGTGTACAAGCGTTATGCCTATCAGGTGACTTCGACAGCGGACTTTGCCGACTTGTTGAACTTCCTGAATGCATTTGCTAATTCTCCGATTCGCATGGGTGTCTCGAAGACCGATCTTAGATTTGCTAAGAAGTATCTAGTTACGAGCATGCGTATCGAAATGCTTGTGCTTCGCTAGTATGCCGATTCGTATTACAGGCGGTTCGTTGCGGGGGCGCAACATCGAGTCCCCGGATACCATGAAGACGCGTCCGACAGCTTCTCGCACGAGGGAAGCTCTCTTTAACATTTTGCAGGGCGTCGATGGTTTCCGTGTGCTGGACCTTTTTGCCGGTAGTGGCATCATGGGGCTTGAGGCGCTGAGCCGTGGGGCTGCAAGCGTTACTGCGGTGGAACTTGCTCGCCCGCAGGCGAAGATGATCGAACGCTCTTACAAGTCGGTCGGCATGGATTCTAGGCTCAAGCTCCTGGAAACGAGTGTGCTTACGCTGAAAAAGGAAATTGTCTGTGCCGATGGCGGTTTTGACTTGATTTATGCGGACCCGCCGTTCAAGGACATGGAATACCCGGACTTGCGCCCATTTATCGAGTGGCTGAACCCTGGCGGCGTGGCCGTTTTCGAGGCTCCGAGCCGCAAGTTGCCTGAATGGGCTAAAGGTGACGATTTTCAGGGGCAAGTTCGCCGCTATGGCGAGTCATCGCTGATTATTATAAGAAAGTGAGCTTGTCAGCTCGGGGCTAAAGCCCCTTTGGGCTCGCTTCGCTTTGGGCGATTGTTTATATCCCATAGCTCAAAGGCTCGAAGTGCCGTACCCATACCTCATAGCTTACATTTTTTGGTCGCAATTTTGTAAATTATACCACATGGTGTGGAATTCTAAAGCACAGAAAAAATCGATTGTGGAGGAAGGGCGCGAACGCCGCGTGGCGGTTTTTGCAGGTTCTTTCGATCCGTTTACTGTGGGGCACTTGGATCTTGTAAAGCGTGCCGCGGGCATCTTTGATTCTCTGATTGTACTCGTTGCCCAGAATGCAAGCAAGAAAAACTTTTTTGATGCCGAAACCCGCAAGGCGATGGTGGAGGCTGCTGTCTCTGGATTCTCGAATGTCTCGGTCAAAGTCCACAGTGGGCTGACTGTCGATTTTATGAAGTCGGTGGGGGCGCATTACCTGGTACGCGGGATTCGCAATTCCGCAGACTTGGAAGCGGAACAGGCGGCAGCCTGGAATAACAAGGTCATTTATGGCGGGAACGGAGTCGAGACGGTGCTTCTGCTTAGCGCGCAGGAACATCTCGTTGTGAGCAGTACCTTGGTGCGTGAACTTCTCAAGTGCGGTGCGAACCGAAGCGCAACCGAACAGAAGAGTCTTATCTCTAAATACGTGCCGAAGAATATGGTGTCAATGCTTTTAAAAGAGTATAGGAAGGTTTATGAAACCGTTTAAATATTTGCCCAAAGCTTTGCAGACGCTGTTGCTTGCGAATGCTGCTGTATTTATTATCGCTTTTCTTGGGCGTGGACTAGAAGTTAATCTGGGGGCTGGATACGGAACCTTGACGGATTACATCAGTTACTATGGCGCTTTTATGCCTCGGGTCCCGCTGGAACTTTGGCGTTACGTGACGTACATGTTCATCCATTTCGACTTCATGCATTTCTTCTTCAACATGTTGATGCTCTGGATGTTCGGCTCCGAAGTGGCAGAATGGATGGGGGCGCGTCATTTTATTTCGATGTACTTTTTCTGTGGCATTTTTGCTGCGCTGTTCAGCTTTTTCATGTGCTTGCTCGGGCTCACGAACAATCCGATTATCGGTGCGTCTGGCGCCCTGATGGGCGTCTTTGTCGCGTATTACAAGTTCTTCCCGGAACGCATGATTCTCATGTTCTTTGTCATCCCGATGCGAATCAAGCATGCTATGTGGGTGATGATTGCGCTTGACATTCTCTTTGCAAATTCGGGCGACATGATAGCGCATTTTGCCCACTTGGGCGGTGTCGTTGCCGGGTTTATTTACATGGCCGTTTTCCAGAATGGTCCGAAGGTGCTTTACCATTCTCCGCTTTCGGCTATTTTCCGCTTGTTTTCGGGCAATCCAGAAAAGTATAGTCGAGACCGCCGTTCGGGGTCGCGCTCTTACTCGCGCGATTCTGAGGAACCGGAAGTTCTCGAAGGTGAAGTGTTCTACGTAGATGAACAGAAACGCATGGACGAGATCCTCAAGAAGGTGGAACGCAGTGGCATCCAGTCCTTGACGGAATCGGAACGTGAATTTTTATTGAAAGCGGGTGACAAGTTGCGTCGCCGTCGCGGAGGATTCTAATGAAGAAAGTTCTTGGTATGGGCGCTGCCCTTGTTGATATTTTGGCTAATGTGAGCGACGAATGGATTGCTGCACAGGGCGTCCAGAAGGGCGGCATGAACATGGTTGATTGGCCGCAGATGGAAAAGTTCCTCGGTGCTCTCGAAAATCCGATTCGCGTACCGGGTGGCTCGACTTGCAATACCATGGTGGGTCTTTCCCGCTTGCATGGCAAGGCTGCTTTTATCAGCAAGATTGGCGATGACGAACTTGGCAAGCTTTTCCAGGAACACTTGAAGAATAACGGTGTGGAATCGAAGCTCGGGATGAGCGATGTCGCTACGGGCTGCGTGTTCTCTGCCGTGACTCCGGATGCCCAGCGCTCCATGTGGACTTACCTTGGCGCTTCGGATTTCCTCGGTTCGGATGACTTTACTCCGGCTCTCTATGACGATGTAGGCCTTCTTTATGCTGAAGGCTACCGCGCTTTTAATGGCGAATGCTTCAAGAAGTCGTTTACGCTTGCGCGCAGTCTCGGTGTCGAGACCGCTCTCGACTTTAGCTCGTTTGGCGTGGTTGAAGCTTGCCGCAAGCTGTTCGACGAACTCTTCGAAGAAAAGATGATCGATATCATCATCGCAAATGAAGACGAAGCTTTTGCCTATGCCGGCGTCAAGGAAGAAGCGGCTCTCGAAGTCTTGGCCAAGAAGGCTAAGGTTGCAGTCGTGAAGATCGGCAAGCGCGGTGCCTTGATCGCTAAGGACGGCGTGGTGACTCGCGTATCTGCAGGGGCTGCAAAGGCTATCGATACGACGGGCGCAGGCGACCTCTGGGCATCGGGATTCCTGTACGGCTACATGAACGGCTGGGATATGGAGCGCTCGGGTAATCTCGGCAGCATTGTCTCGAACGAAGTGGTCCAGGTGATGGGCGCCCAGATTCCTGAAGAAGGCTGGCAGCGCATTTACGCCCAGATGTAATCGAGGGAATATGGTTTCTCTTGCTCGTTCTTTTTTGAAATCATGTGCTTTGTGCTCTTTGCTTGTGCTTGCTTTTGCCGGAGCAGTGAATGCTGCGGAATCGAAAGCGACTGGAAGTGTTGCTGATAATGACGCCGAGAAGGCTGAACTTGTCGCTGAAATTGCCGTGCGCGATAGCGTGATGGCGATTCACGACAGTGTCTGCATCGCTGAAAAGAAAGCTCTCCGTTCTGATCTCGAAATCGAGACGGCCAAATGCGAAAATTGGGAACAGAGTTACAATATGCTCAAGAAGAACAATGAGACTTGCGCCAAGGCTTTGAGTATTGCGGTACAGGCTTCTCAGGAACAGGCTGAAAAGCAAAAAGCCAAAGACGAAAAGATAAAGAAAGAAGAGAAAAAGGACATGGTCGTGCAAACGGCGTCTATGGCGGCTAGCTTTGGACTTGGTATGCTTATCATGTGGCTGATTCTGGATTAATTCATTAAGTTGCGGCGCCGCCGCAGGGAGTTGAAAATGAAAAGAACCGCTTTTGTCATGAGCCTGCTTATGTGCACGGGCTTTTCGTTTGCTAAAAAGTCGGATGTGCCGACAGGTCCGTTCCATTGGGGATCGACGCTCAAGCAAATGGCTTCTATCCCTATGACGACGGCAGAAATTTCGGCGTACATGCCCGAAAAGAAAGTGCTGTTCGTCGTTGGCGGCGAGAATGTCCTTGAAGTCGTCGATATGGCTGACCCCGCAAATCCGAAAAAGGTGAGCGAGGTGAAATTGCCGGGGGGCGCCTCTAGTGTGACCGTCCATGGCGACCTTGTGGCGGTAAGCCTTTTGAACAACCCCGAATGGAAAATGGGGCATGTGCAGGTGATGCGCTACGGCAAGAAACTCGAAGTTCTTGGAAAGCACGAACTGTGCTACATGCCCGACATGATCACGTTTACTCCGGATGGCGCGAATTTGCTTATCGCATGTGAAGGCTCCCCGGATGAAAATTTCACGGAAGACCCGGAAGGCGGCCTTGGTGTTTTGTCGATTGCAGGCGTGAATGCATCGAGTGCTGCTGATTTGGCAAGAGCTTGGAAAAAGCCTCAGAAGACGGTTGTCGGTTTTGGCGGGCTTGATTCGATTGCGTTGATGGCTAAAGGTGTCCGCAAGACGGGCGTGAAAGGTTTTGTACAGTCGCTTGAACCTGAATACATTACGGTATCTAAAGATTCCAGGACTGCTTGGGTGAGCTTGCAAGAAAATAATGCGCTTGTGAAGTTCGATGTCGAAGCGAAAAAGATCTTGGATGTGTTCCCGCTTGGTTATGTGGACCATTCCAAGCCTGGATTTGGTCTGGACATCAAGAAGAACAAGAAAATTGAAATCAAGAATTATCCGTTGCGCGGCCTGCGCCAGCCGGATGGGATTTCGGCGTTTACCGCAGGTGGCAAGACGTTTGTGCTCACGGCTAACGAAGGCTCTCCGGTGAACGATTACAAGGCATGGACGGATGTGACCACTCCGATGATGCTTATGCAAAATGGCGTTTTGGACCCGGACATGTTTACGGCTGAAGTCCTTGAAAATGTGAAGAACATTTCTGTGAGCAATCTGGAACGCTGCAATGTGGCGCCGGATAAGACTGAAAATGGCAAGTGTCCATACATGTACAGCTTTGGAACGCGTTCGATTAGCATTTTTGATGGCGAAACAGGGCACTTGATGTGGGATTCTGGCGACGCGTTTGAACAGACGATGGCCCAGATGGCGCCGGATTACTTTAACTGGAATTCCAAGAAGGGCAAAGTCAAGATGGATGCCCGCAGCGAAGACAAGGGCTGCGAACCGGAAAACGTGACGACTGGCGTTGTAGGCGATAAACGTTATGCTTTTGTCGGGCTGGAACGCACGAGCGGTGTTGCCGTATTGGATATTTCGGGAATTGAAAACGGAAATACTCCGAAGATTGTCGATCTCTATTTAGACCCGAAAGATCGCGGTCCAGAGGGCATCCTGTTTATCCCTGCTGAAAAAAGCCCGAATGGCGAGCCGCTTTTAGTTGTGGGCTACGAGTACAGCAAGACACTCGCTGTATATAGCGTGAAGTAACTTCTTAGTGTTACAGTAAATTTTAGGTGCTTTAATATTATTAAATAGATTAGCGTCTTGTATTACAAAAAGCGTCGGCCAAGGTATTTTCTTCGCAGTAGCGTGCAAAACGAGAGTCGCGAACGACTGCTAGCAGGCGTTCATGACCGAGTGAAGCCGCTGACGCCGTAGGCGTCAACTCTGAGCTGGGGCCCCGCCCGCATGCTTTTCAAAAAAACTTTTTTTTCATGTAATGAAATTACATGATTTTTTCAGGCCACGGGTGCTTTGGGTATCTTCCTCGTAATTCTTTGCGGACTTCGGCGTAGGTGTTCTGCCAGAAGCTCGTGAGATCCCATGTCTTTTGAATCGTGCGGAAGTTCGGCGCTAGAATGTCGTAACGCACTTTGAGTTTGCCGTCAGCAATTTTGTGCTCGCCACGGAGCTGCATAAAGTCTTCGATTCGCGCCGAAATCTCGACGAGTACGCCGTCCGCGCTTTGAACAATTTTGCCGTTGCCTTGTTCATCGGCGGTGGCGACTTCTTGATAGCTATAGCGGGCGCGCTTGCCGTTTGGCAGTACATAATGATCGGGGAACGTCTTTTGCAGCCATGCTAACATGGATTTGCCGAAGTAGTCTTCGACAATGTTGCGGTAACGGTCTTCGTTGATGTCGCGCAATAGGAATATGCCGTCTGTAAGCTCGTTCAGGATAAGATCCATGTCCTCTTCGTTAAATTCCGGGAGGCTGTATTCCGGGTAAAGCTTTGCGGCAAGGCGCATCTTGATGAGGAGCGTCTGGATGTTTTCGGTGAGGTAACGGCCGGTCCAGTTTTCTTTTTCGAGCTTGTCGCGCCAGGCATCGGCGGTGAGTTCCTTGAGCTTTTCGAGAACTTTTGGCGAAGCTTCTTGCGGGAGAATTTCTTTGCGGCTAGTTTCGCGAATGTCGCCGTTGGGGCTTTCGCATTTGTGAATCTCGACGCCGATGAAGCGTTCTTGACCGCTCCGCCAAAGCAGTTCATAGCGGATGATTTCGCTTTCTCCATCGAGCAATTCTTTGGGCACTGGAGCGTAAAGGTTCACGCGCATTTCTGATTTGGCGCCTGCTTCGGTGCGGAGCATGGAGAGCGCGAGCAATGCATAAGGCGGCTCTGCGACTTGCAATCGAATGGTGTTGCCGTTGCTCAACTTGTAGACATTACCGCTTGGTGTCGCGAGTGCGTCTGGGAATGCGTTTAGTAAGTTGCGAATGACAACTTCATGGATTGCCACACCCCTTTGGGGTTCGCAATGACGTTGGTTGTCATGCCCGTCTTGAACGGGCATCTCCTTTAATGAGTCGCGAAAATCTCGCAGTTGCTTTAGTGTGAACGAAACTTCTCGCGGAGCGCTGATGGCTTTTGATAGTGTATCGCTTGCAAGCGTGAGCAAGTTGAGCGTGTTTTTAGATTTCTGGATAAATTCAGTTCCGGAATGGATCCATGCCATGGCGGCGAGGAGCAAGTCGGGGAGGTCTGCGGCGCTTGTTGCTTTTGCTAAAATCAATGCGAGCGGAATGCTTGAAATCGGTGTTTGAATGGCTCGCTTGCCGAGTTCAGTGATGCGGCTGTCTTGCAGCATGCCGAATTTTTCGAGCATCGCTGTAGCGATTTTTTCGCGCACTTCTGGAATTGCCGTGGGCAGTTTTATTCTAGCACACTCGCCTCTTTCGTCTCTCGTCTGTAGGGCTTTGCCCGTTCTCTCATCTTCTTCAAGTGCGGCTTTTTGCAATAAAAGTTCCGACGGTTCGATTTGCAGGACTTCGGGCACGATGCCTTGCGGCATGTGCTTCTCGGCTTCTTCGGTCCAGAGGCGGATGGCGCAACCGTTTTGCGTACGGCCGCTACGGCCACTGCGTTGGATTGCATTTTGCAGCGAAATCGGGAGAGTGCGCAGTACGTTCACTTTCTTGCTGTCGTCATATTCGTTTACGCGCTCGATGCCGCTATCGACAACGCCTGTGACGTTTGGCACGGTGATAGACGTTTCTGCAATGTTGGTTGTAAAGATGACGCGCGGGCGTTCCGTTTCTTCAAAGATGCGGTCTTGCGTTTCTCGGTCCTGACCGCCGTAGAGTTCAAGGAACTCGGCGACGTTTGCGCCAAGAGCTTCGCTTGCGGCGGTGTGGCATCTTGCGATTTCTGCTTTGCCTGGCAAGAATACGAGCGTTGTCTGCCAAATGTTATTGCGGTATAAAGTGCGCAATGCGCGAACTACTTCGCTTTCGATTCCCTGGCCTGCGCTAATGTTTGTGCCTGCGGCGGGCTTCTGGTAAAGAATTTGTACGGGATAAAGCGGATGCCCGAGTTCCAGACATTTGACGCCGAGCGCCTGCTCCATTTCTTCGCGGTTGAGCTTTGCGCTCATGACGGCGATTCTCGGCGCTTTGATGTTTTTACTTTCTAATGCGCGGCTTGATTCTTGCAATTTTAGCAGATACGCAAAGAGCAAGTCCATGTCGGCCTTGCGTTCGTGGTATTCATCGAAGATGACCCATTCAGCGTCCATCTTGCCGTGCAAAAGTTCCTGCAAAAAGTTACCGTACGTCTGGAACAAGATTCGCGTAGCGCTGGACTTGCAGCTGTCCTGGCGGAACTGATAACCGACTGTTTTTCCGCAAGGCTCGTTGTGAAGTTTTGCAGAGTACTGTGCAAGTGCAAGTGCTGCGATGCGTCTTGGCTGCAAGACGACAATGCGACCGCTAAAGTGATTGCTCAAGAACCACGGAATGTACAACGACTTACCGCTACCGGTGGGCGCTTCGACGAGCAAGTTGTTCGTCCTGTTTACAGCGTCTATGAGCTTTTGTTCTTCTTCGGCAATGGCTAGATCTTTGTACGTGCGCATTGTAGATGGTTCTCTTTGAGTCTCTTTAAAAAAGTTGACCCCGGCACAATGACCGGGGTATATAAATTAAATCTTTTCGCTTCTCTCGTCTCTAGTCTGTGAGCGAAGCGGTCTTTTGTCTGACTAAGCCTTCGGGTATCTCAGCTTTTCACCAGTAGCAGCGTCGATGTAAGGAGGCTTACCTTCGCGGAACTTCTGGTTGATGACCAGGTTCTGGAGTCTCCTCTTGATGCCGGCTTCGGTCTTGCAGAAGAAGAAAACGACCTTGTTTGTACCAGGAACCTGAAACACGGCGAGCTTAAACTTCTGTGAAACAGCACGACGGAAAAACTTGACATCTTCCTTTTTCGGGATGACCTGATCGCTACCCGGCTTGATTTCGCAGACCATGTCGGCATCGGCAAGCAAAGCCTTGGACTTCTGCTGGAGGGCGAGGAAGTTCGGTTCGGTGCTCTTGCGAATGTTTTCCATGTTGAACGGGCTTCTGGCTTTCAGACCCTTGAGTGCACCACGGATAATAAAAAATAAAGCGACGACCACGACCAGGATAACCAGGTAGGGCCAGTTGTTTGCTAAAAAGTCTAACATAATCACCTCAATTTTGAGTATCCCTAATATAGCAATTTTTTGGAGTATTGCGAAAATGCAGGGGGATAGCCTTTTGTATCTTTGATTCGTGAATTTTTTTGTGAAGACTTTTTTGCTGGCGGGGCTTGTTTCCGCTTTTGTATCTGCAAACGCTGCAGAGTCGGATTCGCTGCGTGTGGATTCTGACCAGTGTAGCGATGGTGCAAAAATTGAATCGATTGAAATTGAAGGCTTGGAGCATACGAAGCCGCGTGTGGTGTGGCGCGAACTCTCGCATAAGGTTGGGGATGTTTTTTCGCAGAAGACGTTTGAATCCGAGAAGCTTCGCCTGCAAGACCTGGACCTCTTTACGGATATTTCTGTATCCTGTAAAAATGGGAATGTAGTTTATAATTTTAAAGAAATCTTCCGCTGGATCCCCTCGCCGGCTGGCAAAAAGACTGACCGCGATGGCCTCATGCTTGGGCTTGCCCTTGCGAACTTGAATGTGCTTGGCGAAGACATCCGTGCGGAAGTCCAGTTCCGTACGGCAGTAGACCCGTTCTTCGAAAATAATGAGTACGCTTTTTATGCCAGTTCACCGTATTTGTTTGACCTTCCGCTGGGCTGGAATTTTGAATTCTTGCGGACGGACAGCTGGGATGACCTTCGTGGATTCCAGGATGCCACATGGTTGCTTAGTTTAGATGTAGACTGGAAATTGCTTTCGCATTTCTCGATTCTTGGAAAAACGGTGTACCGCTATCTCGAAAAGGGACCGGGTGTTTTGCCGGAATTTGGACTCGGCGTCGCATTTGACTATCGTGATAGCGAACTTGATTCACGCGAGGGAATATATTTTGAAAGCATGGTAACGCATGTGGGCGTTGGCGGAAAGCGGGGCGAAAACTTTGTCGAGTTCCTGGAAGATGCGAGAGCCTATTATACGATTGGTCGATTTGTCTCTGGGGCTACGGCGCTTGTCCGTTTGCGTCCAGGCAAAGTACAAAGATATGATTATTACTATCACGGCGGTGCAAATACGTTCCGAGGTCATGAGTCGGATTCATTGCATTTAGGGGTGCACGAAATGCTATTGACTTTGGAAGAGCGTTTTGTGTTGCGTGAACGCCGTCCGGCCTCGATTTGGGGAATCAATTTCTTTTACGGAATCCAATTGGTGGCGGGTCTTGATGCAAGTGTGCTTTGGGACAAGGGGGCTCCTGGTTGGAAAAATTATGAAGGCGCTGTTTATGGCGGACTGCATATCGTGATTCCTGCGCTGGACCGAATCCGCTTTGAGGTGGGGTACAGTCCTGATCACGGTGAGCCGGTGTTCTATTTTGGACTTTTCGACAAGGTGACTTCGGCTCGCTGGCGGAGTCGGTAATTCGGAGTTAGGATTTAGGAATTGAAGACTCTTTGGTAAAAAAAGACTTTACAGTTTCTGAATAAATACTAAATTAGGGATTATATTTGTAATAAAAAGATAATGAGGCTCAATGTGGGCCTACGGAGAGTAAATGGCTATTAATTATCTAGATCTTCCTATTGGACGCAAGTATCCTTATGAAGTGGATTGCGTCGTGGAAATCGGCAAAGACACGAACTTGAAGTATGAATACGACGAACGCCTGCATGTGTTCCGTCTTGACCGTTGCCTTTTGAGCTCCATGAGTTACCCCTGCACATATGGTTTTATCCCGAGCACCAAGGCTGATGATGGCGATGCTTTGGATATGCTCATTTATAGCCCGGCATCCATGATTACGGGTACGGTTTGCACGTGCCGCGTCATTGGCGCTCTTGATATGACCGATGGTGGCAAGAAGGACTACAAGGTTTTGGGCGTACCTATATTTAATCCGCGTCCGTTCTGCGACATTACAGACGTAGACCAGATGTTCCTCCGCATTACGAAGAATTTCTTCCAGAACTACAAGGAACTGGAAGGCAAGGACGTACAAATTGGTGAATGGAAGGATGCTGCGTTTGCCCGTGAAAAGGTGATTGCTGCGCATAAGGCTTATTTTCAGAACCAGGTCCAGGTGCCGGAATCCTGCTACCAGGAACCCGAACACGATGACAAAATAACTGCTGAGGAGTTGATATAAGCCGAGTGTTGCAAAAACGAGCTTGCTCGTTTTTATGACCGAGGCGCAATATCTAGAAAAAACGACGGAGTTGTTTTTTTATTAATCTAAAGGCGAGAGTCGCGTGAGACCGTTTGCTTGAAAATTTTCAAAAAAATCTTGTCCTTAGTGGCAGGATTTTTTTGTAAAAAGACTTGGTTTTGTTTCAAAATATTTAATATATTATCTTTGTTGTAACACTCAAAGTATAATGAGGTCATATGAATAAGCTTGTGCTTACCTGTGCCATGTCGTTAATGATGCTTAGTACTTCGGCTATGGCGTTCTCGATTAATCTTGCTCCCAAGAAAGGGGATAATTCTCGTATGGATCCTCCGTCTGTAAGTTGTCGATATGCAGAACCGAGGTGTGACCGTCATGACAGGATTCATGTCGAGCGTTATGGAAATGACCAGAAAATGTACAGCCGCGGTGAATGCTATCGTGGTGACAAGGAACGCAGATTTGACTTTTACTGCAGCAACGGTGATGTCTGGATGCAGATTGATTACCGTCGCGATCGTCCTGATCATATTGATTGCAAGGATCCGCGTCGTGGCAGATTCTTCTCTGCTCGCAGCATTGGTGAATGCGAAGATTTGTATCGCGATTCTGGTCGCAGGCACCATCACCACCATGATCGCTAAATTGTGGCGTGATGGCGAGCGTGAGTTCGTTTGCTGAAATTAAAAAGCCTCTCGCTTAAGGCGGGAGGCTAAATTTTTATCCTTTGTAACCCTTGGGGTTGTTTTTTTGCCAGTTCCAGGCGTCGCGGCACATTTCTTCAATGCCATACTGAGCCTTCCAGCCGAGTTCGTCGAATGCTTTTTGCGGGTTGCAGTAGCAGGTGGCAATGTCGCCTGCGCGACGTGGCTTGATGCTATATGGAATCTTGACGTTGTTGACTTTTTCGAATGCTTTTACGACGTCGAGCACGGAGTAGCCGTGACCTGTGCCCAAGTTGTAAATGGCGAGTCCGCACTTGCGTTCAATAGCCTTGAGGGCGCTCACGTGACCAGAGGCGAGGTCGCAGACGTGGATGTAGTCGCGGACGCCAGTGCCGTCCGGGGTGTCGTAGTCATTGCCAAACACGCCGAGTTCCTTGCGGAGACCGACTGCGGTCTGCGTGATGTATGGCATTAGGTTGTTTGGAATACCGTTTGGGTCTTCGCCGATGCGTCCGCTCGGGTGTGCGCCAATCGGGTTGAAGTAACGGAGCAAAACAATATTCCATTCCGGGTCTGCTTTTTGCACATCACGGAGAACTTCTTCGAGCATGGATTTTGTCTGTCCGTAGGGGTTGGTGCATTGGCCTTTAGGGCAAGCTTCTGTAATAGGGATTTGTGCCGGGTTGCCGTAAACGGTTGCCGAAGAACTGAAAATGAGGTTCTTGCAGCCGTGATTACGCATGGTATGGAGCAACACGAATGTAGCGTTCATGTTGTTTTCGTAGTATTCGAGCGGCTTTGCGACGGATTCGCCGACGGCCTTGAGCCCTGCAAAGTGGATGCAGGCGTCGAACTTATTTTCGCTGAAAATCTTGTCCATTGCGGCGGCGTCACGGACGTCTGCTTTCACAAATGGAATGGGGGAGCCGACAAGCTCTGCTACGCGGCGGAGCGATTCATCGCTTGAGTTTACGAGGTTATCGACGACGACAACGGAATGACCTGCTTTGTAGAGTTCGATGATGGTGTGGCTTCCGATGTATCCTGCGCCACCCATAACGGCTATTTTCATGATTGCTCCAATGATAAAAGTTCGGTGCATAATATACGAAATTTTTAGATTGTAGGCATGAACGATTATTACCAATTTGCGATACTTTCTGCTGTCGTAGCTGCTGTTTATGCGTTTTTGTATCTAGTGGTGCATCCGCTTGCGAAATGGATTGCCATAAAGACTCCGAACAAGTTTGATGACTTGCTTGTGAAAAAGAAAGTGATTTCGCGAGCGCTCTTTTTTGTGCCGGTGATAATTCTGGTGCAGTCGTTCCCGTATGTGCTTGCGAAGGGACACTGGCTTTATGAATTTTGTGAACATATCGGAAATATTTTGTTTACGGTGGCGGCGTTCCTGCTTGCAAGTGCTGTGCTTGATGTCATTGAAAGTTTGAATGAACGCAATGTGAAAATGAAGCTACGCCCGATGCGTGGCATTTTCCAGGCCATAAAACTTGCGATGTTCTGCGTGGCGACCATCCTTGTGGCGTCACAGATTGTGAATAAAAGTCCGGTGATTATTTTGTCGACTTTGGGTGCCATGGCAACGGTCTTGTTGTTGGTTTTCAGGGACTCGATTCTTGGCTTGGTCTCTGGAATCCAGATAAACTTGTCGGACCTCTTGCGCAAGGGCGACTGGATTGAAATTGAACGCCACCATGCCGATGGCTCGGTCATTGACATTACGCTTACATCTGTGAAAGTGCGTAACTGGGATAATACAGTTTCGGTGATTCCGGCGTACGACTTGATAACCAATTCTTTCCGCAACTGGCGCGGTATGCAGGAATCGGGCGGTCGCCGCATCAAGCGTTCGCTTTTCATTGACCAGCAGAGCATCCGCTTTTTGACGCCTGAAGAAATTGAAAAGTTCATGAAGATTGATGTACTGCGCCCGTACTTGGAACAAAAGTTAAGTGAAATCGGTGAAGGTTCGGGTGTGTCGGAAAATGTCACGGTTACAAAACTGAATGGTCGCCATTTGACAAACATCGGAACGTTCAGGGCTTACTGCACGGCATATCTCCGCAGCCGTAAGACGATTGCTCAAGACATGACGCTCATGACGCGCCAGCTTGCGCCAACGCCGACGGGACTCCCGCTTGAAATCTATGCATTTGCCAATACGGTGGAATGGATCGAATACGAAAATATCCAGTCCGATATTTTTGATTTTCTGATTGCATCGCTCCCGGAATTTGGGCTTTCGCTGTACCAGTACGCGAACCGTGTGCCGTAATTTTTTTCTACATTCGTCAATATGGATATTAATGAATGGCGCATTCGCATTGACGAACTTAATGATGAACTGATGTCGCTCCTCAACAAGAGGGCTACATACGCTGCTGAAATTGGGAAAATCAAGAAGCAGAAAGGTTTGCCCGTTTTTGATGAAGGTCGCGAACAGTCTGTCTTGAATTTGGTCGCCGAGAAGGCCGCAAAGGCCGGTGGCCCGCTTTCTCCGGAATCGTTCCAGAATATTTTCCGTGTCATCATGGAAGAAACTCGCAAGGTGGAAGAATAATGGTTGCCCGCATTACTATGGTGGGGTTTGGCCTCTTGGCAAGCTCGATTGCTGCTGCCATCAAACAGGCTAAGCTTCCGACGAAGATTCGTGCTGTGAGTTCACCTGCAACGCTCAAGCGCGCTCGTGAACTTGAACTTGCCGATGAATTTTTTGAATACGATGAAACCGAAAAGTGGGCGAAGAATAGCGACCTGATTTTGCTCTGTGCGCCGATCCTCCACATTCTTAAAATGATTGACGCTCTCGGTAAAGTTTCGTGGGCTGGTGCTGATGCTGGCCGAGAAATCTTGGTGAGCGATATCGGTTCGACGAAAGTTGAAATTTGCAAGGCGGGCGTTCGCTTGCCCGCTCCGTTCCGCTTTGTCGGCAGCCACCCGATGGCGGGTTCCGAAAAGCGCACTTGCGAATACAACGATCCTGCGATTTTTGAAAATGCGTACTGGTTTGTCTGTCCGCCGGATGGAACTCCTGAATCTGTTTACGCCCCGCTTCTGGAAATTATCCGCTTTGTGGGCGCAAATCCTGTCGTGTTCCCGCCGGAACATCACGACCGCACGATGGCGTGGGTGAGTCACATGCCGCAGATGCTGAGCTCGACTCTTGCTGGGAATTTGCCGGAACGCTTGCTCAAGCACAACTATCAGCATTTTGCAGGCCGCGCTTTCCGCGATATGACGCGTATTGCCGCCTCGGGCTGGGGAATGTGGCACGATATCGCCGTGACGAATCGCGACGAGACGACTCGCGCCCTTTGCGAAGTCCGCGATGGTCTCGACAAGACGATTGCGGCGATGAACGGACTCAACGTCGTGAAAGACGGTAAGCCTGCTTCGGGTGATTTTGAAAATGACGAGCGTAGCGTGATAGCCGATAATTCGCAGGCGCTTGCCGATATTTTCAAGGCGGGTAACGATGGCCGTGCGAGCTTGTTTGCTCCGGGTCGCAATAACACCAACTCGTTCTACGAAATTACGGTCCAGCTTAAGGATAAGCCGGGCGCTCTGTTGAGCGTGATGCAGCCGCTTGCCGAAGAGGGTATTAACATTCGCGACATAGAACTCATGAAGGTCCGCGAAAATGTGGCGGGTACGCTTTTGCTTGCGTTCAAGACTCAAGAAGAAGCGGCCCGTGCCGTGAAGACGCTGCAATATTTGGAATACGAAGTTAAAGAAAGACGTTAATTTGCTTAAGGAATAGACGATGGAATTCTTGATGAATCCCGACCGTGAACGGATGAATTTGACGTTGGTGATGGCGCTTTTGGTGAATGGCCGCACCGTTTTGGAAAATTTTGCGTGGGCAAGTGGTAGTGAAAAGTATGCCGAGGCGCTGAAAGATTTTGGTCTCACTTACGAATTGCAAGGGCATCAGCTTGTCTTGAATGGCAAGGGGTTCCAGTACTCTATTCCGACCATGCTTCCGTTCAAGTTTGGCGAAGCCGATAATGTGATGCTTTGGACGCTCGCAAGCAAGGACGATGAACTGCTTTACACGTTTGCCGCAGAAGTTGATGATGCCGGCATTGCCCGCGTGAATACGGCGAAGGAAACGCTCCAGAAGTATTTCAAGATCAAGGTGCAAAAGGATGAACCGGCAAAGTTTGTCTTTAACTTTTTGCGCGATGAACTGAACGTCAAGAAGGATTCTCTCGGGAACGTTTCGTCTGTGATGCGCAACAGGCTTTTGCTCCGTGCGCTTATCCGCAATGACTATTTGAATTTTGAAGAAAAGTCTACGGTGCATGACCAGTGGACGAAAATGCTCATCTACTTTGGCGCGGCTGTGAAATATGAAGGCCGTGGCATGGAACAGTTGAGTGAATTTGAACGCCGTTTGATGATTGCTCAGGGCAAGAAGATTGAACGTACGCAGTTTACGGAACTTTCGGAGACGAAGGTGATTACCGCGCGTGAATACTATGTGCCGGGTGATACGACGGAAGCGACTGCATTTGCGGTACTCGCGACTGTCGGGAACATGCCGAAGGATAACGTCATCAAGCTTTTGAACGTGGACTTGAATAGCAGCCGTGCAGGTGCACTCACATGCCTCAAGCGTATGGGCGCAAACGTCGAAACGGTGAGCCGTCGTGAAAAGTACGGTGACGTTTTTGGCGATGTCGAAATCAAGCCGCTTGCTTCCGGCAAGCGTTTGCAAGGCCGCCGCTTTAGCGAAGACGTGATTGCGACGGCGCTCGAAGAATACCCGCTGTTGGCTGTGGCGGCTTGCTATGGCGAAGGCGAAACGATTTTGCGCGTGCCCAAGGAAGTCCGCAAGGAAATGCGCCCCAAGAATGAATTTTTGGCGGTGAACTTGCGCAAGACGGGTGCCGAAGTTGGCGTGTATGACGATGGCCTTGTGATTCGCGGCCTTGAAACGATTGTGAACGGTAGCGATTTTGACGGTGGCGATTCGGCGCAGATGGGGCTTGCCTTGAGCGTGTTGTCGCTTGCGCTCCAGAACGATGAACCTGTCGAAAATATGGACAAGGTCGAAGCGATGTTCCCAGGCGTTGTCGAAAAGCTCGCGAATGTGCTTGTCGCTGAAAACGCCGAGAAGAAGGAATAGGTGGTTAGGCTGAATGATAGAATGCTATTGCCCGATCTGTCATTCCGGCCTCCGTGCCGGAATCGCCTTCTTGGCTAGCAAATAAAACCGCAGTGGTAGGATTTATAAATGAACAAGTCTTTCAGCAGCATTGGAATTGTCGGATTCAAGGACAAAAGTGCCGATTTGGCATGTGCCTTGAAGCAGATTACTTCTTGGGCGCTTGAACACCCGCAGGTGAAATTTTACGCGCTCGATTCCCTCAAGGAACTCGTGAAAAAGCCGATTCGCGTGGTGAAAGAATCCGCGTTGCAGAAGACGGATTTGCTGCTTGCGATTGGCGGTGACGGAACTGTGCTGACGGCTGCGCACATGGCGCTTGGTCATAACATCCCGATTCTTGGTGTGAATGCCGGACGCGTGGGATTCTTGGCGGAATCGCGTGTGGAGGGCTTGACCAAGACGCTCGATAGCTTGCTTGCTGGCGACTTCTCGACTCGTGAACGCATGATGATTGAGGCGGCTGTTTACCACGGCAGAAAGTGTATAGCAAAACAGACTGTGCTGAACGAAGTCCACGTGCGTGCGCATGCTCCGGAACGCATGGTGAACGTGAACGTGGCTTATAACGATACTTGCCTGACGGAATACTGGGCGGATTCGATTCTCGTTTCGACGCCGACGGGGTCAACGGCTTACAATTTGGCGGCTGGCGGCCCGATTATTCATCCTTCGACGCCTGCGGTGGTGCTCACGCCTGTGGCTCCGAGCAGCCTCTCGGTGCGTCCGCTTGTGCTTTCTCTTACGGATAAAAAATTGCGAATGGCTTCGGCGGTGAATTGCTCGCTCGATCTCGTTTTTGACGGGCGCATCACGCTTGAAATGAAGCAAGATGAATACGTGATGTTGTCTGAAAGTAAGCTTGTGACGACGTTTATTCGTATGCGTCACACGGGATTTGTGGGCGCTCTTCGCGAAAAGCTTGGCTGGACGGGGAAGCCGCGTTCTGCTTAATGCTGCGGGGCGTCAATTTTTTTGATGCAGCCTTGCTTTAAATCGCCCAATTCGTAATTGCTGAACTTTATGCGCACAAGGCGTAAAACCTCGTAGCCGAGCTTCGCGAGCATTCGGCGGATTTCACGATTTTTGCCTTCGTCCAAAGTGATTTCGAGCCAGCAGTTCTTTTCGCCTGCGCTGTAGAGCTTGGCGCTGACGGCGTGCATGAATTCTTCGGGTTCGCCAAAGACGCGTGGCGGAACATTGAAACCCGCTTCCATTTGCGAAAGTTCCGCCGCAGTTGGCTTTCCTGCGACCTGCACCCGGTAGATTTTTGTATGCTGGATCTTTACTGGATACTTCGCGTAGTTTATCCCGGACTCCGTTCCGGGACTCAGGATGACGCTTGCGCTTGTCATTCCTGCCTTTGAATCGCGCGACTCTTGCGGATTCAGCAAAGCGTCTGCCCATTGCGTGTCATTTGTAAATAACAATAGCCCTTCGCTGGCTGCATCGAGTCTGCCAACGGGCGATATGTGTGGCACGGGCTTGCCGGGGAACATCTTGGCGTATTGCTCGCGGAAAAGGTCCATGACGGTTGCGCGCCCTTTCTCGTCGCTTGCCGTAGTGACGTAGCCACGCGGCTTGTTCATCATAAAGTAAACGAACTCGCTTGCTTTTACATGCTTTCCGTCAACGCAAATTTCATCATTTTCGCGAGCGGGAGTGTCCGGATCGCGGACGATTTTACCACGCAAAGAAACCCGGCCCTCGCGGACCAGGTTTTCTGCTTGGCTTCTGCTGCAAAAACCGCGCTTAGAAATCACACGGGCAACGCCGTGAGCTTTGGCGCTAGGCGCGGGCTTCGCGCAGTCTCTTTCTCGGTTTACTTGCCGAGATATGCCTTGATGTTTTCGAGGCATTTCTTGTTCTGAGCTTCGGTACCGACGGTAATGCGGAGCACGTCACCCATAGCCGGCTGCGGACGGATGATGGTGCCCTTGGCCTGCAAGAACTTGAAGGCGTCCATCGGATCCTTGAATCCGCTGACGGCGATGAAGTTTGCGTGGCTGTCAACGTAGGCGAGGCCGAGTTCCTTGAAACCAGCCTTGAGCTGTTCGAGACCCTTCTTGTTGAGTTCGCGAACCTTGTTCACGTATTCCTGGTCGTCGATAGCGCCGATGGCAGCTGCCTGAGCGATGCTGTTCACGTTGAACGGTTCACGCACGCGGTTGATGAGGGCGACGATTTCCGGGCGGGTGATGCAGTAGCCCACGCGGAGGCCTGCGAGACCGTAGATCTTGCTGAATGTACGGCAGCAGATGATGTTCTTGCCGGCGGCGATGCGGCTGTTGAAATCCGGAACGAGTTCCGGCGTGTCTTCGATAAATTCGGTGTAGGCTTCGTCCATCACGAGAATGCAAGTTTCTGGGAGGCTGTCGGCGAAGTCCAAAATTTCCTTGGCGGTGAGGTCAGAACCGGTCGGATTGTTCGGGTTAGCGAGGAACACGATGCGGGTCTTTTCGTTCACTGCGTCGCGCATGGCCTTGAGGTTGTAGTTGTATCCCGGAGCGGGCATGTCAACTTCAACAATCTTGGCGTTCATGGCCATCGTAGCGAGCTTATAGACAGCGAAGCTGTGGTTGCCCATGACGGCTTCCGTGCCGGGGCCGAGGAACACCTGGGCAATCATGTCCAAAATTTCGTTACTGCCGTTACCCACAGCAATCTGGTCGCGGTTCACGCCGCGGAATTCAGCAATCTTTCCGATGAGATCATAAGAACCGCCATCCGGATAGAGGTTCACTTCTTCCAAAGCCTTGCGAGCTTCGGCCATGCCCTTCGGGCTCGGGCCAAACGGGTTTTCGTTGCTGGCGAGCTTGTCGATGTCTTTCGGGTCGAGACCGAATTCACGAGCGGTGTAGGCGATGGGTTTGCCGGTCACGTAGAGCGGCTGCTTCAAAATATGCTGTTGTGCGAGTTCGTTAATATCCATTTTGCAGTAATCAGTGGTTAATGATTTACGTTTAGGATTCGTTCTGAACTTGTCATTCCCGCGAAGGCGGGAATCTCCTTAATTCATCGATGGATCCTGTAGATTTGTAATCCGTAAGGAATAATAGCAATTTTTTATATTAGGTTAGAAATATGAAGTACAGTCATCTGCCTTTCTTAATAGTTTTCGTTCTTGTATTATTCTGCAAAACGCCGCTTTTTGCATTTTCTAGTTGCACGCAGAAGTCTTGTTGTAAGTGGAACGCAAAGCTGAGTCAAGCTTTTGACAAATATGAAAAATACATTAATGGTCAATATGAAACTGATGATGCTGATATTCTTTTGCCGTTAGGGAATCGGGGTATGAATTGCGTTCTTGATTCCATTGTAAAAAAGGAAAAGTACGATTTCAATCTACATCATTTATTGTGGATGACTTTTGTTCCTGATTCCGTGTTTTTCTTGTCGCCCGCTAACTTGAAATATTTGGTTGAGAATAAAAATGTATGGCTTAAAAATGCGGGACGAATGTTGGTGAACGAAAAAATGAAGAAGAAATATCGAATAGACAAAAAATTATTATGTGAAAATAAAACAGCAAGAGATTTTATCGAATATGCTATTTATTATGACAATAAGCTTTGTGCTGATGAATAGTTTTACGCTTTCTTGAAAAAGCCTTTTAGTCTTTTGACTCCTTCAACGCCGATGATAGAAAGTCCGCCGTACTGAAATGTTTTGGCAAGCCCGAACAGCACTACCCAAAGAATCCCCTTGGCTTCGGCCGAAATGGGGAGTGCCATTTGCGCAAACGACAAGATGTAAAAGGGAATGCAAAGCGAAAGGACGATGACGCCGGTTCTGAATGATAAACTTTGCAGTCTTTTTACGATTTGTTCCCGCAGGGAAATAAAGAATTTTTTCATGGCCGTTTCCTCGATTGAAAGATATTTCTTTTGCCTATTTCATCAAGGTGGCTATCTCAAAAAGCAGAAAAAAGTATGATGGCGAAAGGGTTATTGTATTCTTTGACAAAATGTCTAGAAAAATGCTTTGCCAGAGTGTTGCATGTTTCGCTTAAGAATATAGATTTCACTAGGGTATAATTCTACGAATGTTTCGTGAAAATAGATGAAAAACTTTTGGTGAGTCAGGAGATGTGAGATGTTTAAGGTTCCTAGCAGATTTTTGACTGTGTTATGCGCGTTTGCTGTTTCTGCATCCGCTGCTGTGGATCAGTGCAAGCCGATTGGCTGGGCGACTCGTTCGGGCCGTACTTCGACCGAGTTTAATGTGACCGGTGGCGGAAATGCGACTCCCATTACAGTGACGACTTTTGCCGATTTGCAAAAGTACGCGAAGGATTCTTCTCCGCGTGTGATTTACATTGATGGTACGCTTGGCGATGGCTGGAGCGGGCGAACGGGGGACCGCTTGAATATCACGGGTTCCAACAAGACCATCATCGGACTTAAGCCGGGAACAGTGCTTAAAGCGCCAATTCACATTAGCAAGGCGTCTAACATCATCGTTCGCAATATCGTGATTCAAGGACCGGGCAGTAATGCTGAGCAGGCTTGGGACAATCTCACCATTGAAAATAACGGTTCCAAAAATATATGGATTGACCACTGTGAATTCTGGGATGGTCAGGATGGCAATGCCGATGTGGTAAAAGGAGCAGATAACGTAACGTTTACGTGGTGCATTTTTGGCTACAAGAAAAAGAGTTCGCACAACCTTTCGAATCTCATCGGCAGTTCTGACAATGAACCCGAAAGCGAAGGCAAGCTGAATGTGACTTACATGTTCAACTGGTGGCAGGCGGCAAACCAGCGCAAGCCACGCTGCCGTTACGGAAACGTTCATGTGGTGAATAACTTGCTTACGGGCAATGCTAGCATCACAAACGGAACCGATGTGCTTGGCGTTTCGGCTGGCCACATGTGCAAAGTGCGTACGGAACGCAATGTATTTATCAACGAAGCAAACCCGATTTATACGGGCAATGCGAACGGCACTGGCGTGAACGAAGTTATTGATAACATCTTTACGAATTGCTCGGGCAATACAAAGGGAACAGGGACTTCTTTTACGCCGCCTTATGAATACACGAGCTTTATGCTCAAGGCGAGCGAAGTCGAAGCTGCCGTGAAGGCAAATGCGGGCGCTACGCTCAAGAGTCCGACGGAATGTGATGCCAATTATGTGGAACCGGAACCACCGACACCTGATAAACAGTACCAGGCCGAAACGGGTACGATTACAGGTGGCGTTTCTGAAAGTAGCAATGGCGGCTACCACGGCGATGGTTATGTGAATTTCGATAAGGGCGGCGATGTCGTCGTGAACGTGAAAGTCGATACGGCTGGCCAATATCGCTTTGATATCGATTTTGCAAATGGCTCCAGTGAAGCACGCTCTCTTGCGATTTCTGCTGGTTTAGATACGGCAACGACATCTTTCAAGACAACGGGTGGCTGGACCGTCTGGGAAACGGCTGAAGTCTTGGTAAATCTTGCCGCAGGCGAAAATGCAGTGAAGTTTGCAACCGTTGGCGGTAATGATGGCCCGAACATCGACCAGTTTGATGTAACGCTTGTGAAGTCCGCGGAAAAAGATACGACGGAAAAGCCGACGTCGATTCGTTCAAAGTCGTTTGCTATGGTCGCGCCGAGCGTCTATCGCGTTAGCATTTTTGATACGAAGGGCGCTTTGGTGCGTCGCATGAATGTTGAATCTGCAAAAGTCGGTGATGTTGCATGGATGACTCGCGGGCTGCCTGCTGGCCTATATGTGATGCGGGTTTCAGCACCCGGCGTGGAACGCAGCAAGTTTATTGCCGTGAAGTAGATTGATGCGTTTTGTTTTGCATTGTCATGCCGGATTAGTTCCGGCATCTCCTTTTTATGCCATAGTGACCGCTTTTTGTTATTCCCGCGAAGGCGGGGAATCTCCTTTCTTTTCTGAATAATCTATATTATTTGTGACATAGCCTTGCATCGCAAGATGTAGGGCGCATAGAAATTTGAGTTATAGCTCTTATTCTCGCCTCGAAAACGACCAAAATTTCAAGTATCAGAGAGTAAGGCAGACACTCACGCACCCTGTGCGTGGGTCGTTTGTGCTTATCTGATACTGGGTTACTTGGTCGTTACCTGAGGCGGTAGGTGCATTCGATTCCACGCCTTTTTTGTTGTCATAAACGTCATCTAGAGCGATTGTTGATTGTGCTTGCATAAGGGCTTACAATTGAGGTTCTTATGGGTAATACGCAGCAGTTCAACAAGCTGGTCAGTTTTATGTGGAATATCGCCAACGATGTGCTGGTAGATGTTTTTGAACAGGTCGATTATAAGAAGGTTATTCTTCCGATGATGGTGCTCCGCCGTATTGACGTTTTGCTGGAGCCCACGAAAGAGGCTGTTCTCAAACAGAAGGCTGAACTGGACAAACAGAAAATAGTGAATTACGAGCCTGTGCTGACCGCCATTACCAAGTACCCCTTCGTGAATGTTTCGAAGTTCACAATGCGCACGCTGACGGCAGAGACGAATCCTTCCCGCCTCAAAATGAACTTCTTGGAATACATCGACGGTTACAGCAAGGATGTTCAGGATATCGTCAAGAAGTTCGAACTGTTGCCGACCATCGACAAACTCACCGAAAGCAACCGTTTGGGTTCCATCATCGAAAAGTTTACGGACAAGTCCATCAACTTGGGAATCCTACCTGTGAAGGACGCTAGCGGCAAAGAAGCTTTGCCCGGTGTCGATAACCACATGATGGGAACAGTATTTGAGGAACTGCTCCGTCGTTTCAATGAAGCATACGCAGTGACTAGCGCCGGTCGTCATTTTACTCCGCGTGATATGGTCAAGTTGCTTGCCGACTTGACGATTCTACCGATTGCGGATAAACTTGAAAACTCAACATACACCATTTACGATGGTGCCTGCGGTACGGGTGGCATCTTGTCGGTTGCCAAGGACAAGATCCTTGACATGGCAAAAGAACGCGACAAGAAAATCAAAATTCACATTTTCGGCCAGGAACTGATGCCGGATACATATGCGACCTGCAAGGCTGACATCATGATTTCGGGTCAAATTAAAAGTTTTAACTATTCATTGAACAAACAACAGCGTGATTACATAGCGTTTGGTTCAACCATCTCGCAAGATGGCCACATTGGCGAAACATACGACTTCTGCATTTCGAATCCGCCTTTCGGTACTGCATGGAAAGAAGACCTCAAGAACTGGGGAATTACGGACAAGAAGGATATCACCGACAGTCGTTTTGTTCTTTCGGACGATGTAAACTTTGTTCCCGACATTGGTGATCCGCAGATGCTTTTTTTGGCGAACAATGTCAGCCGTATGAAAGATACAGAACTTGGCACCCGCATTGTGGAAGTGCACAACGGAAGTTCGCTCTTTACGGGCGATGCAGGCTCGGGCAACAGCAACTTGCGCAAGTATATTATTGAAAACGACATGCTCGAAGCGATTGTCGCCATGCCCGAAAAGGACTTTTACAACACGGGTATAGGCACCTACATCTGGATTGTCACGAACCGTAAGGAAAAACGCCGCAAGGGCAAGGTGCAGTTGATTGACGCGACTGCCATCAAGACTCCGCTCCGCAAAAACTTGGGTGAAAAAAATTGCGAAACGAACGAGGCGGATCGAGCAAAGATTTTGAAACTCCTGATGGATTTCAAGGAAACGGAACAGAGCAAGATTTTCGACAATTCTGAATTCGGTTACTGGTCTGTGCCGCTGATGAAGCCCGTATTGGACGAGAATGGCAAACCGGTCAAGGACAAGAAGGGCAATGTAAAATACAAGGCGAATCGTAACGAAACGGAACAGATTCCGATGAACTATCCGGGCGGGATTGAAGGCTTCTACGAGAACGAAGTCAAACCCTATACACCCGACGTGATTTTCGGCGAACCCACCGTAGGCTACGAATTGAGCTTTACCAAGTATTTCTACAAGCCCGTTGAACTCCGCAGCCTGAAAGACATCAAGAACGACATCATGAAACTGGAACGGCAAACCGAAGGTGCCTTGGCGGAGATTCTGGAAGAGTAAGGATGAACACGTCATTGCGAGGAACGTTGTGACGAAGCAATCTCTTATTCGAGTGTCATTCTGAGCGGAACGAAGTGGAGTCGAAGAATCTAAAGGAATTTGTCTATATGAGAAAGTATGCGCGATATAAAGATTCAGGAATCTCTTGGATAGGAAATGTGCCGGAGCATTGGGATGTTGTTCCTTTTAGGTCTGAATTCTCTTTGGGAAAGGGCTTGCCGATTACAAAGGATAACCTTATTAATGATGAAATTAATGGAGTCCCTGTTGTCAGTTATGGGCAAATTCATTCTAAGGAAAATGAAGGAACTGTTTTAAAAAGAAATTTGTTGAGATTTGTTGAATCTTCATGGCTTGATTCAAATCCGCAATCTTTATTGCGGAAAAATGATATTGTATTTGCCGATACTTCAGAAGATTTAGATGGTTGTGGTAATTGTGTTTTAAATACGGAAACGAGAAAGATTTTTGCAGGCTATCATACAATAATTGCGTTTACAAATAAAGAAGAAAACGGACCATTCTTTGCTTATCTTTTTCAATCTGATATTTGGAGATCTCAAATTAGAACTCGTGTAAACGGCGTAAAAGTTTATAGTGTTACAAGAGCTCATTTGAAGCGTTGTAAATTGCTACTTCCTCCTCTCTCTGAACAAAAGGCGATTGCGGAATACTTGGACAAAAAGACGGCGCAAATCAATGAACTTGTTTCGGCAAAGCAAAAACAGATTGAACTTTTGAAGGAGTACAAACAGTCTGTTATCGCTAATGCTGTCACAGGCAAATTGAATAAAAATTGCCGAATGAAAGACTCCGGCATCAGCTGGATTGGAAAAATTCCAGAGAATTGGGAAAAACTACCTTTTGGTGCTTTATTTGAGCAAAAATCTCAATGTGGACATTGTGACGAAGAACTTTTATCGGTGTATTTGGATAAAGGGGTTATTCGTTTTTCTGATGGTGGTGAGAAAAGAGCGAACGCAACTAGTGAAGATTTGTCCAAATATCAACTCGTTGAAGTGGGTGATTTTGTGTTAAACAATCAACAGGCTTGGCGTGGTTCTGTTGGTGTGTCCTTCTTTAGAGGGATTGTAAGTCCTGCATATGTGATTTTGAAGATGTCTGAGAAACTAGAACGAAACTTTGCCAATTATTTGTTGAGAGATCGTTCTATGGTTGCTATGTATTGTATTTGCTCAAAAGGTGTTGGATCAATTCAACGAAATTTAGTTTGGAATAAATTGAAACGAATGCCAGTTTTTGTTCCACCTCTTTCTGAACAAAAAGAAATTGTTGCATATATCGAAAAGAAGGTTGCTTCTATTGATTCTCAAATTGCGTCCATCGAAAATCAGATTGCGAATTTGAACGAGTATAAACAAAGCTTAATTAGCGATGTTGTGACAGGAAAAGTGAAAGTCTGTTAAAGCGAGGTATAATCATGCCGACGGATACTTCAGAAAAAGGTCTCGAAACTCTCATTGAAAAATACCTTCTTGAGCAGAATGCTTACTCTAGGGGAATATCGTCCGATTACAGCACCGATTATGCTTTAGATTGCAATAAGGTCGAAACGTTCCTTTGTGATACGCAACAGGATAAAGTTCGAAATGCTGTAGATTTCAGTAATGAACACTCGCGACATTCATTCTTCGAACGACTCAAAAATGAAATTACCAAGCGTGGTGTCATCGATGTAATCCGCAAGGGCTATAATTACAATACCACGCATTTTGATATGTATTACCCACTCCCTTCTGAGTTAAGCGAATCGGGACATGTCTTTTACAATAAAAATATTTTTTCTGTCACGCGACAAGTCCACTTTAGCGTAGCGAATCCAGACTTGTCTATCGACATGGTGATTTTTATTAACGGTATGCCCATCATCACCATTGAACTCAAGAATCATTATACAGGTCAGACTCTCTTGAATGCTGTTACACAGTATTCAAATCCGAATGAACGCAATCCCAAGGAATTTCTGCTGCAACCCAAGCGTTGCGCAGTCCATTTCGCCGTAGATGACGATAATATTCGTATGTGTACGGAATTGAAGGGTAAGGAATCGTGGTTTCTGCCGTTTGACAAGGGTGTTGATGGAGGTGCTGGCAATCCGTTGAATCCGAATGGTCCGCGAACGGCCTACTTATGGGATTACGTGCTTACAAAGCCTACGCTCTCGTACATTATTGAAAATTTGGCACAAGTGGCTAGATTTACAGATGAAAAAGGAAGGCTTGTTAAAGAATCTGTTGTGTGGCCTCGTTACCACCAGCTTGATGCCGTCCGTTATCTGGTGCAAGAAACCAAGTCGCATGAATTAGGGCAAAAATTCCTGATTCAGCATAGTGCGGGTTCGGGTAAATCGAATACGATTACGTGGCTCGCCTTTATGCTTGCTCAGCAATTGCGTGGTACAGAGAAACTGATGGATTCCATCATTGTTGTAACTGACCGTGTGAATCTTGACAAGCAAATTCGTAATAATATTAAAGCCTATAACCAACTTGGTAATATTGTTGGTTGGGCGGATTCTTCGGAAACGCTGCGCAATGAACTCACTGCTGGCAAGCGAATTATCATCACGATTGTTCACAAATTCCCTTTTATTCTCAAGGAAATAGGCACGACGCTTGCAAACCGTCGTTTTGCAATTATCATTGACGAAGCTCATAGTAGTCAAAACGGCTCGCTTTCGGCTAAAATGAATATGGCAATTTCCGGTGTTGATGCTGAGAGTGAGGAAGATTTCGAAGACATCTTGAACAAGACTATAGAAGGTCGTAAGATGGTGAAGAATGCGAATTATTATGCCTTTACCGCGACCCCAAAGAACAAGACTCTTGAAATGTTCGGTAAAAAGATTCCACAGCCCGATGGAAAACCGAAATTTGAGCCTCACCACAATTACACAATGCGTCAGGCTATCCAAGAAGGCTTTATCTTGGATGTGCTGAAAAATTACACGCCGTATCAGAGCTATTACAAGGTTGTTGAATCGGAACTCATTCGCAAGCAAAAGGAAGACCCCGAATTTGATCGAGACCAAGCTCAAAAGAAAATCCGTTGGTATGTGGAAAGTCGCCCTGAAACGGTCGAGAAAAAGGCTGCCATTATTGTAAATCATTTTATCAATAATGTTATCAACAAAAATAAGGTGGGTGGACAGGCCCGTGCGATGGTGGTGACCGCCGGAATTGAAAGGGCGATTGACTATTATTACGCCATTTCAAAACAGCTGCAAGATATGCGGAGCCCGTATAAGGCTGTCGTTGCGTTCAGCGGAAAAAAGGTGTATCATGGCAAGGAAGAAACCGAAGCCAGCATTAACAAGTTCCCGTCTGCTGATATTGAAAAGAACATGAAGGTGGATCCGTACCGTATTCTTGTTGTTGCCGACAAGTTCCAGACGGGTTACGATGAACCGCTGCTGCATACGATGTATGTTGATAAGGGCTTAACAGATATCAAGGCTGTGCAGACTCTTAGCCGCTTAAATCGCTGTCATCCGAAAAAGAAAGATACCTTCATTCTCGATTTCGCGAATGAGCCTGAAAATATCAAGGCGTCGTTCCAACGCTATTACAAGATGACGACGCTTGCTGGCGAAACCGATCCGAATAAACTGAACGACTTGATTTTTGAGTTGGATGAATACAATATCTACACGCAAGCCGAGATAGATTTGTATTGCAGAAAATATCTGGGTTCATCCCCGCGCGAAGAACTGGACCCGATTATTGATACGTGCGTAGAACGATTCAAGAATGACTTGCAAGAAGAACAGCAGATTGCCTGCAAGAGCGCTATGAAGAATTTCGTGCGCATCTATACCTTCCTTGCTGCCATTATGCCGTTCGGTAGTAAGGATTGGGAAAAACGCTGGACGTTCTACAAGTTTCTTGTGACGAAATTGCCAAAGTTAAAAGATGACGACTTTACAGAAGGCTTGTTAGATTCTATTGACTTTGACCAATTACGAATTGTGGAGCAAGAAGCGGCAAAGATTTCTCTCGAAAACGAGAATGCCGAAATCGCGCCCGTGCCGACAGGTAATGGAGCTGTTGGCAAAAAGGAACCGGAACTCGTCAAGTTGAGTGATATTCTGGAGGAATTCAATCAACGCTATGGCGGTGTGGAATGGGAATATCCCGATAAAGTTAAGAAGGATATTGACGAATTGCCCAAGGAACTTGCCGAAAATGAAAGCTTCGCCAATGCCGTTTTGCATGCCGATGAATCGACCGTGCAAATCGAAGGCAACGACGCTTTACAGCAAATCATCGTCAAGAATATGGCTGCTCGCTCGGAACTCTTCCGCATATTCCTTAATAATCAGGAATTTCAAAATTTCCTCGTGGAACGGGTCATTTCTGCTGCAAGAACAATGGTGAGAGCGACTGTCGGATAGGGAAGGTTAAGTAGTTTGTGCAAGTTCTGCTTGCAAAAAAAGAGCAGGCAATGCCTGCTCTTTTTGAAATTGCAAAATAGCAACCATGGGTTGCTAAATGAGAGAAATGACAAAAAAGTGGAAAACCTCTTGACTATCGCCATCTAGTAATTTATATTTGTTAGTGTTCAAATGTGTACTTGTATGCTTTGGGCGACAAACAATTAAGCCCCGCTGTTTCAGCTTGTCTGCAGGGAAGGAGAAAAATATGAAGAAATGCGTAAATGTCGGTTGTATCGGTATTTGGCTTGACGAAATTGTACCTTGCCTTAAAGATACTGAAACTGGGGAAATCAAAGAAACTGTTGTGTTCAGGATTGAAAGTCGGTCTTTCCTGAAAAAATTCAGTGAAAAGAACGGGTGGGGAATTAATTGGATTAAAATACCCAAAGAAGTTGAAGTCTTTGCTCTTGCGCTGAAGGAAAATAATGAAATCCAGGGGCTTGTTGGAGTTCGAAATGATGTTGATGCTCGGGCTGCGTATATCCATTGGGCTTGTACTGCTCCGCACAATAACAAAGATTTGGCAAAAGTTCAAAAATATGTTGGTATTGGAGGTCACCTTTTTGCTATTGCAGCTGACCGTTCTTTTGCTTTGGGCTATGATGGATTTATTTATGGCTTCGCCCTTAACAAAAAGATTTTAAATCACTATATTGAAGCATTAGGAGCGACTTATTTGGGTGTGTTGCATCCATATCAATTTGCTGTTAAAACAGAAGCGTCTCGAAAACTCCTGGAGGTTTATACATATGAGTGGAATTAGAAAGCCTGCCGTCATTTTGGCGGATTCCATGGAAGAGTATTTGGCTCCGCCTAATCCGTATAAAAATCCGCCGAAAAGCAAGTTGAATATCTATGAATTGGGAAAGTACGCCGAGCGTGTGGGTAAGGAATTTGATGAATTGACTGCTGAAGAAATTCTGCAGTTCAAGATACCTTGATTTTCTGCAAAAACTCAACAAGTTTTCGATTTAGCTCGCTATTGAGTGTATCCGCTTCTTGGATGGTGTGGTGCTCATCGCCTTCGAAATCGTGAGCGCGCTCGCCGCAGATGTCTATACCGAGAATTTTGCGATTTGTGGTAAGGGCTGTGATGCAATTTTTGAGGGCGTCAAGTGTAAGCGAGCTTTGGTCCCAATTGGTTACAGCATAGGATGGCGAGAGTGCGTCCTTGTCAATGGAAATGTAGAGATTAGGCGAGAGGACGTTCACAAAATCGCTGCAGATTAGAGACGAGAGAATGCTTAGTTCACTTTCTTTGATGAACGTAACTTTCTCTAAAATACTTGCTTCTCCGGATTGCGAAAGCTCTTCGCGGATGGTTTCGACGAGTTCGTTCTTGACTCCGATGATGATTGCGTTTTGAATAAACTTGTTGTTGTCGAGAACTTCTTTGACCCAACCGCCACAACTTAAAATCCCGCCAAAGCGGGGTGGTTGCATGTCGGGATGGTGGTCGAATACGATGAGCGTAAATGGTTCTTGAACTCTGTCGGTCCAGAGTTTGCTCATGTAATGATAATTGCCATTGTCAAAGAAGTGGATGTCCGGGGTGCTTGTGGAGTTGCCGCGATTCTCGATAATGCTGCATTCACTCTTGCTGTGTTTTTCGGCGCTGTCAATTAACGCATTGATTTCCTTGATGGCGTCGTCGTCACAGTAGCAGTCGGTTCCTACGATTTTCGTGCAGTCGAGCCAGCGAACGTCCTTGCTTATTTCTGCGGTGGCGCGCAGTTCTTGCATAAAGGGTTGCTCGGCGTAAACGCCCGTGAAATCTTGAACCGTGATCATCATGATTCAAAAATAGCTAAGATGGGGTTGGAACGAGCGCTTTTTATTGTTTTTCGTTGAGTTTTTGATTATCTTAGTGTGGTCAAGGAGTTTTTATGCAAGCAGAATTGAAGAATATTACGGACGAAGACAAACGCTTTATGCAGATGGCGATTCAGTTGTCCGTTGATAATGTCGATAATGGCGGTGGCCCTTTTGGCGCTGTGATTGTCAAGGATGGCGAGGTTGTGGCTACGGGCGCAAATCGCGTTGTGCCGAATAATGATCCGACGGCTCATGCCGAGGTGACTGCAATTCGAAACGCTTGCGCAAAACTCGGGACGTTCATGCTGGACGGCTGTACCGTTTACACGAGCTGCGAACCTTGCCCGATGTGCCTGAGCGCTCTGTACTGGGCTCGTGTCAAGCGCATTTGCTATGCGAATACAAAGGCCGATGCTGCTGCAATTGAATTCGACGATTCCTTTATTTATGATCAGCTCGACTTGCCGTACGAAAAACGTGCCATCAAGTGCGACCATTTTATGCGGAACGAAGCGCTTGTCGCTTTCAAAAAGTGGGCGACAAAGACGGACAAAACGCGCTATTAGATTCCCGTTATTTCTAATGACTAATAACTAATAACCAATAACTAAAAATTTATTTAAACCGTTTGCAAAAACTGCAGGTTTGGCAAAAAGGGTGGCGTAGTTCGTGCTGCGCGAACCCTTCTTTTATGTTTTGCGCGAGTGGGCTTTCTAAAATTTCGGCAAGGCTTTGTTCGGTGATGTGACCGAGCGTAATTTGTCCGCTGTGGTCAAGGCAGCAGGCGACAACGCGCCCATCGTGGAGTATTGCAATATGAGTGTCAAGCGCACGGCACGTGCCTGCGATTCTTTCGTCTCTCGTCTGTAGGGCTTTGCCCGTTCTTTCGTCTATGCTTGGCCATTCAAATCTTGTGTCTTCGTGCAAATAGAGGCGGCCGGTGATGTTGAAACTCTTGTGGCGACTGCAGAAATGCCCGGGCGTGATATCAACGCCAAAAGTCTCGTGGATGCGTTTAAGCATGTAGCTGTTCCACGAGGAGGCATCTTCGGCGCCGACATTCCACAATCGCAAATTGATGTAGAGATCGGGGCGCTCGACAATCGCGAGACGGCAAAAATCCAGCACATTTTGCAAATATCGTTCAGCGGTTTCGCGGGGGAGTTCTGCGTAGGCGTGTGTCGAAAAGTTGACTTGGCGAACGGCGGGTGACGCGAGAATTTGACGGCCTGTGCGTTCAATCGTTGTGCCGTTTGTTGTGAGCGTGAGCTTTAATGGCGTTTGTTCTAATTTCTTGACGTAATGTGCAAAACCAGGATGGAGCGTGGGTTCACCGAGAACATGAAAGTAGACGTTGGTCGCTCCGATTTCTTGAGCGTCTGTGATGCATGCTTCGAACAGCTTGGAATCCATGAACGTGCGGTTCGTGGACGTTGACGAATTTTCTTCCGCAATTCCGCTGTCGGCATATCCGTTGTCTGCGGCGGTTCCGCAGGGGCAAAAACTGCAATGCAAGTTGCAAACATTCGTGATTTCGATGTAGACGCTGTTCACGACTGGCCCCTCATCTCTATGATGGCTTCTTGGTATTCGCTGAGTTTGCCTGCTTTCTTGATTTTCTTGAAAATCTTTTTGGGAATGCTTGGTTCGAGATATTCCCAGAAATTTTGTACGTGCGAGAGAATCTGGCTGTCGCCTTGGTATGTTTTGCAAGCGTGGTCGAAAATGACCTGGTGCATCTGAAAAAGTTTGCCGAGAAAATCCTGCGTGGTGGCGGCGCTATTTATATCGCGCAATCCCTTGTATTCCGCTGCTAAACTTGGTTTCGCGAGAAGTCCGCGGCCAATCATCACGCCTGCGAGCTTCGGGTAGTGTCGTTCCATTTCACAGATTTGCGAAACGCTTGTGATGTCGCCGTTGTAAACGAGTGGATGACGGCATTCCTCATAAAATTTTTCGAACGATTTGAAGTCGATTGCGCCTTTGTACTGTTGTTTGCCGAGTCTTGGGTGGAGCGTGATATGCGTGAGTGGCGCTTCGTTTAGAATCGGGAGAAGTGCGAATGCCTCGTTGGGGGAGTCCTGTCCAAGGCGCATCTTGACGGAAAATTTTATCGGCGCGGTTCCGTTCGTAACGCTAGACAATTTCCTGATTTCGTCCATGATTTCTTGGACGGCCTGTATGTCGCTTAAAAGTCCGGCACCGCGATGGCGGTTGACTTGCATTGGAAAGGGGCAACCCATGTTGAAGTCGATTTCCGTGTAACCTTTGGCGATTAGCGCTTCTGCAAGGATTTTAAATTCATCGACGCTGTTCGCAATAATCTGCGGAACGACTTTGTAGCCCGCGCAGTTCTCCTTGCGCGCATTCCCGTCGCGCGCAATTCCTTCCGCGATGCCCGCGCATCTTACATTTGCGCAATCTGCATTCGCAATTTCTAAATCCCGCAAATCTTTTTCGCGCGGCTTACCGTTTTCAATCCGCAAGAATGGAGTGTAATAGGCGTCAACACCGCCAAAGATTTCAGCGTGGGCTTTTCGATAAATGCCCGTCGTGTAACCTTGTAGCGGTGCGAATAGAATTTTCAGCATGGCGCGATTTTTGCGGACCTTTATTTTCTTGCGGACCTTTAATTTCCTGCGAACCCGGCGACTCTCGTTACTTCCCGAGAGCTTTCTTCAAAGCTCTGATGGCATTTCCTCGATGGCTGATGATTTTTTTCTCTTCGAGTTCCATCTGCGCGAAAGTTCTTGTTTCGCCATCCGGGACAAACAGCGGATCATAGCCAAAGCCCATGTCGCCGACTGGAGTGTGGTTGATTTCGCCACGGCATTCGCCTTCGAAAATGATCGGCTTGCTGATGACAAATTCACCTTGATCGTTCTTGGTGACAGTCTGGTACGAGAGTGCGCAGAAGTAACGTGCCTTGCGGTTTTCGATACCTTCGAGTTTTTGCATCAGCTTGACATTGTTGGCTTCATCATCGCCGTGCTTGCCGCAATAGCGGGCGCTGTAGATGCCCGGTTCGCCATTCAATGCGAAAACTTCTAGGCCGGAATCATCGGCGAGAACGGTCGCTTCGATGTTGCGCTTGGCGAGCCATTGAGCCGTTGTATTCGACTTGATGATGGCGTTTTCGGCAAAGGAATTCCCATCTTCGATGATGTCTTCGTCAAAACCGATGTCTTTTAAGGTCTTGAATTCGTAATGGTCTGTGCCCAAGATGTGAGCGAAGTCTCTAATTTTTCCGGCACTACCGGTCGCGATAACAAATAAACGTTTCATTTTTTCTCTGTCTACTTCCGACTTCCTACGGTCTACTAAACTAATTAATAATTTGACTGGATCCTTCGACTACGCCTTTACAGGCTCCGCTCAGGATGACAAGTCTAATAACTACTGACTATTGACTAATAACTAATTAATAATGTTCCGGTTTCATGACGATCAAGATGGCGTCAACGACAACGCCTACGCCAAAGAGTCCTGCGGTGCAAAGCCACAAGATTCCTGTCCAGATCTTCCCTTCGTAAAAGCGATGCAAACCCAGGTATCCGAGCAGAATACAGAGGGCAAGGGCAATCCATTTGTTGTGTTCACCAGTAGAAGGCATAAAGGCTCCTTGTTTTTTACGAGTACAATTTAGAAAATGTGCGGAATAGCCGCTAGTCAATGGTCCATAGTCATTAGAAATATTCAATAACCATCAACTAATAACTAATGACCATATCTATCTACTTAAACATTTATTATTATTCCTTTCGTGAAAATGAAAAAAATATCGACTTCTTTTTTGTGCCTTGCAGGGCTTTCTGCGGGTATGTTCCTTGCTGCATCTTGTGCAGCTCCGTCTGTCAATCCTTCCGTTCAAGCAGCTGAATCAAAGACCCCGGATTACATTCCTCCGATGCCTGTTGCTCCAGTCGCTGTCTTTGAAATGCGTGTGCTTGATTTTGATAAGCAAGTGCGTGTCGTCGAGAAGCCAACTCTTGCGGCTCTCGATTTTGCAGCGTATTTTTCGAATCCGATTCGCATGGCGGGTATGGATGAAAAGCCTGAAAATTACACGGGCAAAATGGCAAATGCAAAACTTGCTGAATACCCTTTCCCGATGCTCGACTCGATTTCGGAATACGAACCGGAGGCTGTTGCCGGTGTAGCTCCGATTGCGTGGGAACCGTTTGCGAAAATTCTCTATGCGCAGACGGGCGATGATGCCCTTGCAAAGGCTTTGAATGAAGTTGAGGCGGTCAAGTGGAATGAACCTGATGTTTTCCGCGCTTTCCAGACTGTAAGTCGTTTGTGGGGAGTGCCTGGAACAGGTGATAATCAGGGCAAAATTGAATGGTGGGCCGAAGTGATGCCTGCTGTCTGGACAGGCCGTGCTCCATTTTACGGTAAACTCAAGTTTGTTTCGGGCGGCGAGTCTGCGGAAGTCTTGAACTACTACATGACGGCCGAGATGAACAGTGAAGAGGCGATGAACTGGGCGCGTACGCTCTCGTCTTACTGGTATCCGACTTTGAATACGGACTTGGAACAACATACTCCAGGTGCCATTTGGGAAAATTCCCGCGCTAATCGTCCGTTTGCAGTGATGCGCGGAAACCCGATGGGTAAGCCTATGTGGGTGGCGTTTGAAGTTCCTGCGTTCCGCTTGACGGATGAACAGCTCCGTGCTGCTGCCGTGGCTGATTCTCTTGCTGCTGCGGGCGAAGTGGTGCCTGTGAACCGTACCCTTGATACGAGTTCTTATGCTCGTTTGGAAACGCTTGCCGCTATGGAAAATAGCTGCCCTGCAACGCCTGCGACAAAGAAGTTCCGCGAAGCCTTGAAGAAAAAACTCTCGAAGCTCCCGAAGGAACAGAATGCCTGGGCCGATAACGGAATGCTTTGGTTCCGTCGCAATGCAAACTATCTTGTTGCAGATAAAATTAGCGGTCAGGATAGCCTCCACAATCCGCTTCCGAGAATGATTGAACTCAAGCAGTACTTGGATTCCATGAATGTTCAGCTTCTCGTGGTTCCGGTTCCTGTGAAAGAAGAAATTTATGCAGACATGCTTGTAAAGGGAACACCTGCAGATTTGTGCGTGAACGTAAATGGTCGTGAATTTATCCGTGAAATGCTTGCGGCTGGGATTGACGTACTTGACCTTTACCCGTCGCTGATGGCGGCCCGCAGTGGCGATGACGCTCCGCATTACAGCTACCAGCGCTACGATACGCACTGGGCGCTGCCGGGCATGCTTGCTGCAATGGAACAGCTTGCTTCTCGCGTGACGCAGTACAGCTGGTATGCCGATGCGAATCCGCAACCGGGTAGCCTCGTGATGAAGGATACGGTAGTGCTGCGCGAAGGGGACTTGGTCGCTCACTTGCCGGATAAGGAAAAGTCCAAGTATGCTGCCGATACTCTTGCAGGCATGAAAATCTACAAGGGCGACAAGGCTTACAAGGGCGGCAAAAATGCACCGATCCTCTTGATGGGCGATTCTTTCACGGGCGTGTTTGAATCTGTGGACCAGAAGAGCGGTGGCCCGGGTTCTCTGCTTGCTTATGCAACGGGGCTTGATGTGCAGGTGCTTACGAGCTGGGGCGGTGGCCCTGGCGTTCGCGCTCGCCTCAAGAAGATGAAAAAGGACATGCTGAGCAAGCGTCTCGTGATTTACATGATGACCGCTCGCGACTACTGGCAAAGCCCGATGGAATGGGACGGCTTCTAGACGAAAGAACGCTCGCGAAGCTCGTTACAGACGAAAGACTAGAGAAGGGTCTTTCGTCTCTCGTCTTTCGTCTCTCGTCCAAACTATTCTGGCTGCTTTTCCTCGCGACGCTTGTAATTGCACTCCCGTTTCTGCTTTGGAACGGGAAGAACGAGTCCATGAGCTATCGCGAAATGGCTTGCGTTTTTGAAGAACGTGCGCCGGGTTGCCTTGATTCTGTTAGCGATTGGCATGCGGGGCTTGCTTATTTTGATAGCAGTGTCGCAGTGAATCACGATACTTTGCAATCCCTAAAAAATCTGCTTTGGCAATTTTGGAATATCGAATTTGCCGGGGCGGGCGAGGCTGCGGTTGCAAAAGAATCCGTGCTCCCGCTTCGCGTTCTTGTAAACAGAAAGTCCGGCTGCATGGGGCTATCGTGGCTTGCGCTCATGGTGGCCGAAGTGCGCGGTTTGCCTCTCGACGCCATTCTCCTTCCGGGACACGTCTTTTTGCGTTACGGCACCTCGGACAGTTTTGTGAACCTGGAACCGAACCGTCGCGGCTTTACCTACACCGATGAAGAATACCGTGAAAAGTACCAAAAAGGTCCCTGGACCGGTCTTGAATTTAAGCCTCTTGAAACACGACAGTTCATAGGGCTTGCCGCATTTGATATCGGCAATCTGTATCTTGAAAACGACATTCCTCGTGCGCTTACGTGGTACCGCATGGCCGAAGAATTTTTCCCTGAATATCCGGGTGTTGGCGTGAATCAGGCTGTTGCAAAAAGCCGATTGCCGGATTTATTGTAGCTCGGCGCATTTCACGTTTTTTCTGCTTATTTAAAAGGGATGCCAACGGGGCGTTCTTGGTTTTGATAGACGTAAAAAGCTATTTTTATGGGGAAATGTCCACAGCTCGTAATTGTTTTAAATTTTTTAAAGAGATACTTTTTTTAGTATCGGCCGTTCTTGTGCTTTCTGGATGTGAAACTTTTTTGGGGGATCATGTCTGGCTCCATGCTCCGATAGAAGAGGATAAGGTTCATGACGGCCTTGTGGTTGTTAGAGCTTCGAATGTAAAGCATAAAAGCGGCGGCTCGGTGACTTATCTTGGTACTTATGCGCCCTCCGCGAAAGTAAATGAACAGCCCCAGTTGCGTGTTGCCCTGAATTATGATTATTCCTTAGGCATGCATGAAGTCACTTGCGCTGAATTTAAAAGTGTTATGGGGACAACTTTTGACGAACGGTGCCGAGGCAAGGATTCTGATCTGTTGCCTGTAACAAAGGTGACTTATTACGATGCCGTCCTTTATGCCAATGAACGCAGCAAACGGGAAGGCTACGATACGGCCTATACGTATTCATCTGCAAATATAGATGATATCGGAAACTGTACTTCAATGGAAGGGTTAGTCTTTCATCCTGAAGTAGACGCATATCGTTTGCCTACGGAAGCGGAATGGATCCTGGCTGCCGATCGCGATTGGAACCCGTCTGCGGAATGGAATGCGCAGAACTCAGATTTCGAACCCAAAAATGTTTGTTCGTATCCGCACCTTCACGGTGATTTCTGTGACATGGGCGGAAATGTGAAGGAATGGGTTTCTGATTGGCTTAACTATTTTAGAGATACGACCATTACAAACTTTGTCGGTGCTCCAGATGGCGGAGTTCTTGGGGAACGGGTCATTAAGGGCGGTAGCTATCGCAACGATCCGTCTTCTATCAAGCTTTATAATCGTGGCGATGTCTACATTGTGACTTCGGCGGCAAAGTCAGATTATTTGGGATTCCGTATTGCATTCGGCAAGATCCCAAATGCGGTTTGGATGGGACATGACGGTTTAGTTCGTGAAAGCCGAATCATGCCGTTAGCGAGTGCTTCTGTCATCAAAAAAAATTTTGATACATATCATATTAAGCTTGCCTTTCGCAATGATGCAACGGGAAACTTGGCGTTTGTCGATTACGTTAATGGAACTTTATCTGTTTCTGAAATCACAGATACACTAGATTCTTATCATCCAGATATTTCTCCAGACGGTAGGCTTATTGCATTTTGTACAGGTCTAGAAGGCGTTTCTGGAAAGTCTGATCTTTACATTCGCCCTTTGGGTCTATCCAAAACAAGACCTATAAAGCTTAATATCAAGGGAAATGCTTCTATTCCACGGTGGAAAGTTCTGGATAATGGCGATACGGTGATCGTCTATGTGTCCGATGCGGGAAACAATAAAGAAACTTCGGAATTTAAATCCAAGAGTACATGGCAAGTGAAGTATGCAAAAGGTCGATTCGGAACGCCTCAAAAGCTTTTTAGCGGGGCGTATCACGGAGGTGTTTCTGACGACAATACACTTGCTGTTACTGGCGCCCGTCTGCTTCGTGCGCGTATTGCAAATCCGGGAAAAATGCTTTCGGATGGTCGCGATACCGTGTGGTATAACGGTGAACAGGCTTGCAATGCCTCCCTTGCAAACGATGGATCCAAGCGTGTAGCGTTCCTTGATTTTGGTGGAAAAACAGGAGCTGAGTTTGTTGGAAAAAGTTACAGAACGCACGAACGTTTGCTGATTGCTGACAGTACAGGAAAGCTTATTAAGACTATTCCTGCGCCTGAAGGCTTTACATTTGACCATACGGAATGGGCGCTGAATTATGCCGATGCTAAAAAGGATGGCGGCTTTATTGTGGCTACGGTCGTAAATGCAAATGGCGCCCATTTGAAAATTGTTCTCGTGAATGTTGCGGATGGTTCAATCCTGGATTTGGTGGAAGGTGATGATCTTTGGCATCCATGTCTTTGGCGAACAAAAAATTATGCCCCTGAAAAATCTAAACTTGATCCGGACAGTGCTGGCGTTTATTTGCATCCATCGGATGAGTGGGCCTCTATTATCATGCGGTTTAAAATGGAACTTCTCTGGAAATACCATGATTCTATTAATGTGGCGATATTGGGTTCTTCGAGGTCCATGTATGGAGTTAGCCCATCTAGATTGGATGAAAAATTTTTTGCTGTGAATTTTGGCCATACACCAAATTCTATTTATACGTCTAGGGATTTATTAAATCATTATCTCTTTAACCATCTGAAAAAGCTGAAGTATATTGTTGTTTCGCTAGATATTGATTTTTGGTATAAAATTGATGGACCTGATGGAGATAATTTATTCTATACGACTTTTGATAATTATCCAGGGTATGTGTATGATAAAAATCATGATTACTGGAAAGACGGTGTTCCGGAAGGCTTGCTGGAATATACACAGAATTCTGTAGGTTCATCGGATGAAAAATACTATATGAACGATCGTGGGCGCTATACAAATGCTTATTGCCAGTGGGAATGGAAAGAAAAGCCCGAAATTGAAATGGATAGCACCTATTATGATCAACATAAGGGCATTTATAACGATAGCAAGAATGCGCTTATCGATATCGTTAAAGAAGCCGCCAAGAGAGATGTTCGTGTGATTGGCCTTATTTTCCCGCAGAGTCCGGAGTATGCGAAAACAGGTGCTTTTGGACGTTATGGCCTTCGTCGTAGCGTTGCTCAAAAGATGATTAGTGAATTAGAAGCTTTGAATAAAAAGTATCCGAATTTTGTGTTGATGGATGAAAATAAAATGGGCAAGCATGATTATGACGGACAAATGGCGATTGATGAAGACCACTTGTGCAATGCCGGTGCTATGAGGCTTACATCTCGGCTGAATGACGTTTTGCTGTCTCTGGAGTCAAAAAAATGAAAAATGTCGTTCAGATGAATTTTGGATTGCTTGCGGCTGTTTTATTTTCCCTTGTTTTTTTTAATTCATGTACTGAGGAAAATAAATTCCCGTATGGCATTGAATCTCCGCCGGTGCTCAGTTTTGATGGCTTTGTCTATGTTAATGCGAATGGTCAAAAAACATCGCTTGGAATAAATGGAGAAGGCGGACGTGCTAGTGAATATCCGAGAATGGATGCTAGTTTTACTTATAATTTTTATATAAGCGAACATGAAGTCTCCCGTGCGGAGTACAGTGCCTTGCGGCGAAATGCCGGTGCCGAATGTAGTGGTGTGTGTAATGATAAGAGTCCTGTGACAAATGTGACGTACTATGATGCGGTTCTTTTCGCAAATGCAAAAAGCAAGGCTGAAAATTTGGATACCGTCTATACTTATACGAAAGCTTCTTTCGATGCAAAGGGAAGCTGTATTGATTTGGATGGGCTTGTTTTTCATGAAAAAGTAAATGGATTTCGTTTACCGACTGAGGCTGAATGGGTGTATGTCGCAAGTCAAGGTTGGTATCCTGAAAAGGGATGGAATAATCAAAATTCTCATTTTGAAATTCAGGACGTAGCAACTTCTCCAGCAAATGATCTTGGCGTTTACGATATGGCTGGGAATGCCCTAGAATGGGTGAATGACTGGCTTACTTTTTTTAGCAGTAGTCCTGTAACGAATTTTGTGGGAGGCGCTGATGGTGGAAGTCTTGGGGAACGCGTTGTCAAGGGAGGTAGTTTCCGGGACGACCCGTCACAGATAAACACCTATGGCCGTGGTGATATTTATACGGTATCGTCATCGACAAAAGGCCATTATTTAGGATTCAGGCTTGCAATAGGACCGATCCCTAATGCGATTTGGCTTGATGAAAATGGTACTGCTAAAGAGTCCGTTGTGATTCCGCTGTTAGGAATTTATGAGACTAAGCACATGACGGGTTCGTTCCAGTCAAAGCTTGTTTTTCGCAATGATCTGACGGGCAACTTGGCGTATATCGACTATGGAAACGGAATCAACTCCGTCGTTGAAATCAAGGATACAATTCAGGCTTACCATCCCGATGTTTCGCCAAATGGCAAACTTGTTGCATTTTGTACGGGCGTCGAAGGGGTTCCTGGGACTTCAAGTATTTATGTCCGAAATTTAGATGCTTCGGGTTCAGGACTTGTGAAGCTGAATGTCAAAAGCGCTGCGATTCCAAGATGGCGCGTCACGGATGAGGGCGACACCTCTATTGTCTATGTTTCAAGTGCCGCAAATAATAAAGAGGATGCTGACTTTGCGGCTATGAGTACATGGCAAGTCCCGTTTGCAAAAGGAAAATTTGGAACACCGCAAAAGCTTTTTGATGGGGCGTTCCATGGAGGCGTAAGTTCTGATAAGAAGCTTGCGGTTACGGGATCTACTCTTTTGCGTGTACGAATGTCGTCTGGGAAAGATTCTGTCTGGTATAATGGAGAGCAGGCATGCAATGTCTCTCTTGCTAATGATGGCAGTAACCGGACGGTATTCCTTGATTTTGGCGGCAAGACTGGGGCTAATTATGTAGGTCAATCATACAATACCCATGAAAGGCTTCTAGTTGCAAATGAGAAAGGAGAACTTGTTCATAGTGTGGCCGCGCCACAAGGCTATACCTTTGATCATACGGAATGGGCCTTGGGCGGCTCGAATCTGGTGGTTGCGACGCTTACGAACCTGAATGGCGCCCATCAAAAAATTGTTCTGGTTGATCTGTCTACAGATTCAATCAAGACTCTTGTCGAAGGCGATGAACTTTGGCACCCGTGTCTATGGCATTCCAAAAATCGCTACGAAGGTAAAACTCTTGATACGGACAGTGCGGGGGTCTATTATCTAACTTCGGCGTCTAGTGGCGCTTTGGATCTTCGCGTTAAGATGGAACGCTTCTGGGAAAATCGAAATGAAATTACCGCTGTAGCGCTCGGTTCGTCGAGAATGATGTTTGCTCTTCGCGATAAAGAGGTGAAATCCCATAATATGTTGAATATGGCTTTTTCTGCGGGACAGATGGCAGGTGCGAGTTACTTGTTTAAAAATTATATTCTGAAACATTTGAAAAAATTGAAGGTCCTGGTTTTGGAATTATCGCCAGATTTATTCTGGGCGGATGCAAATGCGACCTGGATTGATGTGATTTACAATAAGGTTCCTGGATATATGTACGATGAAAATCATGATTTCTGGGTGGATAGCCTGCCAGAACATTTTTTGGATGTCGTAAAGGAAACTCCTCGTCCTGAATCCGCTTTGCAGCTTCTCTATACACTTGAAGATTTTTCATTGCCGACCGGAAACTGGGCTGCCGCCGTTTGCATCAGGGATTCGAATGTGCTTACATATGAATCCCCTGTATTTGCCGAAAATGAGCATTTGCTTGAAGAAATTGTAGTTGAAGCCCGTCAAGCAGGGCTAAAGGTCGTATTGGCCGTCTTGCCGCAGAATCCGGGTTATGCGAAAACGGGAACGTTTGGTATTTATGGACCGCGTCGTAGTATTGCCATGGAACTTATTGAAGCTTCTAAAAAGTTCGATGCCATTGTGTTTGACGAAAACAAATTTGGTGAACACGACTATACGGATGATATGGCTTACAATGCGGATCACTTGAGCGGTGTGGGGGCAAAGCTGTTTACGCATAGACTTGATTCTTTGCTAATGACTTTGGAATGAGTTTGTGAAAATACGGAATAATTAAGTTAATTTCTTTAGCTTTGGAAAAGTATTTTTTCTATTTTGGTTATTATGATAAAAAAATTATCTCTTTTCTTCTCTGTTTTATTTCTAGTTGCATGCTCGGAATCTGGTGGCGTTTCTTCTCCCAACAATAAAATTACGACGGAGAATGATTCTCTTGCGGGAATGCTTCTTGTCCATGCCGATAATTCGGTCGTCAGTCTTGGAACGAACGATGCCAAGGCCAATGTCAATGAACGCCCCGAGATGAAAGTCACAATGGATTATGACTTTTCGATTGGGAAGCATGAGGTTACTTGTGGCGAGTTCAATTCCCTCATGAAGCCTCTGACTGGGCTTGAATTGGAATGCTCTAGCGATAAGATTCCGGCAACGAATTTGACATTTTATGATGCCGTGCTTTATGCAAATGAACGTAGTAAAGCTGAGGGCTTTTTAGATACTGCCTATACCTATACTAGTGCCGAGTTTGACGAGAAAAAGCGCTGTACAAACTTAGAAGGTTTCGTCTTCCATCCAGAAGTTGATGCCTATCGTTTGCCGACAGAAGCAGAATGGTCTCTTGTTGCTTTAAAGTATTGGAAAACGTCTGAAGCGTGGACTTCTGAAAATTCTGATTTTAAATTGCATGAAGTCTGCAGTAAGACGGATTCGAGCCAATCTGTATGTGACATTGTCGGAAACGCAATGGAATGGGTCAATGACTGGCTCGGATACTTCTGTGACCAGCCCGTAAAGAACTTTATTGGACCTCCTGATGGTGGTTCTAATGACGAACGTGTCTTGAAGGGAGGAAGCTACCATAGCAAGGCGGACGTAATTAAGCTCTATAATCGTGGTGATACTTACATGGTTACATCGGCGACTAAGGCTGACTATGTTGGTTTCCGTCTAGCATTTGGTTCGATTCCTGATGCAGAATGGATGGGAAAAGATTGCAAGGCTATTACGAGCCGTGTCTCGCCTCTTGCAAATTCAGCAGCATTGCGATCAAAGACTGGAACTTTCCATGTGAAGCTTGCTTTCCGCAATAATCCTATGGGGAATATTGCATTTATCGATTATTCGAGTGGGATGCTTTCAGTGAATGAAATTTCAGATTCTCTTGATGCTTATCATCCTGAAATTTCGCCAGATGGTCAAAAAGTTGCTTTTTGCACGAGATATGAAGGAGTCTCGAGTTATAACAAGAGTACAAAAGCCTATTCTGCTCTTTATGTGCGCGATTTGAAAGAATCTGGTTCTGGCCTTGTCAAGCTGGATGTAGAAAGCGCTGAAATTCCGCGTTGGCGAGTCTTGGAAAATGGCGATACGGTTATCGTCTATGTGACCGATGCAGATGACAATACGGAAGAATCGTCTTTCAAGAAGGCTTCTACCTGGCAGGTGAAGTTCTCGAATGGAAAATTTGGGAAACCCCAAAAATTGTTTGATGGCGCTTATCACGGGGGCATCAGCGAAGATGACAGGCTTGCTGTTTCTGGCTCGAAGCAATTGCGTGCGCGTATCGCAGCGAAAGGCTCGAATCTTTCTGGAAAAGCGGTCGATACGGTATGGTATAAAAATGGCAAAGAAGCAGAGCAGGCTTGCAATGTCTCTATTGCTAAGGATGGCAGCAAACGTACGCTGTTCCTTGATTTTGGTGGAAAAACTGGACAGAAATTTGTTGGCGAAAATTATGGAACGCATAAGAGGCTGTTGATTGCCGATTCTACAGGTAAGCTTATCCAGTCTGTAGAAGCTCCGAACGGTTATGCATTTGATCACACGGAATGGGTTTCTGGTGCTAGCGACCTTGTTGTTGCGACGCTTACAAATGCTGATTATGCTCATGGGAAAATTGTTTTGGTGAATTTGTCTGATAGCAGCATTGTTGACCTTGCTGAAGGCGATGAACTTTGGCACCCGAGCTTATGGGTTAAGACGATAGTCCCGCCTAGTGGCGATGACAAGCTTAATCTTGATAGTGCTTGTGCTTATATGACCGAAAAAACGAATATTTATACTCGAATCATGAAAGTAAAAATGGATTATTTCTGGAAGTATAAAGATTCCGCAGAGGTCGTTGTTATCGGTTCGTCCAGATCGTTCGCGGGCGTGGATCCTGAATTTATCAAATCAGGATTTGCTATAAATATGTCTTATTCCGCTCAAGATTTGATGAGTACGAATTTCTTTGTTAAAAATTATATCTTGCCTTTGATGCCGAAGTTGAAAACGATAGTTCTGGCTTTGGATTATGATCGCTGGTATGTTAAAGATGAAAACTGGATTGATTGGTTCTCCAATATTCCTGGATATGAATACGATAAAAACCATAACTACTGGCAGGACGGTTTTATTGGCGATATGGTGGCTGCATCTCAGGCGGCATTGAATCCGAATGAATATGAATATGAATTATTCGGGTATCATCGTGGAATGTACAAATCGACTACAGTAGGCTGGGGTAGCGATGTGCCTCCTATTGATTATGACCCGCTATGGTTTGATTATGATAAATTACGCTATAACTACAACTTGCAAAAACTTCTAGAAATACTGGAGTTTGCCCGTAATTTCGAAGTCAACGTTGTTGGCGTTATCTATCCGCAATCTCCAAATTATACAAAAACAATATCTTGGGGACGCTATGGACCAACTCGTGATGCTGTAGAAATCATAAAGCAATCCGTTCAGAAACTTGTTGATAAATATCCGAATTTCAAGGTCCTTGATGAATACAAGGATGGTAACCATGACTATGCTGAAGGTGAGTTTTCCAACGAAGATCATCTGGGGCTAGAGGGTGCAAAAGTTATAACGGCGAGGATAGATTCCTTGTTGAAAACGCTTAAATAAAATATGAACTTTTGGCATATATCCTTTTTAAGTACGCTTGACGCTGCAAAATTTACGCGGCGTCTTGGCGCACTTTTAAAGATGTTTCCTTAAAAAAGCTATATATGGTAAAAATAAGGGGACTTGATATGTATGGAGTATATGCGAGAGGATCTTTTTTTACTTTAATTGCAGCTGTAGCAATGCTGTTTCTTGTGGCGTGTTCTGGGGAATCTACAAATGGATTCGCATGGGATGTTGATTGCTCAAATGTTGATTTGAAGGATGATTTTATCTATATCAAATCTGCTGGAAAATCAGTAGTACTAGGTACGGCTCTTAAATCAGCGAAAAGCAATGAACGGCCTGAAATGGAAGTTGCTTTTGATTACAGTTTTCTGTTGGGCAAAAGTGAAATCACTTGTAAAGAGTTTAACGACCTTATGGGAGGGAAAAAGGGGCACCTTACGCTTGATTGTGACAATGAATCACTGCCTGCGGCTAATGTGACTTATTATGATGCCGTTCTCTTTGCCAATGCGAAAAGCAAAAAAAACGGGATTGATTCCGCTTATTCCTATTCTTCAGCGCAATTTGACAAGAACGGCCATTGTGTGTTGCTTGAAGGCTTTAAGTTTAAGCCTGAAGTTGATGCGTTCCGCTTGCCGACAGAAGCTGAATGGGTGTTCGCGTCGGGTCTTTCATTTGATTCGACGAATAGCTGGAATTCAAGTAATTCTGATTTTGCGACACATGAAGTATGCCTGAAGAAAGATAAAAAGGGCTTTTGTGACTTGTCGGGTAATGTAGCTGAATGGGTGAATGACTGGCTTGGAAATTTCCAGGATACGGTAATTTCAAATTATATGGGTGCTTTGAATGGAGGTAACTTTGATGAACGCGTTATTAAGGGGGGTAGCTTTAGGAGCGATCCTTCGACAATAAATCTTTATTCGCGGGGCGATGTCTATACTGTAACGAGTGCAAGTTATTCGGACTATTTGGGATTTCGTCTAGCGTATGGAAAAATCGCAAAACCAGTTTGGCTTGATGCTTCGGGGGAGGCCATTTCTTCGAATATCCTTGTCTTGCCCAATAGGAAAATGTTGTCGTCCCTTTTAGGGACAAACCGTTTGAAACTGGCTTTCCGTAATGATGTCTCTGGAAATTTGGTTTATGTCGATTTGTCAAAGATATCTCCGGTTGCTGTTGAAATAAAGGATTCGCTAGAGGTCTATCATCCTGATATTTCACCGGACGGAAAGCATGTGGCGTTTTGTACTGGACTGGAAGGTATTGCCGGTAAATCAACGGTCTATGTTCGCGATCTGAACGAAGTGGGAACGAATCTTGTTAAGCTGGATGTCAAATCTGCTGCGATTCCGCGTTGGCGCGTCCTTGAAAATGGGGATACGGTAATTGTCTATGTTACAGATGCTGGAAACAATAAAGAAAAGTCTGATTTCTTTTCGCAGAGTACTTGGCAGGTTCCTTTTTCAAAGGGAGCCTTTGGCAAGCCTGTTAAGCTTTTCGATGGCGCTTATCATGGGGGAATTAGCAATGATGAAAAGCTCTCTGTCTCTGGGGCGCGTCTATTGCGGGCCCGTGTTGCAAAGAACAAGTCTACGGTAACATCCAAAGCTGTCGATACGGTATGGTTCAATAGCGATCAGGCTTGCAACGCTTCATTGAACAGGAATTCTAAACAAACGCTTTTTCTGGATTTTGCAGGAAAGACTGGGACCGAATTTGTTGGAAAAAACTATCAGGTGCATGAACGTTTGCTTGTTGCCGATGAGCAAGGAAAATTGCGTACTTCTGTTGCTGCCCCAAAGGGTTATACATTCGATCATAGCGAATGGGTCCTGAATGAAGACAATTTTGCGGTGGTTACACTTACAAATTTTGATGGTGCGCATCAGAAAATTGCGCTGGTGAATATAAAAACAGGCTCTATAACGAATCTTGTTGAGGGCGATGAACTTTGGCACCCTTGTTTCTGGACACCATTTGATAAAACGACGAGTGAAACTAGTTGGAGCGAAGACAGCGTGGGCGTGTATCTTTCTGCGGAAAATCTGTCTGCTAGTGAATTATCCCGTAAAATGCTTGCTTTCTGGACTTTTAAGGATTCCATAGAATTGATTGGACTTGGCAATTCTCGTATGAGATCTGGTTTTAATCCGCTTGATATGAGTGTTCCTTCCTTGAATTTTTCTGGAATTCCCTGCGACATGCATTGCATCCATTATCTTTTTAAAAACTATGTTTCAAATCAATGTCCAAAATTGAAATATGTTGTTGTAAGTCTTGATTTTGATATGTGGTTCAATTATGATGGGCATACGGATGTTGATAGGAATATGAGCGGTTCTTTGGGCTTTGAATATGATGTAAATCATGAGTTTTACCCAGAAGGGGTTGATTCTTCGTTTGTCAATTTGGTAAAGCTTAATTCACCTGTTGATGCTGAAGAGTTTGTTGCCCGTAAAGGCTGGTTTGAGAGTATGGAAAAACGTGGATGGACTGATGAAAATGGCGTGGCTGAAATTGATATAGATTCAACGTGGAGTACTTGCCTGGTGGATAAAGATTATGCTGAATGTGTTATTGACAATAGAAGTGAAATCTGTCGTTCGACTTACCATTTAGAAAATTGCATGCCGGATTCGAATGTGAATATGTGTTTGGCCTATCATCCTTTCAATGAATGCCTTTCGGATTTCTTTAGTAATTACGAAAAGCTGAAAGATCTTGTCCGTTTGGCGAAAATGCAAAATATCACAGTTGTTGGGGTTACATTCCCTGTAAGTCCGTATTATAAAAAAACAGGTTCCTATTCGCGTCATGGAATGCTGCGTAGCCATGCAGAAAAATTGATTGAAGAAATGCGCCGAATGGAGGATGAAAATTCGAATTTTATTTTCATGGATGAAAATAAAATGGGCGATCACGATTACCCAAGTTCGATGGCTCATGATTATGATCATTTGAATAAGTTTGGTGCCGAAAAATTTTCTGCGCGTCTCGATTCTCTGATAAAGTCTTTGCGAAAATCAAAGTGATTGACTTTCTAGGGCTTGCAACTTGTTTTTGATAATCGTTTCTGTTGTTCTTTTTGCAGTTTTCCCACTGACGGATACCGATATCTGGTGGCACTTGGCCTGTGCGCGCAAATGGGTGACGACCTGGACGCCTGTGCGTGAGCCTGTTGTGAATGTACACGAGTATTTTCAGCAGGTGGTGGCAATTGTCTATGATGTTGGCGGTGCTCCGCTTTTAGTCGTGTTCAAGGCGATATTGTGGGGGCTTGTATTTGCGTTGTTTTTGCGTGGCGTGAAATGCCGCAATTTGATGTCTTCCGCGATTGCTGTGGTTATCCTCTTTATTTTCCGATACCAGCTTGAAATTAGGCCAGTGCTTTTTAGCTTGTTGTTTCTCGGGATTTATTGGAATGTGTTGCCGTGGTTGTTCCGTTCCCGAAATGAAATGCGCGGATTATGCGCGAATCGCGTTGCCAAGCCGCATAATGTCGTGAAAACAGCGGGGGCGGCGGTCTTGATTCTAGCCATACAATGGTTGTGGTGCCGGTTTCAGGGACTTTATATTTTAGGCCCGCTTTTTGCACTTTTGATTTTATGGGCGAATGGGTGGAGCCGTCGCTGGGGTGCGTTTGTCGTATTGCTGTTTGCAATGCCGCTCTTGCATCGCGATGGACTGAACTTGTTCCTGTATCCGTTTGGCTTGCTGGACCGTTTGCTAGGGCTTTCTCCTTCGGCAGCGTTTTTTGCGAGTGAAATTGCGGAGAACCGTTCGCCCATTACGCTTTTGAAGGCTGGGGAGAACGTTTTGCAGTCGGCGCTGATGGTTGTATTTTCTTTGGCGGGGATTGTTGCGTCGGTTCGTCATTTGCGCCGTTCTGAATCGGTTTGGCTTTTGACAACTGCGATTCTTGCTCTTGTTGCCGAACGCAATTTCGTTCTCTTTTTGCCGGTGTTTTTCGCAGTAGGCGTCAAATGCTGGCCTCGGTTATGTCTATGCAAGCAGAGTCACGATGTTCGACCTTCGCGTTTGCCCAATCGTCTACCGCCTGCTGCCTACCGCCTGCTTCCTACTCTCCTTATCGCCTTTACCCTTGGTCTTTGGGCGAAATCCCTTGCGTTTTATGACCGTTCCATGGTTGCGTACCAGCGTGTGCCTGTGGCGGCGACGCAGTGGATGCTTGAAAATCCGCATTCGGGCAGGCTGTTTAACGATGATCGCGCCGGCGGCTATTTGGCGTTTATGAATCCATCTGATTCGACATTCATCGATGGACGTTTTATCTTGAAAACGGCGGAATTTTTTGAAAAATATTTGCAGTACGCCGAGTCCCCGCAAACATTCCTCCACGATGCCGATTCGCTGGATATCGACCGTGTCGTGCTTCCTTTGCGCTATTATGCGAGGTGGGATAAATTGCTTGGAACCCTTGATTCTAGCGAAAAATGGCACGTTGCGTACCGTGATTCTCTTTTTGTCGTGATGGATCGCACAGCGCATTAAAACGTAAGACTAAAAAAACTTAAATTTAGTCGCTAATAATTTATTTTTAGATAGATTTAACGGCCCTTTGGGCATAGGAGTTGTGTATGAATCGTTTGGTCAAGTTGGGACTTGCTGGCTTGTTTGCTTTCGGACTCGCCGAGGCCAAGGTGAATTTCCCGTTTCCGCAAATGTCCGATTACGGTGGAAATGCGACGCTTTTGAGCGACAAGGCTAAAGCTTCCGAAGAACTGAAATCCCAGTTTGCCTATTGGATGAAGACCATGTACAACGAAGACGGTGATGTCGCCGGTGTGCGTTCTGATCCGGGTTCCAACGAATACTTCTCGGAAGGTGTCGGCTACGGTATGCTTTTGATGGTTTACTTTAGCGACAACACGACCAGTTATCAGCTGCAATTCGACAAGATTTGGAACTTCTACAAGAAGATGATGAACGAAAACGGCTTGATGGTCTGGAAGGTCGGTAACTTGAACCAGGCTTATGACAAGGGTGCTGCTCTTGATGGCGATATCGATGCCGCCGCAGCCCTCGTGATGGCTTATTACCAGTTTGGCGATGAAAAGTACAAGGAAGATGCCAAGAAGCTCATCCAGTCCATGAAAAAGTTCGAGTTTGAATCGAACGGTTTGCACTTGCCGGGCGACAAGTGGGGCGATGCCGGCTACAACCGCAAGAACCCGGGCTATTTTGACCCGGCCTATATGCCGCTTTTTGCTTTGGTCGATACGGAAAACGCGAGCTTCTGGAGCGAATCCGCATACGATGCCAACATGAAGCTTTACGAAGCCAGCTCTGCTGAAGTTTCGACGGGCCTCATTGATGACTGGACCGACAAGAACGGCAAGAGCGAAGACGACTATTACAGCTACGACGCTTCCCGCGCTCCGTGGCGTAACGCAAAGGCTGTTTGCTGGCATGGCGATAAACGTGCACTTGCACTCGACAAGAAAATGGCTGAATTTGTTTCTACCGTCAAAGCAGCCGACATGAAGGGTCCTGTGCTCAGAAAGTCGGGTAGCCTTGGCAACGATCACAACAGCACGTTCGTGACTTCCCTCATGACTTCGCTTATCTCTGATGCAAAGTACCAGGCCAAGCTCGATGAATACTGGAAGGAAGCCGTCGCTCTCGGTGACGAAAACTACTTCAACCAGTCCCTCAAGCTTTTGAATGGCTTGCTTGTTTCGGGTAATATGCCGAACCTTGCCGCTGCAAATCCGTCTCAGCCGACTTCTTCGAGTTCTGTGAATCCGGGGTCCAGCTCTAGCGAAGGTACAATTGCTTTGCCGACAATCATGGCGAAATCCCCGAAGATGACTCTCTCCGGCAGGACTCTCCAGATTGCAGCAAATGGCAATGTCCGTGTAGATTTGATTTCTATGACGGGCAGCGTGTTGAAGTCTTTTGACCGTCAGGCCAAAGGCTCGTTGAATGTTTCGCTAAAGGCAGTCCCGAACGGTCTCTATGTTGTCCGCGTGAAAAATGCAGGCGTCACGAGCCTCAAGAAGATCAAGTTGGATTAAATCATAAAATGAATTTTCTGGCTCGGTTGAGCCTGAATGACAAAAGTCCGGGAATTTGTGATTCTCGGATTTTTTTTATTTGTAAATGTTTGTTTGCTTTTTTACAGACATATTGTATCGTCCAAGTGAAATATTTACGGCTAAATTCTGTAAAAATTAAGTTACTTGGTGTGCTTTTTTGCCTAAATTCTTGAAAATTAAGCAATTTATGCCTTTCTTGTAAAGATATTATATACTTAAACTTATTTTGTATGATTTGTTTACTAAATTTATTTGACCTTAAAATAAACTAAAAAAAGGCAAATAAATGAAAACAACCAAAAAAACAACCTTATTCTTGGGCTTGGCATCAGCAATGGTGTTTGCTCAAGAAGCTTCTCCTTGTATTCCGTTTGTAAACGGAACGGGCGATTATGACAAGCATTGTTATAATTCAGGTCTTCTCGATATGGCTCCGGGCAAGTGCTATACCATCAACCCGGATCGTATTAAGGAAGGCGTCCCGCAGTGGATTAACCAGATGGTTTCCCAGACTTGGTGGTGGACTGAAACGCCTTGCATCGAAGCTGCTTCCAGCTCCAGCGCAGAAAGCTCCAGTTCTGTCGTCTCTAGCTCTAGCGAAGTCTCTTCCAGCTCTGTAGAATCCAGCTCCAGCGTGGAATCTAGCTCCAGTGCAGAAAGCTCCAGCTCTGTTGTCTCTAGCTCCAGCGTAGAACCGATCGTTTCTACTTGCATCGAGTTCAAGAACGGTACGGGCAACTACGGCGACCACTGCTACAGTTCTGGTCTTAAGGAAATGGCTCCGGGCAAGTGCTACACCATGAACCCGGACCGCAAGAACGAGAACCCGCTCTGGATCAACGAAATCGCCACCCAGACATGGTGGTGGGTTGAAACTCCGTGCGGTGTTGAACTTTCTAGCTCCAGCGCAGAAAGCTCCAGCTCTGTCGTCTCTAGTTCTAGTGAAGAATCTTCTAGCTCTGTTGTATCCAGCTCCAGCGAAGAATCCTCCAGCTCTGTTGAATCTAGCTCTAGCGAAGTCTCTTCCAGCTCTGTTGAATCCAGCTCCAGCGAAGAATCCTCCAGCTCTGCTGAATCCAGCTCCAGCGAAGAAGAATATATTGTAATTACCAGTTCCTATAATCCGGATTCCAGCTCTAGCGAAGAAAGCTCCAGCTCCGAAGAATCTAGCTCCAGCGAAGAAAGCTCCAGCTCCGAAGAATCCAGCTCTAGCGAAGAATCTTCTAGCTCCGAAGAATCCAGCTCCAGCGAAGAATCTTCTAGCTCTGAAGAATCCAGCTCTAGCGAAGAATCCTCTAGCTCCGAAGAATCCAGCTCCAGCGAAGAATCTTCTAGCTCCGAAGAATCCAGCTCTAGCGAAGAATCTTCTAGCTCCGAAGAATCCAGCTCCAGCGAAGAATCCTCCAGCTCTGTTGAATCTAGCTCTAGTGAAATCGTCGTCTCTGCTTGCATCGAGTTCAAGAACGGTACGGGCAACTACGGCGACCACTGCTACAGCTCTGGTCTTAAGGAAATGGCTCCGGGCAAGTGCTATACCATGAACCCGGACCGCAAGAACGAAAACCCGCTCTGGATCAACGAAATTGCTACCCAGACTTGGTGGTGGGTTGAAACTCCGTGCGGTGGTACGGTTGTCTCTAGCTCTAGCGAAGTCGTTTCTAGCTCCAGCGAAGAATCTTCCAGCTCTGTTGAATCCAGCTCCAGCGAAGAATCCTCCAGCTCTGCTGAATCCAGCTCTAGCGTGGAATCTTCCAGCTCTGTTGAATCTAGCTCTAGCGAAATCGTCGTCTCTGCTTGCATCGAATTCAAGAACGGTACGGGCGACTACGATCAGCATTGCTACAACTCTGGTTTGAGAAACATGGGTGCTGGCAAGTGCTACACCATGAATCCGGACCGCGTCCGTGAAGGTGTTCCGCAGTGGATTAACGAAGAAGCCTCCCAGACCTGGTGGTGGGTCGAAACCTCTTGCGGTGAACCTGAAGTCGTGAAGCCGAAGGCAGATCCGGTTATTTCCAAGGCTAATGGCCGTAACAACGGTACGCTCGATGTCGTTGCCGCAGTTGCAGCGAAGGCTAGCTTGGTTGTCATGAACAACACCTTGAACATCGCAACGACCTCCAACGGCGTGAAGTCCGTGAAGATCTTTAGTGTTCGCGGTGACATGCTGCTCTCTGAAACATTCTCCGGTGCTGCAAAGACCGTTGACATGGCTCAGTTTGCTGGCAAGGGTGCTGTGATTGTTCGCCTCTCCGAAGGCCGCAAGGTCCTCGCTACGAAGCGCGTTGCAGTCCGCTAATTCGTTAACGATTTAAGTCAAATTGTGAAAAAGGGCTTCCTCGAAAGAGGAAGTCTTTTTTTATCGTCATGTTGAGGGACAAAGTCCCGATATACGACACTTGCTACTTAAGTAGCTTAGTGGAGTTATGCCCTTTGGGTAAACATCCAGTTAAATCTTGTAATGAGAAAGCTGGATTTAACTGGATCCTTCCGCTTCGCGTTAGGATGACGAGAATGTGGGATGACGATGCAAAAAAAAGGAACCCCGTCGGGGGTTCCTTTTCTAATGTTTAGATCCTTCGACTTCACTCAGGATGACACTGTCTACTGTCTACTTCCTACTGCCTACTGGCCGCAGGGCCGTTCACCTTATTCGCACGTTCGAGTTCGCGAGCGTTGATGATGAGCATCTGCAAGCGGTTCTCGATGTTGGCAAAGCTGGTATCCGGATCGTAGTCCAAGCTCAGGATTTGCACGTGCGGGCAACGTTCCTTTACAGCCTTCGTGAGGCCACGGCCACTGATGTGGTTGGCGAGGCAGGCGAACGGCTGCACAATGATGAAGCTGTTGATGCCGTGCTTCGAGTTGTAAAGGATTTCAGCCGGGATGAGCCAGCCTTCACCCGTGTTGTATGTCGGGTCGATAATGCCGTCAATGTAGTTCACGAGTTCGAAGCAGTCGGCGTGGTGTTCGTAGAGCTTGAACGACTGCATGACTTTCTTGGCTGTTTCTGCGGCGTGTGCAAAGAGCTTTGCGGTGACGCTTCCTTCGATACGGTCTGCAATCGGGTTTGCCGAGAATCCGCGCTTGATCTTTTCGGCGCGGACAACTTCGTCAACGCGGAAGAAGTCCATCATGCCCGGGAGGTAAACTTCCATACCGTTGTCCATGAGGTAGTCTTCGACATGTCCGTTTGCGCTCGGGTGGTAGTTCATGAGGATTTCGCCGAGCACGGCAACGCGCGGCTTGCGGATGCCCTTCTGACGGGCTTCCGTGATTTCGACCTTGTTGAATTCGTCGATGCACTGGCGAAGCATTTCGACAAGGCGCTTAGCAGAGCCGAGTTCCGTCTTCTTGAGGGTGGCGGCGGTCTTCATCAGTTCCGGCATCCACTTGCTGTAAATCTTCTTGGAATCACCCTTGTGGATTTCGTAGGGGCGGAGTGCACGGTAAGCCGTTTCGATGGCGTCCATGAATGCAAGGCCCCAGAGCGTGTGGAGACGGAAGTCGAGCCCGAGCTGGAATCCCGGATGCATGCCTTTATAGTCGATGCCGGTCGTGATGATGGAAACGTCCTTGTAACCCGCTTCGTCAAGAGCTTTACGGCCAAGCACGGAGTACTGCACAGCGCGGCAGTTTTCGCAGTTCTTGGCAAGGCACATTGAAACTTCGGTCTGCGGAACGTTCGGGTGTTCTTCGAGCCACTTGAGGCATTCGCCAATGTTGATCTGGCACGGGAAGCAAATGTCGTTGTGCACGTACTTCTTGCCGAGTTCAATAGCGCGCTTGTCTGCAACCGGGAGGTAATCCGAGAGGTAACCCTTGCCTTGGATGTAGGAACTTGCGAGAATGGCAAATGCAGGCGAGAGGTTCGGTGTCAAGATGATACGCTTGGTCTTGTCGCTCGCCACGTACGGCGTGTGGAACTGCGGTTCGTTCGAAATCGGCTTGTCCGGGAGGTTTGCCGCACGGCGGGCCTTCACGGTTTCGATAAAGCTCTTGATGCGGATGCCCACCGGGCCTCTTGCGTCACCTTCGTCGAGCTTGAGCATGAGCATTTCCTTGTTGGAATCGCGGTGCATCATGCGCATCATTTCATCGGTCAATACGGAGTCATGTCCGCAACCGAAGCTCACGATCTGGGCAAGTTCAACATGCGGGTCTCTTGAAGCAATCATCGTTGCGCCGAGCATGCGCAAGTGGAACGTGTTCTTGATTTCCACGCGGGTGTGGCTCGGAACATCCTGGTCATAAACGCCCGGGAGCGATTCGGTGGTGAGCACCGGAATGCCCATGGCGGTAAAGTGGCTTGCAATGTTGTGGTTGATGAGCAAGTCGGCATGGTAGGGGCGGCCTGCAATCACAACGGCAAAGCTGTCGTTTGCCTTCACTTCGTCGAGAATCTTTTGGCCTTCTTCGAGGAGTGTGGTGCGGTAATTGTTGAGTGCCTTTTCGCCTTCCGTGACTGCCTTGTCCAAAATCTTTTTGTCAATGTTCCAGTTGTCGTGGAACCAGTCGATGGTCTGGCTTCTGCGGAGCTTGGTGTTTGCCCAGTGGAAAATCGGCTGGTCCATCGGGATGCCGTAATTCTTTTCGGGTTCGTCCGTGTTCTGGCAGATGTTCGGGTAACCTTGCACGACCGGGCAGACCGTCGTGGCGTTAAACTTGGTGTGGTCGCTTGGGAGCGAAATCATCATCGGGAAGAAGATGCGGTCGACCTTCTTTTCGATGAGGCTCAGCACATGGCCGTGGACGAGCTTGGCCGGGAAGCAGACTGTATCCGAAGGCACACTGTGAAGACCTGCTTCGAACATCTTGTAGTCGCTCTGGCGGCTTACGACAACGGTGTAACCAAGGGCTGTGAAGAATGCTTTCCAGTAGGGGAGGCTGTTCCAGAATTCGAGTACGCGCGGGATACCGATGGTCTTTCCGTTCTGCGGCAAGAGAATCTGCGGAGCGTAGTCCTTGACCAGGAGCTGGTTTGTGCGCTTGATCATGTCCGGCACGGCCTGCATCTTCTTGTTGATTTCGGCGATGAGCTTCTTTGTGGCCGGATCGTTCGGGTCGGCGGTGACTTCGCCGCGTTCGCAGCGGTTGCCTGTCACAAAGCTCTGGCCATCACTGAAGGTGACGATGGTGCGGGAGCAATGGTTGGTGCAGTACTGGCAGAGCTGACCCGGCTGGTTGTGCCAGCTGAAGGTGCGCATGGCTTCAAGCCCGATAAACTTACTTTGCACGTTCGGGTCGGCAGCACGCTTTTCTTCCATGAACTTCTTCGTGAGGAGAGCGATACCGATAGCGCCCATTTCGCCCGGGCGTTCCGGACGGATGGCCTTGAGGCCCGTGTACTGTTCGAAGGCGCGGAGAACGGCGTTGTTCTTGAACGTACCGCCCTGCACCACGACCTTCTTGCCGAGCGTATTCAGGTTGCGGATGCGGATGACCTTCGTAAAGACGTTGTTGATGATGGAACGGCAGATACCCGCGATGATGTCTTCGGGCTGCTTGCCATCGCGCTGTTCCGTGATGATGGAACTGTTCATGAACACGGTGCAGCGGCTGCCGAGTTGAGACGGACTCTTGGAGTTGAAAGCGAGTTCCGCAATCTTTTCCATCGGGATGCCGAGGCTGCGGGCGTACGTTTCGATGAATGAACCGCAACCCGAGGAGCAGGCTTCGTTGAGGATGATGCCCGTGACGACGCCGTCTTGCACGGAGATGGCCTTCATGTCTTGACCGCCGATGTCCAAGATGAACGAGACGTCGGGGCAGAGGCGCTGGGCCGCGTTTGCGTGGGCGACCGTTTCCACCGTGTGGTAGTCGGCGTGCACGGCCTTTGCAAAGAGCTGTTCGCCGTAACCGGTTGTACCCACGCCCAAGATGTTGAGCTTCACGCCGTATTCTTCGTAGCGGTCGGCGAGGTCCACCATGGCGCGCTTCAAGACGGCGAGCGGTTCACCGTCGTTACTCGCGTAGAAGCCGTCGATGACCTTTTCGTTTTCGTCGATGAGCACGAACTTCGTGGTGGTAGAACCTGCGTCAATGCCCAAGTAGGCGTTGATGGTCGTGCCGGAAGGCGGCTGCGGGTAATGGTTGTCCGCCATCTTGTGTTCTTCGAGGAACAGCTTGTATTCTGCTTCGCTCTGGAAGAAGAGGTCGGAGGCTGCCTTGGCCTTGTTCTCGGCCTGGCGGATTTCGTTAAAGTGAACGAGTGCGTCGAGAGAACCCTCTTCGCGGTACATGCATTCCTGGTTCGCGAACATGGAACCGTTAGCGAGTGCGGCGCCCATGGCAACGAGCACTTCGGAATGTTCCGGGACAATCGCCTGTTCATCGGAGATGCCCAAGCGTTCCTTGAAAGCCTTCACGAGAGTCGGGTTGAACGTTAAGGGACCACCTTCAAAAATGACAGGCGGCTTGATTTCCATACCTTGGGCAAGGCCACCGATGGTCTGCTTTGCGATAGCGTGGAAACTCGAAAGGGCGATATCTTCTTTGGCGATGCCGTTGTTGAGCATCGGCTGGATGTCCGTCTTGGCGAACACGCCGCAACGGCCCGAGATTTCATAGACTTTTTGGCCACGCTTGGCGTAGCTTTCGAATACTTCCGTCTTGATGCGGAGGAGTTCCGCGACCTGGTCGATAAATGCACCCGTACCGCCGGCGCAGACACCGTTCATGCGCATGTCAGAGGCGATGAGCTTACCGGTGGTCTTGTCCTTTTCGAAGAACACAACCTTGGCATCCTGACCGCCGAGTTCGATGGCGACCCTGGAATCGGGGTAGGTGGCACGCACCGCAAGTGCGTTTGCGACTACTTCTTGCACAAAGAAGGCGTGAGTGGCCTCGGCGAACGGCTGACCGCCGCTACCGCAGAACGTGACCCTGAAGTTCTTGCCCGGGAAAAGGGCATGGGCTTCGCGCAGGACCTCGTAGACCTTTTTCGCCTGCATGGCGTTATGACGCTGATATGTATAGTGTAAAAGCTTAGATGTCTCGGGATCGACTACAGCAATTTTCACAGTGGTGGAGCCTACGTCGACACCCACCCATAAATCGTTCATAGAAGTATTCATAGTGAAGCCAAATTTAGTTTTTTTTCATTATTTGAAAATGACTTTTGGCGTTTAAGGCGATAAAACGCGCAATTTGGCGAATTTTAGGTAATTGCTCGCATGTGCAGTGGACAAGGCTGTTGGTCATTAGTCATTGGTCATTAGAAGGGGAGTGCGGTGGTGGTACAAATGCGTCATCCTGACGACCGTAGGGAGGAAGGATCCAGTTACGGTCATTGATCCTGAGTCATCCTCGACCGTCAGGGAGGAAGGATTCAGTCACTTCTAGTGTCATCCTGAGCGAAGTCGAAGGATCTTTAAAACTGATGAATTTTGTATATTCAGTTGTATGAAATGCCGCGTCGGAATGAAAAAAGCCGTTCTTTTAATTGCTGCCAGCCTTGCTTTGGCGAATGCTAGCCAATATAATATAAAGAGTGATTCGCTAAAAAACGAGCTTTGGCTTGAAGCCGAAAAGGCCGAATCCATCAAAATATGCTTGGACACGCCCGTCCGCGAATGGAAAACTTCGCTGAGTACGGTGGAACTCAACGATTCCTGCCTAGCATTCCAAGCTCCGACGCTTATTGGTGTTGAAACTCTTAACGTGTATTTCCCAAACTCGGATAGTTCCCATAAAATCAATCTAGCTGTCGGGATGAGATATCTTGATTTCAAGAACGAAAAAGTATTACTTGGATATAATGAATACCCTGAAGATATCGCAGCAACATCTGATTATTTTACAAACACAGATCCGGAAAGGTTTGTATCTGTAACAGGGACTTATCTAGTAGATAAATATCCCATAACCAATTGCGAAATTACACAATTGTTATGGGATGATATACCCGATACAACTCCAAAACTAAACCCAACATTAAAGGAATTTGCAAACAATTGGATTTCCCGAAAAAAAAGAAGCATTCGTAATGAAAACTGCTCAACTAAAGATTCTGCAGCAAACACCTTATTCTTATATCAAATAATGAAATACGCGAATGCACGCAGTATTCGTGAAGGGCTTAAACCTTATTACCATTTCACCACAGCCAGTCAGAGTTCCTTATCAGAAAACCAATATTTTTCCATCAGCTATCTAGACTTTACAGATCATGAAGATGGAGATATTTATGTTTTAATTGACACATATTCAGATGGCTATAGAATTCCTTATTACAATGAATGGATGATGTTTGCTCGTGGTGGAGACAAAAAAAACGAAGCACCTTGGGGCAACTACAGTTCAGCAACTCTCGAAAATGCACAAAAATACGCTAAACTAGTAACAGGAAAAGGTTGGAATTCAGAACCAGTGGGTCAATTATTACCTAATGGGTATGGCCTATATGACATATTTGGACTTGTATGGGAACATGTTTTTTTGGACAATTCTAATATATTTCCAGATCAAAACGGGAATCCCTCTCGCATGAAAGGGGGCAACAATCGTTCATTAAAAGAACATCCAGCAGGTAAAGCAACAGCTGAGCCATATTGGAAGGATTTAAATTATGGTTCTTCACAGCCAAATTGGGGAGGGTATTTTGGAGGAGGCCGCCTAGTCCGCAACATCGGCAACAACATCAAATGGACTGAAGCCAAGTCCGAATCAAAGTGAAAAAATAAATTTTTTCTGACAAAAAATGAACCCTTTATAATCAAGAAATTTTTGCCTTTTTTTGTATATTACGCCGTATGAATAGTCATGTCGGAATGAAAATAGCTTTTCTTGCTGCAATAATCCTCAGCATTGCTTGCTCGGATAAAGAACCGAGTGCAGAAGACTTGTTGAACAATGCTCAAAGAAATGTTGTCTTGCATCGAGATTCTTTAGGCCCTGAAACATGGATTGAAGTTGAAAAGAACGATTCCCTCAACATTTGCATGGATTCAAAAGTCCGCGCATGGGAAACTTCGTTGGAAACCGAAATTCTCAATGATTCATGCTTAAAAGTTCAAATTCCGACGCTTATCGGAGTCAATACAATTAATGTGAAGTTTCCAGATTCAGACAGTGCCTATAAAATCAATCTGGCCGTCGGCATGAAGTATCTGAATTTAAAAAATGAAGAGGTTTTACTTGGTTTTAACAAATATACCGAGCAAGACATAAGGATGTTTCAGCACATCAATGAGGATCCTGAAAGGCTGGTTTCAATCACAGGAGCATACTTAATCGATAAATATCCAGTAACTAATTGTGAAATCATTCAAACAATGTGGGATAGTATTCCATTTCAATCAACCTATCCGGGTGGCTTTTTTAAAGATCTTGCTGAGCAATGGATTCTAAGACAAGGAGCAAGTGTTCGCTACGAAAATTGCCCAGTCCATGACACTGCAGCAAGTTCAATTTTCTTGTTTCAAGCAATAAAATACGCAAATGAGCGGAGCAAACGTGAAGGTTTAAAGCCATATTATGTTTTTTCCAAAACAACAAAAGACAATCAAGCAATTATATCAAGAAAAAAATACATCATTAGTTACCTTGATTTCAACAATCCAAAAGACGCTTATATTCAGGTATCCGTTGATGAATCATCAGATGGGTACAGACTCCCATATTACGATGAATGGATGATGTTTGCTCGTGGCGGAGATAAGAAAAAAAGAGCTATTTGGGGTAACTATTTACCATCTTTACAGTATGCCCAGAGGTATGCAAATTTTGGCATAGGAAATGGATATACACAGCCTGTGGGACAATTAAAACCAAACGGCTATGGATTATATGACATATTTGGGCTCGTATGGGAACACGTCCTTTTCGAAGAAGATAATCCATTTTCTGTACAAAGAGGGAGTCCATCATGTTTAAAAGGAGGGAACAATAGAGCTTTGCTAGAACCAACGCTAGAGGTAACATATGAACCATATTGGAAAGACATTACTTATGGTTATTCGGAACCTAATTATACAGGAGGCAGAGCTGAAGGTTTCCGCCTCATCCGCAATATCGGCAATAACGCTAAATGGACAGAAATTAAAACCGTTGATGAAAATTAGTGATTAAATAAAAAAATCTATTTTATCTACGATGAATAAAAAATATTTAATATTCGTTATAGTTTTTTTTGTTGTTATTTGGTCGGTTCATGTCGTTCCGTATTTGTTGATTGCGAAAAAATTTAATCTCAATCGTGAATCTTTAGGCGCGGAAACTTGGCTCGAAGTCGAAAAGAACGAAACCGTCAAAATTTGCGTTGCCGCAAAAGTCCGCACGTGGGAGACTTCGCTGAATACAGAAATTCTAAACGATTCGTGTCTAAAAATTCAAATTCCAACGCTTGTTGGCGTCAACCCAATTAATGTGAAGTATCCAGATTCTGACAGCGTCTATAAAATCAATTTAGCTGTCGGTATGAAGTATTTGAACTTCAAAAATGAAGAAACTTTATACGGAAATGACGATTACCAAATGAATCCTTATGAAGAAAAAATCGTATATGTTACGGGTTCCTATTTAGTTGATAAATACCCTGTGACTAATTGTGATTTTTTACAACTGTTATGGGATGAAATTCCTCTAAATTCTCCCCAAATAGATACCATGGAAAATGACTTTACAAAATTTTGGGTACAAAAAAAGGAATCAAGAAAAAATAACGAAAAATGTATTACCCATGATTCTGCAGCAAGTACAATTCCTTTATATTTGGCGATGAAATATGCCAATATTCGCAGTCTTCGCGAAGGTCTAAAACCGTATTATATCTTTTCAAACACTAGTAATAAATTTGTACAAATTGATCGCAAAGCGAGGTCTGTCAATCGTAACGGAGTTGAAGAAGTTCCCGAGCATCATTATTTTATCGTTTACCATGATTTCATAGAGCATGAAAATAACTTGATAGAAGTTTATGATAATTCGTCTTCTGATGGTTATCGGCTTCCTTATTATGACGAATGGGTTATGCTCGCTCGTGCAGGTGATAAAAAGAATAATGTGCCCTGGGGTAATTCAACTTCTTTTAACGAAATTTCTAAATACGCAAAATTTGAAGATAAGGTAAGTTGTTCTGATTTAAAGGATTTAGGTCTTTTACAAAAGATAATATCATTTTTTCATTGGTGCAAAAATGATTATGAATCAGGACCTGTTGGAAAACTCTTGCCTAATGGATTTGGCCTATATGATATGTTTGGATTAGTTGAAGAACAAGTTCTATTTGAAAAGCATAATTATTCAAGAGATAATTATAATGTTTTTTTTACCATTGAACCTAAAGAAGAAAAAAAGAGAAACCCATTAAGATGCATAGATGATTGCCCAGCTTGTTTAAAAGGTGGAATCCGTCGTTCAGACTTGGAAAGTATTAGTTACGATTACATTTCAAACGATTATTTTCCTAAATACGCTGGCGGTTTCCGCCTAGTCCGCAACATCGGCAATAATGCCAAATGGACAGAAGTAGAATCTAATTGACAAATGCAGAACCGAGTGATTCCGGTTCTCATTTTTGTATATTCCATTGTATGAAAATATTTTTGTTGTTCCTAACAATATGCTTTGCGCTTGCGAATGCACAAGGCATCAATCCTAGTAAAGATTTGAAAAACATTCCAGAAGATAAAATTCAAAGAACGTTTAAGGTAAGCCGCGATTCCCTGCGAAAAGAACTTTGGCTCGAAGTGGAGAAAAATGAAATTGTCAAAGTCTGCATAGATAAAAAAGTTAAGGATTGGAAAACTTCATTGAAATCAAGTATTTACAATGATTCATGTTTCGTGCTCCAATTGCCGACGCTTATTGGGGTTGAATCTATCAATGTTTATGTTCATAAAAGCAATAAAACCCATAAGATTAATTTAGCGGTAGGCATGAAGTATTTGAATTTTAAAAAAGAAAAGGTTCTGTTAGGATTTAATAAATTTGAAGACAGAAAAGGGGATATTTTCAATCCTCATTCACCAGAAAGCGATCCAGAAAGGTTTGTATCTGTCTCAGGAACATATTTAGTCGATAAGTATCCCGTAACAAACTGCGAAATAACGCAGTTAATGTGGGATTCGCTCCCAGCAAATCCTTCGTTTGTAAACAAACAATTAAAAGAATTTGCAGAGCAAAGGACATCCAGAAAGAATAATAGCATCAGAAATGAAAACTGCGTAACCCACGATTCTGCAGCTTGCTTAATTTCATTGTTACAGGCAATGAAGTATGCTAATGCACGCAGTTCTCGAGAAGGGCTGAAACCATATTACATTTTTTCAGCGAACGATTATGATGAATCAAAAATCTTATCAAAAGGCCGGTACGTCATAGGCAATTATGATTATGACTTGTACACTTACAATAGATTCATTCTAGTTGAAGTCGACAAAACCTCCGATGGATACAGATTACCCTATTATGATGAATGGATGATGTTTGCACGTGGTGGCGATAAAAAAAATAAAGCTCCATGGGGTGATTCATCCGTAGCATTTGAAGAAACCGCCAAATACGCACGATTTGCAACATGGAAGCATTACTACGAATCAGAACCTGTAGGACAGTTGCTTCCCAATGGATATGGTCTATACGACATATTCGGCTTAGTCTATGAGCATGTTCTCTTCGAAGAACGCAATCCTTTTAAAGGTCTTCAAGGTCGACCATCTTGTTTGAAAGGCGGTGACCACCATGTCAAAAAAGAATACGAACAAAATTCCATTGATATGTTTCCTTATTGGAAATGGATAAACTATGGATATTATGAATCAAATTATAACGGCGGAATGGATGCTGGCTTCCGCCTCATCCGCAACATTGGCAACAACGCCAAATGGACAGAAGTAAAATCTAAATGACAAATGAAGGACCAAGCTATCCCAGTCCACTTTTTGTATATTCAATTGTATGAAAATATTTTTGTTGTTCCTAACGTTATGCTTTGCGCTTGCGAATGCTCAGTTCTATTACGACAAGCATGGAGAAAGCCGCGGTGCGTATAAGGACTGCTTGGAGTATTCAAAGCTTGTTGGGCTCGCCGAAAGATTTAATGGCCCGATTTTGGTGAAAAAGCCTGTCAAAGGTGTCAAGCCAAGAAAAAATTTGGAAAAGATTCCTGAAAATAAAATCCAAAGAACATTTAATGTAAGTCGCAATACATTGAACAAGGAAAACTGGCTCGAAGTAGAAAAAAACGAAATCGTTAAAATTTGTGTTGACGAGCCTGTTGTCGCATGGGAAACTTCCTTAAAAGCGATTATATCTAGCGATTCGTGCCTGACATTCGAAACACCGACGCTTGTTGGAGTTGAAACACTTAGGGTGCATTTCTATAAAGAATACATGCCTTACTACATCAACTTCTATAACGACATATATTCCTACGATATATCACTAGAAACTACTAACTATTAACTAGTAACTACTTCACAAAATTCTATCTTATCTCCCGTGAATAAGAAATACATTATCCCTGTCGTTATTTTTTCGATTTTGTTGTTGCTCCCGTTTGGTGTGCAGGCAGTGAACGACTTGCGTGGCGAAAAGCGCTTCCAGCCGTTTGACATATTCAAGGACGTGGTTTACACTCCGATTGTGCGCGAGAAAAAGGTCGCTGCGGCTGCGGACTCGCTCGATGTGAAGTGGCGGGCGGCGCGCGAGGCGATTGCTGCGGGTGTAGAGGTTGCTGATGCACTGGAGCCTGTGACGTCTTCGCTTTCGGACTTGGAAGCGGCGGTGCTTTCGGTGAATACGTATGCCGAACTCGATACATCTGAAGCTCGTTACAAGAGCCTCAAGTTGGCAGATACGCTCATATCGAAGCTGGAGGACGAACCGGAATCGTTCCCGCAGGCGGATTCTTGCATCAAGGCTCTCGTGGCGGATCTTGGTCATGTGTCGCTGTGGCGTGCTTTCTTGGATGTGAAGCATTACGGCGTGTGGACGAGCCGCTATTTGCGTGCTTTCGAAAATAAGATTGATGACGAGAGCGCTATTGTGTTGGCGTTGCGCCCCAAGTACCAGCTTGCGGTGTGGAACCTCTTTAGCGATCCAGGCGAGAAGGTCGTTCTTGGCGCTGCTGGCGATTGCATCGGCAAGTCGTGCGGCAGGGAAGAGGCCAAGCCCGAAGACAAGTGGCTTTTCTACCGCCAGGATGTGGAATTCCTGGTGCAGCCGTCTCCGCTTGATGTGCGCAGTGCAAAGCTCGACAATCCAGTGAAGGCGATTGAAAAGTTCCGCGACCAGCTCAAGGCGAAGGGCGTGGAACTCTTGGTGGTGATTACTCCGGGCAAGCCGAGCATTTATACCGAACGTTTGACGGGGCGCGATTCTCGAGTCGCGGGTGCTGGAAATGCTGCCGCGGTCGGGAATGCCGCCGGCCTCCAGTCGCATGGCAAGAAGATTTTGGATTCGCTCACGCGTGCTGGCTTTAATACTGTAGATTTGTACACGCCGCTTTTGGCCGCGAAGTCCCGCGATTCCGTTGAAGGTGCGCTTTACCTGAACGACGATACGCACTGGACACCGCGCGGTGCGGAACTTGCGGCTGACGTGATTGCGAAGAAAGTCCGCGAAATGGTGGATGCGGGAATTGTCAAATTCCGCAAAACTGATGATGTGCGCTACATAGCTTCTGATTCCATCGCAGACCGCATGGGGGATGTAGGCGAGATGAGTGGACTCAACAAGTTCGGCGTGTTCAAGGTGCAGAAGGTGACTGGGCATGTCGTGATGCAACAGAATATCAAGGAACGCACCGAAAAACTCCCAATGGATACTGCTTGCGTTGCTGCGGCTAAGAATGCTTGCAAAAAGAGCGATTCTTGCTTTATTGCTCAGTCTGCACTTTGCGAGCGAGACACCGTGCTTTACGACACCTCAATCACTCCATTCAAGGATGATTTCCGCAAGTCCGAAATCTTGATTCTCGGTGATAGCTTCAGCCGCATTTACCAGACCGATTCTCCGGTGAACGCCGGATGGATCGCGCATTTCGCAAAGAACATGAACCGCTCGGTCGCATCCATCGTGAGTGACGGTGGCGCCTCGACGCTCGTCCGTGAAAAGCTCGCCCGCAAATCTAGCGTGCTCAAGGGCAAAAAGCTCCTCATTTGGGAATTCGTGGAACGCGACCTCCGCTTCGGCGCTGAAGGCTGGAAGGCTATTGAGTTTTGAGTTCTAAGTTACTAGTTACTAGATTGTTTTTCTAGATTCTTTAGTGACCCCGAATTGTATATATTTAATCTGAGGATAGAAAATGAATCTGAATGTTTATAATTTTGGAAAAATTAAGTCGGCGGAAATTGATTTAAAAGGGTTGACTGTTATTGCTGGTTTAAATGATACTGGGAAAAGTACTGTTGGAAAAATTTTGTATGGTGTTTTTAATTCGGTAAAAAATATTGATCGAGCAATAACGAACGCAAAAATGCGGGCTCTTCAAAAAGCAATTTGGGAGAGCCTTTTTAATGATCCTGATGGATCTGTTCAGTTTAGATTGAATCGTAGCATTTATTATGGTTTTTTAGATGATCTGTATATTGTTAAAGAAAATAGAGTGGATTTTGATGCTTTATTTGAGTATTTAAAAAAGAAGGAATCCGTTTATAAATTTGATTTGACAGAAAAAATTAAAATACGAATACGGGAATCTGTTAATGCCATTCTATCGGTTTCTAATGACCAATTTGTCAAGTCTATAGTAACGGAACGATTTCGTGATATTTTCAATGGTCAAATAAATGATGTTCGGAAAAGTGATTTGGATGCGCAAATACATTTGAAAGTTAAACAGAAAAAATTGGATTTTGTTTTTAGAAAAGACGAGTTGGAGTCTTTTAATAAGGAAATCTCTTTAATAAACTCTGCAACGTATATTGAAAATCCGTCTGTGTTAGATAGTTTAAACAATTCTATTTATGGATCGTCTTTGTTGGAAGATTTAACAGAAAAAATAAATAATACGTATTATGACGATGATGACGATTATACTGCATCAGGACGAGTTGAAGATCGTGTTTTGTCCAAACAGCTTGCTCTAAAAAAAATTGAACAGATAGTAGCTGAATTGAATGGTGTTGTTCCTGGAAATATTGATTATTCTGATGGAGAGTATGTATACAAAGAAGATGATGGACTGCCGTTGAATGTCAGTTCATTATCTACAGGTTTCAAGTCCTTTGCTTTGATTAAACAGCTGTTGTTGAATCAACAATTGCGTGAACGTGATGTTTTGATTCTTGATGAACCAGAAGTGCACCTGCATCCTGCATGGCAGTTAAAGTATGCTGAAATAATTGTTCTTTTGCAAAAGATTTGTAATTTAACCGTTGTTGTAACGACTCATAGTTCTCATTTCTTAGAAGCTTTGGACTTATATTCAAAAATTCATAAAACAAATGAATGTTGCTCATATTATTTTGCTTCGTTAGATGAATCTCAAAGAAGTTCTTTTGAAAATATTGCAGGAAATTTAGATGTTATTTATCGTAGTCTTGTCGAACCAAATTTCCTTATCGATAAAATAAAAGAAGAAAAAGGCATTGAATAATGAGTAAATACCAAGATTTTTTGCATTTGTTAAAATCCTATTGTGCAAAAAAGAATTGTTCTACCAATATAGAAACAACTCTGAGAGATGCTTCACTTAATGATACTGATCCAACCAATCCAAAGTATATTACGCTGAATCAAAATTTAAATGCCATTTCAATGGACTCGATTGCGCAGAATGTAGTGCGAAAAATTCATTTTGCTGGTTCTACGAAGAATAGTGATTCTCCGGCGTCAGTAGATGCCTTTTTGATTGATGCTAGTGGAAAATGGTATTTTATTGAGTATAAAAATCAAAAATTAGCCAAGACTAAGGAAAAATGTATAGAAAAATCATATTCAAATGTCTTTTGGCTGATGAAAATTCTCGAGGAATTGAAAAATGAGGGGCGTTTTTTATTTAAAGATTTTAGTTCGTGTCCGTCAGAAATCAGTCCTTTTGATTTCGTAAAAGAACATTGTCATTTTGTTCTTGTAGCGTGGGATAATGGCGAAGATGTGCAATATCTTGCAAAAATGAGGGAAGCTAAAAAAGCCCATCTTCCACTTCCTGATTCGTTTACTTTTTTAAAAAAGCTTGAATCGTATGTTTTTAAATCTGCACAAGCATATACAGCGAATGAATTTAATCAGAGTTTTGTACAAAATTTTCAGTATTAAGATTTAGCAAACATCGATATTTCCAATAAAAATTTAAATTTTGAATGCTTTAACCCTTATTACTTAAAAATTATGCCAAGACATGGAACCCCGACGCCGGGACAGGCGATCCTCGAAGGAATTGAATGGCTTAAAATCGACAAGCCGGAATTTGCACGCAGGGTGGGCGTTTCTGTAGAAATGCTCGACCAGCTCATTGCAGGTGAAATCAGCATCTCGACTGAGATGGCGAACGCTCTCGAATCCGTGACCGGCAGTCCCGCCGCCTACTGGAAAATGCTCGAGCGCAAAAGCCGCGCTTCTCGATAGATGGGAGATGCCCGCTCGGAGGCGGGCATGACAAATTAGAGTGGTTTTGCCTGACTATATAATTATTATACTTGCGATATGAATATTAAAGATGCCGTTTCTTTCATGTGCGACCTCGCCAAGGGCGAAGCCGAACAGTTCGATGTTATCGCTTCTAACACCCATTCCGAAGGTTTGTCTGTCTTTCAGGGGCAAGTGCAGAATACCGAAATCTCGGATTCCGTAGGTCTCGGGGTCCGCGTCATTAAGGATGGTCGTCCGGGTTACGCGCATACGGAACGCTTGACGGATGAAGCTTTACGACAGACGCTCAAGGACGCTCTTTGCCACACGCAGTGGACCGAAAAAATCGATATTACGCTCCCCAAGGCGGTGGAACTCCCGAAGGACGAACCGAATTACAATCCGGCGCTGGAATCGCTAGACCTTGCAACGATGAAGGATTTCTGCATCGAACTTGAAAAGGCAACTTTTGCAAAGTCCAAGGAAATCGAGAACATCCCGTACCTCGGTGGCGATATCGAACGTGATTATTCTGTTGTCGCAAACAACACGGGGCTTTTCTACGAGGCTCGTTCGAATTGCGCTTCTGCGGGTGCAGGTGCTGTCGCAAGCCGGGGTGGCATCAAGAAGCTTGGCAACTTTGTCAAGAATGGCCGCGACTGGAACGAATTTTCGATCGATGAAATTGCAAGCAAGACCGCCGAATACGCTACGGAACTTTTTGGCGCCAAGAAAATTGAAGGCGGCAAGATTCCGGTAATCCTTTCGGAACGCATCTCGGCGCGTTTCCTCGGCATGTACAACCAACCGTTTTTCGCTGAAACCATGCAAAAGGGACAATCCCGTTTGGACGGCAAGGAAGGCGAAAAAGTCGCAAGCGATGTGTTCTCGCTTTGGAACGATCCGACCGGCGAAATGTTTGAGCACAAGTTCTATTTCGATTCCGAAGGTTGCCTCACCAAACGCGTGAAGGTCGTCGAAAACGGCGTTTTCAATTCGGCGCTTTATAATCTCGAAACGGCCGCCAAGGCGGGCCGTGAAACAACCGGCAATGGCGCTCGCAGCTTTGGCAGCAAGATGTCTACGAGCTTCTACAACATGCTCGTGCCGCCAGGAAACATGACGACGATGGAACTTCTGAAGCTCTTCCCGAAGTGTTTGCTCGTGGTGCGCCTGGAAGGCAATTCCGGCTGCAATTCCGTGAGCGGAGAACTCAGCATCGGGGCACACGGTTTCTGGTGCGAGGACGGGGCTATTAAACATCCGGTCGATGGCGTCACGCTCAGCGGGAACTTCTTCGATATTATCAAGAACATCGTGGCGGTTGGTAATGAATACCGTGATCCGTTTGCAAGCTACAAAGTGCCTGCACTTGCCGTGAGCGAATTAAGCGTGAGCGCCTAACGCTCTGCTTTCAGCAAGTTACATTTCGGCGGGCTTTGTCCCGCTTTTTTCTGTATAAAAAATGCTGCAAGAACTTTCCTTGGGGAGGTGGATCCTTTTCAAGCTCTTGCAGCACTATGTTTGAGGCGTTTTTTTTTATACTATTACGGGTTGTATTTTTCGCTGTGTCGGTCAAGAGGAACTTTACCGACTGAAACCGTATTTGTCGTGTGGCAATACAAGTCGTGCGGTGTGACGAACATGGCCTGCTGTTTCTTGGCGTTTTCAATCAAATCCTTGATGCTGTCAACGACAATGCCGCTTGCCTTCAAGAGCGATTTCAAGAAATCTTCGATGGCATTGCTCAAGAAGTTACTCTTCAACAGGTAAACGTGATCTTCGTTTTTCTCGTCAACGAGATCTTCCAAAACTTCTTGGGCGGATTCCGTTACCGGTTCGTCGTTTTCTGCGGTGAAAGTCTTGTTGAAGTTGTATTCTGCAGCGTGTTCGGCGTAAAGATCCAAAAGCGTTGCCGTGCGCTTACCGGCTCTGAGATTGGCGTCAACGTCGCCGTTTTTAATATCGATCTTCAAATCAGGATTGTTCTTGGATGCATCCAGATAGCACTGGTACACGTATGAAGAGCAAACCATCGTGTGTTTGCCATCGTGGTATTTTTCATCGATCAATGTCTTCAGTTCGGCGGCTGCAAGCTTTAACAACTTGATAATTGCAGCTTGCTTGAGGCTTACGTGAGAAACGTCCTTGTAAATGAGGATCATGGCAAGCAAAACCAGATTCGAGTAAGGATAAACGAGTCCCTGCTTGACGTAGTCGTATGCGATATCAGTGACTGGTGCCACGATCTTGTCGAAATCGTCTCCGAAACCGCCTTTTTTGGTGATTCGGCGAACGTGTACGCCGCGGGCGTTTGGAGTACTTGTAACAAGATGCATGTTGATGCCGTCTTGCCCAGCGTCTGCTAATGCCGCGTTCTCGCCGTTTTGCATGAATATTGCGCCGTGGGTAACTCTGGAATTGGTAAATGCCATGATGAGGCGGGAAATGAGGTCGTCTGTTTCTCCATCAAAAATGAGAATGTCACCTGGTTTCAAGTCCTTGAGTTCGATTTCTTTTTCTTCTTCGTTTTGGGGCGCATTTTGCGTATTCATGTTTTATTCCTGTATAAAGTTTTTTGTTAATTGCAGAATCAAAAATAAATGTATAATAGCTGTTTCGCAATAACCCGTTTGGATTATATTGAGTATTAAAAAGGTGAAAACCTCAAATGGGTCTTCACCTTTTGCTTTACTAATTTGTTTAAAAATTAGTTGCAGTCTTCGAAATGGAGGGTCTTGCCAAAGAGGGAACCGGTAATCTTGTAACGAGCCGTCTTAGAAGAATTCGGGTCGTAAATGAAAGATTCCTCAGCAAGTTTATCTGATCCACCAACAACAATGGCTTTCAAACGTACTTTATAGCCCGGGGCAATGGTTCTGTTCGGGTCGTTCTTCAAATCGAATGTTCTTTCGGCGCCGGCACAGATATCGTCGTAACCATCTTTTTCAACTTCGTAAATCTTGCCGTCGTTGTCTGTGACTTCGACTCCGATGCGTACTACGAATGCTGCCGAATTGTGAAGTTTGAAGTAGCGGATGCTATCCATTTGATTTTTCTCCTGTTTTTTTGGTTGTTTGAGCATGTCTTAAGAACTGATTGATTCGTTGTTCTTAAGAACTGACCTAAAGGTAGAATCAAATGGTATTATTTCGCAATAACCTGATTTGGCGTTTGTATGTACTAATTTGTATGGTTACGGAGCGTTTATCCTTGGAATTATATGGGATTATTTTATGTATTATTTTAGTATTATTTTTTGAAGATCTCTTGTAGTGATTCCATAATAAAGGCTTTCTTTTGCGGGGTGACACCGGTTAAAAGCTGTTCTATGTCGTTTTGATTAAAAGACGGATGGTTTTCGTATAGTTTTTTGATTTGGGCTTCGCATTCTGATTTTTGCCCCATTTTATAGCAGCATGCAATCATGATAAGGCGGACTGCCATTGCGTTGGGTGTATAAAGTAAAACTTGTTTGGCTATATTCTTGCACTCGCTGTAACGACCTTGTAAAAAAAGAATCAATGACCTTGCATGGGTGACTGAAGCCTTGTTTGCAGTCTCTGGAATTAGACGCTCGCATTCGTCGATGAGCTTGAGCGCTCTTTCCTCTTCTCCAGTGAGCAGATAAATTTGTATGAGGTATATGCGAGCCGTAATGAAAAGAGGGGTTTCTTCAATGGTCTGCTGGAGGTAGGAAATTGCCTCTGCCTTGTTGCCGATGGTCGTGTTGTAGAAGGCCATGATGACTTTTGAATAGACCGAATACGGCGCATTGTACATCGCTTTGCGCGCAAGCTCTCCCAGTGCGAGGCTGTTCGTTTGCCTGTCGCCCCAGTTTTCAAGAAAGGCTATGTAATAAGCCATCGACAACATGTAGGTGGCCTGTTCATTGTATTCACTGCCTGTAGCAAGAGGTGTGAGCATTTTCTTGCTGATATCGAATGATTCTTTGCTACGGTTTTCTAGCTTGACATTGCAGTACATTGAAGCATACCACCAATAGGGGACGGAACTGGAGGAGGTATACTTCATTTTAGCGGTTGCAAGTACCAGGCTTCTGAACAAAAGCATTGAAGTCTTTTGTGCTAACAGCAGAATGTCGTCGCTGTTGACTTTGATTGATGTTGTCCAGAGCAGTTCTCGAGAGTTGCCTTGCCTGATGGAAATGAATAGAACTTCTTCGTTGTCGTGTGTTGCAGAAACGCTAATGACAAATCCCGGCACAAGATCTTTTTCTGGAAAATCAATGATACGGAATATGTGGTACTGATGGAACGACTCGACGACGGACAGGTAAAGTTCTTGCGCCTTTGGCGTCGCTGCAAAATCGTTTTCTTTGTTGAAAACGATGATTAAATCTTTTTTTAAATCGTCGAATTTTATGGCGGACTCGTTCTGCGTAGAAACAGCTTCGGTCCTGTTTGTAACTTCGAGAATTTTGTAAATATTTGCAAGATGCACTTTAACGGTGTTCGCTGAAATGCCTAAGGTCTTGCATATTTCTGTATTTGTGAGTCCCTTGCGTAAAAGAGACAATATTTCTTTCTGGCGAGAGGTCAGCTCTTGCCTTGTATTTTGCTCAAACATGGGCTTAATTTAATATAAAATTGGTCCTAATCACATAGTATTATTGTAAAATAATCTGTTAATTTTGTTACAAAAGTCGTCTTTTTGCCGTTTTTTGCGCTAAAAACGGGCTTTTGGGATGGCTTGACGTCTTTGTGGAGCTTTGTTTGTTCACGAAAGGTCTTTTTGCTTTTGTGCGTATTATATGGATTACCTATAACGCTGCTTGTATAATGCAGATCTTTGCGTACGCATAACAATTTTTCGATTTTTACTCGTAAAATTATTGTAAAATGTTGACATTTTTTATGAGTTTAAGCGCCTGGAAATCTGTTGACTTGCGCTTATACAAACTTTTGTTTATGAAAACAAATGAACTACAGAAAAATAAATTTTACAATTTACAAAAAGCTTGACAGAATGTTATATTGCGACTTAAGGTGAATGAATTTAAATGAAAAAATGCATATAAATGTATATATATAAAATATAAATGTTGGTACTTGTATAGAATATGATAGGAGCTTCTTTACAGTATTTGGCTATGAGGTTAAATCTTCATTTGCGTCAGGAAATGTCTGTCCGTGAAGATCTTGTTGTTGTTTCGAAAATGCTTGAAAATGATGGTAAAGAATATGAAGACGCAGTAAATAAGTTGAACATCTTTCTTGTGAATATGGAGCGGGATAGTATGATGCAGAATCATTCTGTTCCAGAAGTGTCTGGCGATCGAGCTGTTGTTCCGCCAAAAATGGTCTTTTTAAACCTGTATTTTGTTATTGCAGCAAATTTTAAAGGCCGAAATTATTTGGATTCGTTGCGTTATTTGTCGAAAACGGTTGGTTTTTTCATGGATCATTCTTTTTTCGACCGCTCGAATTCGCCAGACTTGCCTGAGGGCTTGGAAAAAATTGCAATTGACATGGAAAACTTGAATATGCAAGAGTTGAACAATTTGTGGGGAATGGTTGGTGCAAAATATGTTCCTTCTGTTGTTTATCGCCTAAAAACAGTTGCTCTTGGTGGAAACTATTCGTATTACCAGCCGTATGTCATTCGGTTGCCAGAAAATTCAGAGTTGGGGTTGATATAATGGATCAAAAAGATAAACGTGAAGGATACGAAAGAATCGTCGATGTATCTTTATGCCATGAGTACTACAACGGGAGTTGTTGTGGTTTTAATGTAACCCCGTCCTCTGAAACTGCGGAAATAATGAGAAGGGAAGGGCTTCTCTGCCGTATTTACGATGGGAAAGTCCGAATTTTTGCTTTTTGCAAACCTCATCAAAACGTTATTTCAAAAAAAATGACGCTTTCCTTTTTCGTCAGGGCTTCTATTTCGGAGGTCTGGAATGTGACGAGATTTGATAATGTTGCTCATGATGAACTCCCGGTTGCGAATGTGTCATGCTCAAATGGTGTGTGTGTCAAGGGGCGTAAAAAAAGCACTTTGCCTGAATTGCAACAGATATTTGGTGTGCTTTTTTTGCTTGAAGTTGTTTTGGAACCGGAATATATAAATCATGAAAAATATCTTACATGTACTGTAAAGATACCGACGAAAAAATTGAGGTGGTGCTATTGCGTTTCTGGCGCGTATGCGAATAAAAATTTGCTCATAAATGATTCGTTGAAGACTGATGACCCGGTGCGGTTTGAGTGTATTGAAAGATCATCGCGGTTTTCGCTTTACGTATCTCAACGCGAAATTCCGATTGTAAGTGGGGCGCCTCCACGGTTTCAGCTGCTTGACTCAGCGACGTCGAAGGTTTTGATGAAATGCCTTCCGAATGCAAATGCAAAGTCTATTGCCAAAACAAAAACAGGTCAGGACGGTGGCTCGATTTTTGTCGCAGAATGTTTTGTTAATCCATAAAAATAGGAGAATCATAAATGCCAACAGCATACAAAACCCCTGGCGTCTATCTCGTCGAGAAGGACGCTTTCCCGGGATCGGTCGTAGAAGTCGCTACGGCGGTCCCAGCCTTTATCGGCTATACCGAAAAGACGGAATACAACAAAAACAGCTTGATCAACAAGCCGGTGCGTATTACGTCCTTTGCCGAATATCTGAGCATCTTCGGCGGTGCGCCATCTGTAAGATATACTTATAAAAAAGACAATAGCAATGACGCCAAGGCTGTCCTTAGTGCGAAGCCGGCATTCCGCCTTTACGATTCCATGCGGATCTTCTTCCAGAACGGTGGCACAACCTGCTATATCTGCTCTGTGGGCGGCTATACGGTTGAAAAAGAAAAACCGGATCCGGGCGACAGTACAAAAAAAATAACAGTAATTGAGAATAATGAAATTGATCAGGAAGTGTTGTGCAAAGGCATTACTCCGTTCGAAAAGGAACAGGAACCGACTTTGATGATTATTCCTGATGCGGTTTCGCTCGCTGATGCTGGTCTATGCGCAAATGTGCATACGGCATTGCTCGCACATTGCAATAAAATGCAGAATCGCTTTACGATTCTGGATGTTTTTGAGGGCTTTACCGAAAGAAATCTTGAAAAAGATTGCGTCGCTGATTTCCGCGAAAAAGTTGGAACGATGTATCTCAACTACGGCGCATCTTATTACCCGTGGGTTAAAACGAATGTCGTTTCTTCCAATGAGGTCTCGTTTGCAATCATTGAACCTGAAAAAGATGATAATGGTCAGGTTACGGGAACTCCATACAAACAGTTAGCGGATGATTTGAAAATTTCTGTTTTGCCGGATTTGACCGATGATGATTACAAAGAGCTGGTTGCTGCGAAGCTAGAAAATTTTCCAGCAGATTTGTTCCCGATAAATATTGAAAAAGATTTTGATGCTGTTAAAAAGACTTTGGATAATGTAGTTGTTCCTGAAGCTAAACCGGATGATCCTGATGATGTAAAAAATAAGGAAAAAATAAAGGCGCAATTAAACAATCTTTGTAGTTATTTACAAAAAAACAAAGATCTCATCAAGATTTTCCAGCGCTTGAGCAGTTTCGACATGACGAATGATGATCCGACGGATTTGCATAATCAGCTCATGGCTGTTTGCCCGGCGTATGTCGAAATGGTGTCTCAGATGCTTGATGAACTCAACTTGATGGCTCCTTCTGCGGCAATGGCTGGTGTCTACGCCCGTGTCGATAACAGCAATGGCGTCTGGAAAGCTCCGGCAAATGTTAGCATTAATGGCGTTGTATCGACTGCAGTGAACATGACCAACGAAGAACAGGAGGACTTGAATGTCCCTCTGAACGGCAAGGCTGTAAATGCCATCCGCTACTTTATTGGCGACGGCATCAAGGTCTGGGGCGCTCGTACGCTGAATGGCAATAGCCTTGACTGGCGTTACATCAATGTGCGCCGCACGATTATCATGCTCGAAGAATCGATCAAGCAGGCTTGTAAGGCTTACGTGTTTGAAAACAACACGGCTACAACGTGGCTTACTATGAAAAATATGATCGACAACTTCCTCAACGGCATCTGGAGACGTGGCGGCCTTGCTGGCCAGACTCCGGAAGATGCATATGAAGTGCATGTGGGGCTTGGCGATACCATGACAGCCGATGATATTCTCGAAGGCTATTTGAGAATCACTGTCAAGGTCGCCTTGATCCGTCCGGCGGAATTTATTGAACTCACGTTCCAACAACTTCAACAGAAATCTTAATTGGAGGTAATATAATATGGCTGGTGAAAACCAAAGTCCTGATATTTGGCCTATGCCAAAATTCCACTTTCAGGTAATGTGGGGTAAAGATACGATGTCCTTCCAGGAGGTTTCTGGTCTTGACGCACAATCTGAAGAAATCAAGTATCGCGCTGGCGATAGCAAGGTTTACTCGGTGGTCAAGATGCCTGGACTGATCAAGTTCGGCAATGTGACAATGAAGAAGGGCATTTTCAAGGGCAATAACAAGCTCTGGGAATGGTTCAAGAAAATCAAGATGAATACCATCGAACGTACCGACGTTACGATAAGCCTTCTGGACGAATCCGATACGCCGACCGTGACCTGGAAGCTCAAGAATGCATGGCCCACCAAAGTAACGGGAACAGATCTCAAGGCCGAAGGCAACGAAGTTGCTATCGAAAGCATTGAAATTGTTCACGAAGGCTTTGAAGTTGAAAATAAGTAGAAGGTAATTGCGTATGCCCCCTGAAGGTGAATCCTCTCAATTGAATAAACTCGAAGAATGGGATATTCCTGCTGCGTTTCATTTTAGGGTGACTGTGGGCGATGCACAAGTCTCCTTCTGTGAAGTGAGCGGAATTGAATGTTCTTTGGAAATTGAACCGGTTCAGTCTGGGGGCGACAATTACAACTGCTTTTACGTCCCGAAATCGCGCAAGTTTACCGATTTGGTCTTAAAGCGCGGTTTTGTAAAAAAAGGCGATGCTTTCTTTAACTGGTGTAAAGACATTCTAGCAGAACCCCTGTCTAAAGAAAGCATCAAGCCTAAGGACGTCATTGTTTCTTTGCTGAGTGAATCGGAAGAACCTTTGGTGTCGTGGGCATTTAAGCATGCTTATCCTGTAAAGTGGACTCTCGGAAAATTTGATGCCATGAAAAACGAAATCGCTCTCGAAACGATAACGCTGAAATATTATTCGTTTAAATTGCTGGATTTGTAACATGTCTTTGGATATAAAGAATTTGACGATAAATGTCCATGTAGCGGGAATTTCTTCTGATGATATGCAGAGGACTCTTGAAAAAATGCGTGCTGAAATCCTGGAAGAATGTCGTGATTATGTGAATGAATTTGTAGAAAGTAAGAAGGAACGCTAAGATGGCTGCAGACGGAATGCTTACATTATCGGCTAATAACAAAAGTTTTTCGGTTATGGTTAATCCGCAGGATTATAGCATTAAGGATGCTATAAAGTATTCCGATTATAACGAACCGCGAAGCAAAAAGTTTGACCGGTACGAAGCCTCTGTTCTTACGATCCCTAAAATATTCTTAGATACAACCGGTTCGATTCCTGTTGAAAAATGGCCGTTCAATGGGTCCATTGATGAAATGATAAAAAAGCTGAAAAGCATTGTCTACGATTACAATGGAAAAAATCATGAGCCTTCTGTCGTCGATATCTTGTGGGGTGATTTAAAAGTTCAGGGCCGTCTTCTTTCAATGGAGACCAAGTTTGCTTTGTTCGATAAGGATGGCCATCCGATTCGAGCTGAAGTGAACTTGAGTTTTGCCTTGTTCAAGACCTTTAAAGATCTTGAGGCTGAATCAAACAAGAGTTCTCCTGATTTGACGCATGTCATTGAAGTCAGGGCCGGAGATACTTTGCCGAATCTTTGCAACAAGGTCTACAACGATCCTTCTTATTATATGCAGGTGGCCCGAGTAAATAATCTTTCTGATTTTTGCCGCCTGGTCCCTGGAACGCGTTTGGTGTTCCCTCCGTTGGTTGATTGAGGTTTTCATGAGTAATTCGCCAATTCTTAGTGCAGAAGGTCCTGTTGAATGCGTGGTTGAATCGGGTGGCAAGGCGTTGTCTTCGATCCTTCCGATTGTTTCCGTTGACGTCTACTATGGAATCAATTCCATTCCGAAAGCTGTTATTGTCATAGAAGACGGTGAAATGAGCAATGGCTCGTTTCCTTTAAGTGATGGCGAGGAGCTTGCTCCTGGTTCCGAAGTGACAATTAAGGCTGGATATGAAACGAAATCGACTCCGATTTTCAAGGGGATCGTTTTGCGCCATGGAATATCGATTGATAAAAGTGGCCGCTGTTGCGTGAAAATCGAATGCCGCCATAAGGCGATTGCCATGACGTGTGCACGTAAAAATGCGAATTTTTTGGATAAATCCGATGACGATATCGTAAAAAAACTGACAGGCAATTATGGGGTCTCGATAAAGTCTAGCATGGGCAGCGAAGTGCATAAAGAAATGTTGCAGTATTACTGTACGGACTGGGATTTTATGATGACTCGTGCAGAGGCGAATGGCTGCTGGCTCCTGGCTGATGACAGTGGATTGTCCATAGAAAAAATCAACTCTAAGGGGGATGCTGATGTTGACCTCATTTGGGGAACGGATATTCTTGAATTTAAGGCGGAGGCAAATGCCTTGTTCATGGTCAAGAATGTCACGGCCAAATCTTGGGATGTAACATCCCAGCAGGTCGTTTCTGGAAAGTCCACAAGCAAAACTCTGGGGGGCCAAAACAGCTTTACGGGAAACAAGCTTGCCGATGTCCTGAAGGTCTCTGCGAATACGCTTCAGACCAGCACCCAGATTTCCAAGAGTGCGCTAAATTCCTGGGCGGAATCGGAGCAGCTGAAAAATGAGCTTTCGCGTATTTGCGGTTCTGTGGTGTGCGTCGGGACGACAAAGGCGAATCTCGGAAAATTGGTGAATCTCAAGAATGTCGGAAACCGTTTTAAAGGCGGAGCGCTTGTTTCTGGAATCCACCATAATGTCCGCAATGGAATCTGGACCACGGAATTTTCGTTTGGCATGCCTAAAGAATGGTTCTACGAAAAGTTCGAGACCTCGGCGCCCATTGCGTCTGGGCTTAACTGCGGTGTACATGGGTTATTGACGGGTGTCGTATTGCAAATACATGACGATCCTGAAAAGCTGAACCGCGTCAAGGTGAATATCCCGCTAATGGAAAATGAAAAACAGGATGTGTGGGCCCGCCTTGGGGGCATTTATGCATCGAACAAGGTTGGGTGCTTGTTCTATCCGGAAGTGGGTGACGAGGTGGTTCTTGGCTTTTTTGGCGGTGACCCTTCGAGTCCTGTAATTCTCGGGAGCCTTTACAGTTCCAAGCTTGCTCCTCCGCATGCTTTGGAACAAAAGAACAATGTCAAGCAGATTCTCACGCGTGAAAAGCTGAATCTCGAATTCAACGAAGAAAAAAAGTCGATTACGATTGCAACGCCCGGTAATCGCAAATTTATACTTGATGATGATGGAAAAAAGATTCTAGTCGAGGATTCTTCGGGCAATAAGATCGAAATGTCTGATAGCGGTATTAAGGTATCGTCGAATAAAGATATATCTTTCGATACGAAGGGGAAGTTTAAAGTCTCGGCTGTCGGAGGGATCGAGCTTTCTTCTAAAGGCGACCTTAAAGGGGAAGGGTTGAACGTGGAGTTCAATGGAAAAATTGGCTTTACGGGAAAGGGTAGTGCCAAGGCCGAAGTTTCGGCTTCTGGCCAGACCGTTATTAAAGGTGCTATGGTGATGATCAATTAGGAGCTTTTATGGCGTGCGCTGCTAGACTTACAGATATGCATACATGTCCCATGCAGACCCCTGCATTCCCATCGCCTGTGCCGCATGTGGGAGGGCCTGTCGTAGGGCCTGGTGCGCCAACGGTTTTGATTGGCGGGATGCCTGCTGCTGTAATGGGCGATTCCTGCGTTTGCGTTGGCCCTCCTGATTCGATCATAAAAGGCTCTGCGACGGTCCTGATTTGCGGAAAGCCTGCTGCAAGAATGGGCGACAGTACGGCGCATGGCGGCGTTATTGTAGTGGGCTGCCCCACGGTGATGATTGGGGGCTGAAATGCGGGATATATCTTTTTTAGGTCGCGGCTGGTCGTTCCCGGTAATGTTTCTGGATACAGGAACGAAAATGTCGGAGTTCGAAGAGGATATTCATGAAAGCCTTCGTATTCTCCTGATGACGTATCCTGGGGAACGTACGATGCGCCCGGATTTTGGCTGCCGCTTGAGGGACTATTGCTTTGAATCGTATTCGCTACGGTTGATTACGCTTATACAGTCCGAAGTTCGTCGCGCAATCCTGATGAATGAACCCCGTGTTGATGTTGAAAATGTGAATGTGATGGAGAGTGAAAAGAAAGAGGTCCTGAAAGTCGAAGTTGTCTATGTTGTTCGTTCGACGAATAGCCGAATGAATTTGGTGTTCCCGTTCTATCTGAATGAAGCGACGGATGCAAGCATTTAAAAGTTGAAGAATTTGAATATGACTGCAGCTTATAGAATAAAAGATGGCTTAAGTAATCGTACTCGCGAGTTCTATGAACTTAAGAAGAATTATTTTGTTGTAGATAGCCGTAAAACGCAAAATATTTTAGAAGAACTGCTTAAGAAATCAAAGGATAAAGGACTTCCTGATTTTTTTGAAAAGGCCGATGCTAAGGATATCGCCTTGATGATAGACGGTGTCATTGACGCTGATGGCAAGACGGATCCTGCGGTTGCCTTGTATGCTGCGAGTGCAAATCTCTTTGGAAATGTTCGTGATAAAATTAACGAGTTTCCCGATAAACGCATTGATTTTTATTACAGGAAGGTTCTCGGACAAGATAGACGAGAAGCTGATGGGGATCATGCTTTTGTCACGTTTGATATCGAAAACGAGAATGTTTCGTGTGTGCTTCCGAAAGGGACGCGCTTTAGTGCGGGTGTGAACAGCAAAGGCGAAGATATTGAATTTGAGTCTATTAGCGATGCAAACCTCAATGATGTAAAGGTTGCAAAAATTCTCACGCTTTCGAATGTTGCGGATTATCCGATTGTGCAGACGGAGCTTCCTGTTTATAAGGTAAGTCAGGCGGTTGAACAGAAAATGGTGCCTTATCCACTGTTTGGACTGACCCGATCGAATGATGTTCTCGAAGGAACCAAGTTCTCAAGGCTTGGTATATGTATTTCAGATCGAATTTTCTACATGTCCAGTGGTGAAAGGAATGTGAAAGTCGATTTTACGTATGTGCCAAATTCTATAAAGAATACGGTCTTTGATGGAATATCTGGTGCGCCAAAAGAGTTTTTGGCAGTGCTTTCAAGCGCGTTTCGAGTTTCCCTCACGACGAGCGAGGGCTGGCTTGATGTCAAGAACTACAGGATTGTCATTGGCAACGGGATGAACGGGTACGCCAACAATCAGATGTCTCTTGAATTCACGCTCAACGATTCCGAGCCTCCGATCGTCAACTACAATCCAGAAATTCACGGTGGCGAGTTTCGGTTCAAGCACCCGATGCTTAGACTTTTGATGAATCCGCATAGGTCGCAAGGTCTTTGGTATGCTTATAGGCAAATGAAATTGCAATCGGTCAACATCGCTGTGAATGTGTCCAAATGCCGCGATATTGTCGCCTCTAATGAGTTTGGCCCTGTTTCGATGGATTTGCCGGTGCAGCCTTTTGGCCCTGTTCCTGCTCTTGGTCATTCGTTCATTTTGGGCTGCAAGGAAACTTGCGGAAAGGATCTCGATTCATTTACGGTTCATGGAAAATGGTGCGGCCTTCCGAAGTGCAAGGATTTTTCAGAATGGTATAGTCAATATGAAAATCCTCCGCATACATCTGATTTTATGGTGGCCTTGAGCGGACTTTACAACGGTTCATGGGTTCCTTCTGAAAAAAAAGAGGTTCTCTGCAATCTTTTTAAGACTGTTAAAAATGAAGGCTATGAACGTAAGGACGAAGAAATTCTGCCCGATTTCGATATCTCGTTCAAGAGCGTTGTTTGCTTGAATACAAGTGTAAATATTCCAGATGAAGAATATTTCATGTATACGCCATCAATGAAGGATGGCTTTTTCAAGATGAAGCTTGTGGCTCCTGACAAGGCTTTTTTGCATGGAGAAGTATCAGAAGTTATATGCAATTCCTATTTGAGCAAGGTTAAAGAGGATAAGGATAATAAGAAAAAGATAAAACTGCCAAATCAGCCTTATACACCAAGTATTGAAGATCTTTATGTCGATTATACGGCGCAAACAAAGATCTTGCCTGAGTTGAATGACGGACATAAGGATAGCGGAATCTTTTTTGTGCATCCGTTTGGTTTCAGCGAAAAGGAAAAGTTCATTCTTGAAAGTGGAATCCTTTACTTAGGGATTCTCTTTAAGGGCAAACCGAAAAAAGCGAATTTCTATTTCTTGCTGAATCGTGATTCGGCTATGCGCAGCAGCGGAAATGAAAAATGCAAATGGTCGTATCTCGGTCCTTTAGGATGGACTCCTGTTCCAGATGAAAATCGTCTGGCCGATTCTACGACGAATTTCACGTCTTCTGGAATCGTGACGCTGAATTTGCCAAACGATATGGTGAATGATTCCTGCTTGATGCCGAAAGGCTATTACTGGATTCGGATTGAACCTTGCGAAGAAAACTGGAGGGAATGCTCAAGATTGTTGACCGTGTTCACGCAGTCGCTCGAGGTCAAGCGTGTTTCGGGCTTTGAAGATGACTCTGAATTAGAACACTGCAAGCCGCAAACGATTAAGGAACTTACGACGAGCGTTGAAGGTTTTTCGAATGTTTACCAGTTTGAAGAATCCTTTGGCGGAAAGCGCTGTGAAACGGATTCCGAAATGCGAACCCGCGTGGCTGAATCCTTGTACAACAAGAATCGGTGCGTCTGTGCAGAAGATTATGAACGCATGGTTCTGCAAAATTTCCCAGAATTGCTCAAGGTAAAATGTTTCCCGCATACGCAGGTAAGCGAAGAGAATGGATCTATAGATACTTGTTGCCCGAGAAGCTTGTTGCTGATCCCGATATCGCCGTTGTATAATGATGGAAGTTTTCAGTGGGACCCTTGTGTCCGTGGAAACCTTTTGTACAAAATAAGGGAATTTGTGCAAAAAAACTGCCCTGGGATTTCAAAGGTCCAAGTCCGCAATCCGTTTTTCGACAAATTGCAAGTCCGTTGCAATATCGTGCTTCGTTCGCTTGAGAATGAAGGCGAGGCCATTTTGGACTTGAACGAAAAGATAAGCCGTTTTCTTTCGCCGTGGTATCTTTACGTAAATGAAGTTGACAAGTCTAAAGTTGGCGGGATTGTCAAGCATTTCGGCTGGTCGATTCAGAAAGAGAAACTCATAGCGTTTATCGAAAGCCTGGATTATGTAAAACAAGTGGACCGTGGAAAATTTACCTTGATGAAAATTAAATCGGTTGATGACCGTAAATTTGATGTAAATGTTGACGAAGAAATGGATGATAGTGTTGTTTCCGGATCGTTTCCGTGTAGCGTCCCTGTTCCGATGCGAAAGCATTTTATTGAGGTAAAAAAGAAAATAGAGAATCCTGTCAATAATGGCTATGGGGCGCTTGAAATAGGTCAAACCTTTATCATAAGGAAAAAATAAATGCCTGAAGAAAAAAATACACTCGATAAAGAAAGTCGCGAACAACTGAAAAAGCGCTTTAGTGCAGGGAACATGCCGGCTGAAGAAGATTTTCACTGCCTGATTGATTCTGTAGTGAATTCTATTGACGAGGGCATTGTCGTTTCCGAAGCTAACGGCATGGAACTTCGGTCGCGTAGGGATAACGGTTGCCTAATCAGCTTATTCCAGGATCAGAAGACGTTGGATTATGACTGGTCTGTCAATATTGTAAACAATAAGGAAAGTAAAGAATCTTCCTTGAATGTAAATATGCGGCTAAATCGGGATACCGTGAAGAACGCCGTGACGCTTGTGAGCAAACGCTCGGACAACCCGTCAATGGATTTGCCCAATGTAAGTGTCGGTATTGGCTGTAATTCTCCTAAAGGTGAGCTAGATGTTAACGGCATGATTGCATCTAGAGGCCGCGTCGGTTATGAAGATGAAAAGTATAAAGTCATTGCAGATGGAGAGTGGTATGATGTGACCGATGTCTTGACGGGATGCCAGTGCTTTGAAGTCGTTGCAGGTGTCGGCGGGCTGGATGGCGATGGACGTTTTGCGCTGACTCATGCCATTGCGGTGAATGTGTTCAATTCGCACCCGTCAGTGAACATTACACGCTCATACAGCGGAGGTGGCGGCTCAAAGATCGATGTCCGCTGGCATAAGTGCAAAAATAAATTCGAGTTCACGCTCCAGTTGCGTGTCCGCAGTAATTTCAAGGAAGGAAAAAAGGTTCAAGTACGTTATCACTTGACTAAGCTCTGGTACGATACGCAAATGAATGGATCGATTACAAAATGAGTGAAACTAATCTTATAACTATATCTCGTCAAGAGGAAAGACCTTTTGATTATGCGGCTCTACGGCAGAAAGCTATAGAGATTGTGCAAAAATTGAGTGGAAAAATCTGGACGGACTATAACGCCCATGATCCAGGCATTACCATTCTGGAACAGATTGTATTTGCTCTGACGGAGGTTGGTTACAAGTCAAGTTTTGATATCGAAGATTATCTTGTTTCACCCGATGGAAAAATAAATTATGAAAATCAGGCCTTGTACTGTGCGTCTCGTATTAAAAGTTTATGCACTGTAACCCAGGATGATTATTCTTTGTTTTTTCAGAAAAAAATTGTTTATAAAAAAGAAGATGGCTCGTATAAAAATCCAGAAAAGGTGATTTTTAACATTGATGATTATAATAGTTGGTATAAAGTAATAATTTGTGTTGCAGAACCTAAAAACGATCTTATAAAAAACGCTGTTGTTGAAAGCTTTTGGAGCTTGTGGAAAAAATGGCGCTGCATGGGGGATCTTGTTTGCGAACTAGAAATCAATTGGGAAGGAAGTTTCTCGCCAAAGGTTGATGATAAAAATGCAGTGAATTGGGAACATCTCCCAGAGGGCGATTATCATAAATGGAACAATCTGTCTCCGATAATAGAACTGTTCCCGGCTATTTATAGGGAAGGCAACAATCCGCAATTGCTCATGGACTATCTTTATCCGATTGAAGATGGAATGAGAAAATTTTTAAGAATACTGGAAAATTTCCCAAATATTTATTCAATTGATGAAAATGTTTCTATAGATCTGGATTCTTTGGATTGTAAACAATGTAATTCACGCCCGTTTAATCAAATGCTTGCTATGTATGGTGTTCGTTTCCCTAAATTGGGGCTTGTTTCTGAATACCGTTCGATTTGTTGTAAAAAACAGTATTTGCGTGAACTTCCGGAATTGCTGTGCCACCGTGTAGGGTCTTCTTGGCGGCGTCATGTGGAACTTATGCTCGGTATTTTACACGATAACGAAGATCCTTTAAAAATTTATTATACCGATTGCTTGTTCGGAATCGAAGGTGCCGGCCGAGTTCGTGTTGTATTCTTTGCTGATCTGGAAAAATTGGAAAAGAATGTTAGGGATGAAATAGAAAAATTTGTCAGCAGTGAAATCCCGGCGCATCTGCTCCCGATTTTTTTCTGGAAAACGCTGGACGAAGAAGAGGGCTTTGCAAAGCTGTATTCTGAATGGACGAAAGGGAAGCCTGAAAATTATAAAGTATCGCCAGAAATGGAACTGTGGTTTAAGCGTGGCTTGACAGCTTCGAATGGAGACTGGTTATGAGTACATCGCAGAACGTCATTCATGATATGAACTTGAATATCGAATTTGAAAATCCGGCGCATCCGATTGTATCGGAAAGCGAACTTTACGGATTTGCCAACGGGCCGTTCATTGAGTGTATTGACGAAATTCTGGATGGTATTCACATTGAAGGCGATGTGGAACTGGATTCCTTGTCAGTTGATTTGAAACTCGATGGTGAAGGGGACATCTTTTTACGGATTCTGGGCGGATTACGGGATTCTCTTCGATCAAAGCTTGATACTGCTGTGTTTAAGGCCAAAAGTGATCCTGTCACGAGCATGCTTGCGAACGTGTATCGCCAATATTTACCGATGGAAAAATCGAGCAATATCGAGAGGGCGCTAGACAGTTTCTTGGAGAAATGGAAAGCGGAACATGATTGCGAAATGTTTAATTCGCTTGGCTTCTCTGAAATGGTCTTGAGGAAAATTCAGGCGGAATTTCCGCATCTGGACTGGCAGCAAATTGCATGTGTGGTTTACCAGAAAATCTTGCAGATGAAAAACTCTAGTAAACCGCAGAAGAGCGATCATCCAGCGCCTCTGAAGAACGCGGAGGCGGTTGCCGATTCTGGCCTGGTTCTGATTTCTCCGTATTTGCCGCCTCTTTTCGAACGGACTTGTTGCACCGAAAAAGGCGCTTTTATCTCGGAGGCTTCTCAGAAAAAATCGCTTGCAGTTCTCAAGTACGCCGCTTTTGGCAATTACAAGGAGCCTCCTGGAAACGCGGCTGTTATGAATTTACTTTGTGGCTTGCCTGTGACGCCTGTGTATTATGCCGATGAACTCCCGGGCCTTTCGGATAGCGAGAAGGAACTTGTCGATTCCCTGCTCAAGGCGGTAATTGCAAATTGGAAAGCGGTAGGGAATATGTCGCCCGATGGATTGCGCGGCTCGTATTTTGTACGACCGGGAATAATCGAAACTACGGGAGCGGCTGATGTGCTCTCGGTCGAGAAAAAGACGTACGATATTTTGATTGATAAGTTGCCGTGGAGCTATTCCATGATAAAGCACCCGTGGATGAAGAAGATGCTGAATGTGAAATGGAGATGATTTGCCAATGAGCCTTGATTTGACAAATGAAATCGAATGGTGCAAGTCTGTGATTGACCTGCGTTTCTCGCAGTATTTTTCGGCCGACGATTCCGAAGAAAAAAAGCTCCAGGTCGAAATGCTCCCGCCGCCGGAACTTGATGCAGGAACCCCGTATGGGCAAGTTGTCGCCGATTTTGAACTGGGCTTTTACGAGCGCCTGATCATTGCGCTTGCGCTTTTGCCGCACCTTTGCCCGCAGGCGCTTGATTCGTTCTTGTTGAATAACCGCACTCTGGGTCGCCCGTACACGGAATTTGGCGGGTGGCGCAGCAAGAGCCATTCCGGGTTCTTGCCCACGTGCGAGACTGCGCTCTTCTTGCTTGCGGGTAACGATATTGAAAAGCGTATACAGATGATGGCGCTGTTTGACACCTCGTCAACACTTTTTGTAGAACGCATTTTACAGCTTGAATACGGTGAACCCGGTGAACCTGCAAATTCGGCCGCGCTCCGTGTATCCTCGGAGTACTTGCAGTACTTTACGACCGGCGTTAAAAACAAGCCTGACTTCAGCATGCATTTTCCGGCAAAGCTCATCACGACGAATTTGCAGTGGGAAGATCTCGTGCTTGCCGAGGAGACTCTTGACGATATCAATCAGCTTATGGCATGGATTCAAAAAAGCGAAGCCGTGCTTGACGATTTTGGACTCCGCAAGAACCTCAAACGCGGCTACCGTGCGCTGTTTTACGGCCCGCCGGGTACGGGAAAAACGCTTACGGCAACGCTCATCGGCGCAAAAGTCGGTATGGATGTTTACCGTGTGGACTTGTCGCAGGTGATTTCGAAGTACATCGGCGAAACCGAGAAAAATCTCTCGAACATCTTTGACCAGGCGGAACACCGCAACTGGATCCTCTTTTTCGACGAGGCGGACTCGCTCTTTGGCTCGCGTACGCAGACGAACAGCTCGAACGACCGTGCCGCCAATCAGGAAATCTCGTACCTGTTGCAGCGTGTCGAAGATTTTCCGGGCATTGTCATTTTGGCAAGCAACTTGAAGTCTAACATTGACGAAGCGTTCTCGCGCCGTTTCCAGAACGCCATTTACTTCCCGCTCCCGGAACCCGAAGAGCGCATGAGACTTTGGTCTAACATTTTCTCGAAAAAAGCTATACTTGAAAGTAACGTCGATTTGAATAAATTTGCACAAAAGTATGAACTTGCGGGGGGCGCGCTCACAAATGTGGCTCGTTATGCCGCTATAAGCGCTGTGCAAGATTGCCGCAAAAAAATTTCTAACGATGACATTATCAAGGCGTTGACAAAGGAATTACACAAAGAGGGAAAAATCCTATGAAAATCAAATACATAATCACGTGTCTAGCCGTTTTCGCATTTTCGGTGCTTTCATCTGCGAAAAGCACGGTTATGAACTATTATAGAGTCTCGCCTGAAAAGGTTGATTCTCTAGCCAAGCTGGATTCGTTGGCGAAACCGGCAGATGTCGCCTTGCAGGTGCTCAAGAACATGCAAGGGGTTGATTTCCCTGATACGTCGTTAGTCCACCATTACGCCTTGAAGGCTTTGGCTGTGTATTTTAACAATATGTGTGGAGAATCTTTTGACGGAGATGGTGTCCAGGATAAGAATTGTTCCGATAAACAGTGGGCGCGAATGCTTGATTATCTTGACACCCTTTACCGTAATTCAGTTTTGCCATCGTTAAGTGCGGTGCTGGAACATGTCGATGGTTTTAACGACGCCCCTTTGCTGACAAACGGAAAAAAATCCTGTGGCTGTAGCTCGAAGGATAAATTCGATAGCGAAATTTTTGGAATTTATCCGTACTGGTATGTCGGCGATTCCACCAAATGGATAGATTTTGAAGGCGTTACAAGACTGGAATTTTATGGGCTATACGCCGATGATAAAGGAACACTTCACTTGCCTTCTGGAACGCTTGCCTCGGAATACCTGAGCGATGAAAAAAATTATGAGTTTGTCAATGAAGTCCACCGCCACTTTGTGAAATTTGACTGGATTGTCCAAAAAGACGACTGGAACTACATTGACTCAAAGGAATCGTTTAAAAAATTTTTTGAGAATCTGGTCAATGAAATCGAGATGGTCGTGAACAAGAAAATAAATTCGGGATTCCAGCGGTTTGTGAATACGCTCAGTTTCTATGCGGACGATTTCGAATACCGTGGCGATGGCGTGACTCTGCGTTTCAAGAACTATCCGAAAGATTCCATTGCTACAAATGAGTTCAAGGTGTTTTTTAGGAAGTTGAACAAGGTCCTTTCTGCGGAAAATGCGCATGCCTTTGTAAATGTCATGATGGATCGTTTGGATCTTGTGGATTCCATGGGTCTCGGGAATAACAATGGAATTTACAGCTATAAGTATTTTGCAGACATAGGCGTGTTCCCTGAAGATTATCAAAAGTTCAGCAAGAATGAGTTAAAGAACTATCTGTTCGTGGTTCTCGAAGAACCCACGTCGCATAGTAAGCGCTTTGTTTTAAACGACCTGGATCAGCAAGTGGACGGCAAGAACCGTCGCGATGTGATTCATTCTGTTGTGCCGATGGTTTGGTTTGATAATAAACAGTGGTACCAGTTGCAAAACGATGAACCGTTCTACAATGATACCTACTTTGGCTTTGCTGTTGGCCCTTATGCCACGGATGTCAAGTCCAAGGATGCGTGCTTTGCGCCTGGAAATCTCGGCACGTGTATAGTCCAGTTTTTTGGAATCGGGAAAAATCGGTATGAACGACAGGGGAGTATTGCCGCTTTCGCCTGTAAGCACCGCTGGATTTTCCGCCTTCTGAACCTTTTGTCCTTCCTTATTGCGGTCGGAGTCCTCGTGAGCTATTTTGTTTCAGATGACGTGGAGGATTTCTTCAGAACCCGCCTGGTTTTGCTGCTCGGTATAGTCGTGCTACCGTCTGTTATCACGATGGCTGTCGTTATGCTGTTCGACCCCTTCGTCACCTTTATAAACGGATTGCTGGGCTTGTTGCCCAATATCGTATTGTTCTTGGTTGCCGTAGCCATTATTCTGTTGCAGGCCCGTGAAAAAAGGGACGTTCCAACCCGTCGAGTAGAATAAAAGGTGTGCCATTCACGGCAATCCAGCAAAACCATTAACATTCAAAAAAAGGAAACATCTCATGACCTCTACGTACTCACAAAAATCCGAAGCCATCCAGCGCATGGCCTCCAACAACGCCGCAAGCCTCATGGACTCCTCGATGCAGAGCGCAAGCTTGCAACGCAAAGCCGACATGATGAACAGCGCCCTCCAGCGCGCCACCTTTGAAGATGACGAGGAACCCGTCCAAGGCAAGTTCATCCAGCGCGAAGCCGTCCCCGAAGAGGAAGAATTCGCGTAAATGTCATTCCCGCCTCCGAGCGGGAACCTCCCTCTTGTCATCCTGTAGCGCCTCGTCATCCTGCCTCAGCTTCGTCATCTTGCCGCAGCCTCGTCATCCTGAGGGCGAACGCCCGAAGGATCCAGTGAAGTCTTGACATAGCATGTCTTCCCGGACTCCGTTCCGGGAACGGCATACATGGATTGTTCCCGCCCATAGTCGAAGGATCTCTACAAAAAGGAGAAAACATGAATACCACATACGCACAACGCCAATCCCCCGCGCAAAAGAAGGATGCCACCTCCGCATCCTCAGTTCTTGACGCGTCTTCTCAAAGCGAATCCCTCCAGCGCAAAGCAGATATGGCGAACGGCACTGCCCAGCGTGTGGAAACGCCTCGACCGAACAATACGGGTATGCCTGATAATTTGAAAACTGGAATCGAAAGCCTTTCCGGTTTTTCGATGGATGATGTGCGTGTCCATTACAATAGTTCTAAACCAGCAACGGTTCAGGCTCTTGCGTATACGCAGGGAACCGACATTCATGTTGCCCCAGGACAAGAAAAACACCTTCCGCACGAAGCATGGCATGTTGCTCAGCAAATGGCTGGCCGCGTTTCTCCTACAACAAACATCAACGGAATGCCGGTCAATGATAATGCTGCACTAGAGCATGAGGCTGATGTGATGGGGGAGAAGGCGGTGCAGTGTGAAAATGAATTTGATTCTGCAGTTGAAAAAAAGAATGGTTGCATGGCGTTGCAACGAATGAGTTTTGCTGCTAGTCCGCTTGCGGTTAATACATTGCAGTGGGAAAGTAAGGGAACGCCGTGGCATGAAAAGCCTGGTCAACGAGGGGAAAAACTTTCAGAAAAAGTTGATCAGTATAAAAAAGAAATGTTGACATATATAGCGAAAAAAATAGAAGAATTTGCAGCGCATGAATGTGGTCCGCATATTTCAGTTGTGATAACTGGTGGTGCTTGGTATATATCTGTGAATAGTGATGTGCCTGAGGCGGGTGATGCGACGTCGTGGTTAAATGAGCCTGCAGGGAGAGTGTTTGAAATCCTATCAGCTGGATGGCAAAAAATAGAACATAAAACAAAAGAAAATTTTGAAGAACGTGTGAAAGAGAAAAGTAGAGCGGGTGTAGCAGATAAGGTGAAAAATGCAGATGAGGCAGAATCTGTTGATGATGTGGGGAAAGAGGCTGCTTATATTGCGTTAAGATGGGCTGTTTCTAGAGGACAGAAAATTAAAGTTGTAAACAATCCTAGTCCGAAAGATGCCGCTAAGAGCGCTTCGCCCGTTTCTCCGTCTCGCGAAGTTGTAAACAATCCTAGTCCGAAAGATGACGCTAAGCGTATCCATGCAGAAATGCGAATATTAAGTACTTTAAATCAAGAATGTAAGAAAGATGGGAAAATTGAAAGTGGATTAAAACCCGTTTGGAAAAAAGATGAGGAACGAGAAAATGAAATGAAATTATTATTGGAACAAAAAGGTGAAAAAAATGTTGATGAAGCTTTAGCTCCATTGTCGAAAATAAAAAAAGACCTCTTAAGAGTTATTCGTGTTGGTGGAACTAAAATACCATGTTTTGATTGTTTTTATGAAATGGGAGGAAAAATAGTAATAGACAAAACTAAAAGTTATAAAGTTGTTTCTTTGGGTGGTTATAAGGCGTCTTATTCAGAAAGAGATAGTCAAAATATAGAAATAACAGATGCAGAAATAACAGATGCAAAAATAACAGATGCAAAAATAAAAGAAAAATGTAAAAGTGTTTTAAATGGAGACTGGAGTCGTCCTAATACAAAGTCTAAATATGAACGTAAAATTGATTCAGAAAATGGTTCAAATATTTATTTATGTGATGTGTTTCATGATGGACAAAGTTGTACTTTAACTCTGTCCCAAAATAAAAATGAAAAATTAGATACTTATACTTCTTATAGTGGAACTTTTAAAAAAAGAGACGAAAAACCCCAAATGGTGGTTTCTGGAACGCAGAAAAAAGGTGTTAAAGTAAATAAGAAATCAAAAATGGTTCTAGAAAAAGGGGAATGGACTTTAGATTCTGGATCTGGGACTAAATATAAATATAAATGTACTTATGAAAGCGCTGACTATTTTTGTGTTGTGGATCTTGAGATGTCAAAATGTCACGGAACGCTGTATAAAAAAGAAATTGGTGATTTTAGTAAGAAAAATGAGATTTCATCCACGCCCTGCATACATGATGATGCTGGAGATGCTGTAAACATTGATGAGATTTCATCCACACCCTGCATACATGATGATGTTAGAAAAGTTGTAAAAATTGGTGATCGAAATGTGACTACAATGACCTCGGATCATTCTCAAGCTAATAACACATGGTGCTTTCCTGGTAACGATACAGCTCGTAAAGCTGATTTTTATGAAAAGAATGGTAAGGAAACTAATGGTAAGGAAACTTTACAAGATCAAAATTTTGATGGGCTTAAAAAAGCATGTTGTGCGATTGGAGTAGATCTGTAGCCGATCTAGTATAGTTGGCCAAGTTCAATAATCAATGATCCTACAGATGCTTTTATCGAGTTCCATTTTGGTTTGAAAAAGGTGTAAAATGATTTCCTCATATACGCAAAAGTTCTCTACCATTCAAAAGGTTGCTTGCTCCAAAGCTTCCTCACTCCTTGATTCGTCTTCTCAAAGCGAATCCCTCCAGCGTAAGGCCGACATGGTGAATGCCGCGACCCAGCGTGCTGAGGTTCCGCGACCGAATAATACGGGGATGCCTGATAATTTAAAGGCGGGAATCGAGAGCCTTTCTGGATTCTCGATGGACAATGTGCGTGTGCATTACAACAGCTCTAAACCAGCTACTGTTCAGGCTCTTGCTTACACCCAGGGTACCGACATTCATGTAGCCCCAGGGCAGGAAAAGTACCTCCCGCACGAAGCTTGGCACGTTGCCCAGCAAATGGCTGGACGTGTGTCACCCACAACAAACATCAACGGCATGGCTGTAAATGACAACGCAGCGCTAGAGCACGAAGCCGATGTGATGGGGGAGAAGGCTGTGCAGTGTAAGGTCGCGGATAAACCATCTTCTTTTAAACATGTGAATATATTTAAAAGGTCTGTTCAGTGTTGTGGTGGGGGTGGGGCTGCTGGAGAATCGCAAGAAACGAATTCTTCTAATCATTCTTCATCGTCAGAAGATTTATATTATGATGTCTGTGGTCTTTTTGGATCGGAGCCTGAGAATTATGTTGACCAAAAGACGAATAATGCGGAACAGAAGGAAATTGAGCGCCAAGGAACTGATAAGACTGAGTTAACGGAAAAACAAGAGTGTGATGCTATAACTAGTGCAAGTAAAGCTCAATCATATGAAGAAAAATTAACTGCTTTTAAAGAAAAACATCGCGATTCAATTGATGCTTTGATGAAAATAAGAATAACTGTGCAAGATCTTTATTTGAATATAATTTTTCTTGAATTGAATAATCCTAATATAACAGAAAACGATCAGCAAATTAAAGACTTTACAGAAAAAAGGAATATTTCCCTTGCTGAGTTTAAAGAAAAATTTAAGAAGATTGAGACTGATTATAATGAATTGTATAGACTGTGTCCATATGGGCGACCAGATGAGTTTTTACAAGAACTAAAAAAATTGCAAAAATTTTATAGTGACACAGATTCTGTTAATTGTATAATTTATTCAGAAGACCGTATGGATATGAAAAAGGCTGCAAAATATTTTAAAAGCCTTGGAAGATTGTCCAATCCAGCTAAGGGTGTTGGTGAAGATCGTATTCGCGATAATGAAGGCCGTTCGGTTCAAATAGGTCGTGATCATGTAATTCCTTATGAAAGTTTAAGAGATTATGTCTGTTTGATGTATGAAGAATGGGATTCGGGTAAAGAATGGTATCCTGCAGCTGTAAAATGGTTTGAAAAAGCTTTGAAAACATATTTTAAAAATAATCCTGGAGTAGAATCTTTGGACGAATTAGTAAGGTTGAAATGTTTGGCGAAAGATAAAAGCTATAATTTATTTTTGGAGGATTGTGTACAAAAAGCATTGCTTTGGATGCCGGGAAATATTTTTTTATCATGGAAAGTTTATGAATCTGTAAGTGGGAATGAATTATCCAGCGAAAATGTTGATAGACTTAGTGATGACCATAAGGGAACGGCTATTGATAGTTATTCTTTTAAAAATTTTGGTGATCGGCGTGTTGCTGTAGTTTCTGGTCAATCTATACTAGACAAGATTCAAGCGAAAGAATTGGAAAAAAATGTGTTTAAAAATTTAGCGGAGATTGCTGACGGGCAATTGTTTGAAACAAAACCAGAGGAATGGGAGACTACTAATCAAGTTGTTGATGGTAAATATCGATCATATTATAACCCAAAAAGGTTGAATGGTAAAATCCGGCTGTTGATAGTTACTCTTTTAACAACTGTGGTGGTTGGCGTGTTGCTGCAGTTTCTGAAGAAGATATGCTATAAATGATTCAAACGAAAGAATTGAAAAAAAATGTGTTAAAAAATGGCGGAGATCGCTGACGGGCAATTTTTTTTTAACAAAACCAGAGGATTGGGAAACTACTAATCAAGTTGTTGATGGTAAATATCGATCTTATTATAACCCCCAAAGGTTGAATGGTAATATGGAAAATGCTTCGGCTTAAATAGGTGTGTTGTCAATGGAAAAACGCAAAGAGATATTTTATTCCAAAGAATGGGTGAATGTAACAAATTATTATAACGAATCTGTAAAATATATGAAATTCTTCGAATCAGAAATTCTTGAAATTCAAAGCTTAGCTTGAACGAAAATGAAGTATAATATGGAACGATTTATGTTCGATAGATTTCCTTTGGGCGCTTCCCCCCCCTCCCCATATTTCTACATTGCACCGAGTACTGTTGAACTTTAGGACCCCTACATGATTACTGGCGAAATCAAGAACCGCATCGACTCTATTTGGGATAGCTTTTGGACGGGTGGTATCACCAATTCCATCACGATTCTGGAACAGATGACTTACCTGTTCTTTATGAAGATGTTGGACGATAGCCAGAGCGCGAAAGAGGCGAATGCGAACATCATGGGGGTTCCGCTCAAGGACCCGGTTTTCAAGGCGGGCAAGTGGAAGAATCCCGATACCGAAAGGGATGTTCCGTACGAATCTCTGCGTTGGCATGTGTTCAAGAACAAGGATGCCGAGACGATGTTCGTCACGGTTTCGCGCGACGTGTTCACGTTCATCAAGACTCTGAACGACGGCAAGGAGAGCGCCTACAGCCGTTTTATGGAAAGTTCTACGTTCCTGATTCCGAATGCTCGCACGCTTTCGAAGATTGTGGATGGTATCGACGGGCTCGACATGAACAACCGCGATACGATGGGCGATGTTTACGAATACATCTTGAGCAAGATGGCGGCGAGCGGCACCAATGGGCAGTTCCGTACGCCGCGCCACATCATCCGCATGATGGTTGAGATGATGGAGCCGAAGCTAGACGATACGATTTGCGACCCGGCGATGGGTTCGGCTGGCTTCATCGTTGAGGCGGCGAAGTTCGTGCAGGAACACAACAAGAAGGCGTTGCTCAAGAAAGAGAATTTGGAGCATTACCGCAATAAGATGTTCCACGGGTTCGATACCGACCAGACAATGTTGCGTATCGGCGCAATGAACCTAATGTTGCACGGTGCGGACAATCCGGACATTGCTTACCGCGACAGCCTCAGCACCGACAACACCGACGAAAATGAATATTCGCTTTGCTTGGCGAATCCGCCGTTTGCGGGGAGCTTGGATTACGAGGCTGTCAACAAGACGGTGCTTGCGATTACCAAGACCAAGAAAACCGAACTTTTGTTCCTCGCTTTGTTTGTGCGTATGTTGCAGGTGGGCGGTCGCTGCGCGTCCATTGTTCCCGACGGTGTGCTCTTCGGCAATAGTACGGGGCACAAGTCCATTCGCAAGGAACTGATTGAACACCAGCGTTTGCAGGCGGTCATCAGCATGCCGAGCGGCGTGTTCCAGCCCTATAGCGGCGTTTCGACCGCAATCATGATTTTTACAAAAACAAATGCGGGCGGTACGGACAAGGTGTGGTTCTACGACATGAAGGCCGACGGCTACACGCTGGACCAGAAGCGCACCGAATGCAAGGAGAACGACATTCCCGACATTGTCGCGCGCTGGAAGAACCTCGCTGCCGAAGAAAACCGCACCCGCAAGGAGCAGTCGTTCTTTGTGCCGGTAGAAGAAATCGTCGCGAACGATTATGACCTCAGCATCAACAAGTACAAGGAAGTCGAAAAAGTCAAAGTCGAGTACGAAAAACCCAAGACAGTGTTCAAGCGCATCGCGAAACTTCAAGACGAAATCAACGCGGCTATGGAAGAGTTCAAGGAAAAGTATCTGTAATTGGATTTTGAATGGAACTGGAAGTATATAAAAGTTTAGAAGAGAAGCAAATAGCTTTTAAGCCTTGTGGCTATTTAGTGATAGATTCTGTTGAAAAATTTGACAGATGGCTTAATACGGTTCCTAGAGAAAATATACTTTTTCGTGGTGTAAATGAAGCTAAGTACAAAATTTATACATCTGCACAGAGATTGTATATTACAAATGATTTGAATAAATCTGGGAAAAAAATTGAGGATTTTATTCAAGATGAATTGGATCAAGTAAAGGAGTTTAACGGCGGATTATTGAAAAAGTATTTTCGATTGTTGAATGTTGTGGATCATGATCTTCTTTATTTGAGTTTTTTACAGCATTATTCTGGCGTCTCTCCTTTAATTGATTTTTCCGCAGATGTTGAAAAAGCTCTTTATTTTATGCAGGATGGGTGTTCTTTTGGAAAAATGGGGAATACGGGTATAGACAACTATTTTTCGCTGTATGCAAAAGAATATCCTACAACCAAGGGCGTCAATAAACTTTCAGATGATGATTTACGCGATTTTTTCAGTTTTTCAACAATGAATGCTGCGGCAAAGTCAATTGTTTTTCAATCTCAGCAAATTAATTGTAATCAACAGAATAGATCGAGTTTTGCTAATTTGAATATTGTTGCTCAAAATGGACGATTCCTTTTTTATAGTGACGGGATAAATCCTTTGGAAGAAGATCTCTCGTGTGTGGATATTCACAAATCTTTAGCGCCTTATATAAAAAAGATATTGGAAGAAAAGGGTATAACGAAGAATTCTATTTACCCACAGGAAGAAACTATTGCTAAAATGGCTTTGCAAAGGGCGCTAGAGAATATATGATGAAGCAAAATTGGGAATATAAAAATATTGAAGAATGTCTAGAAAAGGTCGCTGTGGCGTCAAAATTACAGACGAAAGACTTTTTGTCGGAAGGTGAGTTTCCAATTGTTTCTCAAGAAGCGGATTATATAAGCGGCTATTGGAACAATGAGTCTGATGTAGTTCGTTTGTTACATCCAGTAGTTGTTTTTGGAGACCATTCTAGAGCTGTTAAGTATATCGATTTTGATTTTGTTGTTGGTGCTGACGGCGTTAAGATTCTATCTCCCAAGGATTTTCTTAATCCGAAATTTCTGTATTATTTTGTGAAAAGTGCGGATATTCCGTCTTTAGGTTACTCGCGTCATTATAAGCTATTAAGAGAAAAAGATGTCCCCGTCCCGCCACTTTCGGAGCAATCCCGTATTGTTGCGGAGCTGGATTTGCTGACGGGGATTATCGACAAGCAGAACGCGCAGCTCAAGGAACTCGATAACCTCGCTCAAGCCATCTTTTACGATATGTTCGGCGACCTTTCTTGTGATGAATGTACTCTGATTGATTTGTGCGTATCAAAAGATGATATTAAATGCGGTCCGTTTGGAACACAACTGTTTAAGTCGGAATACCAAAAAGAAGGTGTTGCGGTATGGGGAATACCGCAAATTAATTCCCATTTTATTATACCTCCTTCGGATTATGTTTCTCAAGAAAAAGCTGTAGCGCTAAAAGATTATTCTGTTGTAGCTGGTGATATTGTTATGTCGCGCAAGGGAAATGTGGGGCAATGTTCGGTTTTCCCAGATTCTTTTGAGAATGGAATTATTCATTCTGATGTGCTGAGGTTGAGATTGGACTATGATAAAGCGAATTCAATCTTTATGATGTATCAACTTCATCTGAGTGATAGTATCAAACATCAAATTCAACTTGTGAGTTCTGGTGCAATAATGCCAGGAATTAATGTTACTAAGTTGAAAAATATAAAGGTCCAAGTCCCGCCCCTCGCTCTCCAGCAATCCTTTGCCGAAAAAATCCAGTCCATCGAAAAGCAGAAAGAAACCATCCGCGCTTCCATCGCCGACACGCAAAAGTTGCTTGACTACACCATGGACAAATATTTCGGGTGACAGTAAGGAGTCATTCTGGAGCGAAACGCAGTGTAGCGATAGAATCCAAGGGAGCTGTATTGCTATTCGAGGTAAAAGAATTTATCTTTACAAGTGACTATGGAACTGAATCCCGAAAATCTTGAACCAAAGCCCAAGAACCCGACCATCGCGGGATTTTTCAGGAATATCGGCTATGCGGATCAACTCGGCTCCGGCGTCCGTAAATTGTTCCTTTATTCCAAGCCTTATGGCGGTGCCGACCCGACTTTCGTGGAAGATGACGTGTTCAGGATCACCGTATCGCTGGATAATACTCTAGGGTCAAATTTACATGAGCCTCAATATGAGCCTCAATATGAGCTTCAAAATGAGCCTCAAAACTCACGTCAAAAAAACATTGTTGCGGCCATCAAAGAAAATCAATCCGTTTCTATTGCGTCCCTTTGTCAAATGCTCTCTGTATCAAGGGAAACGGTAAAAAGGGAATTGAAAAAATTGAATATTTCTTGGGACGGACCTTCGAAAACCGGTCACTGGGTCATAAACGAAAAGTAAGCCTATGAAGAACTTTGACTACTTACAGCAATGTGGCATGCTTCGGTTGCATAGTCTGTGTGCCGCCGCCGAAGATAACCAGGTGAACAACCCGGAGCTTTCGGCGATTAGCGCAAGGTGTGCCTTGGAGTATGTAGTCAAGTCGCTTTATGCTATGAAGGGCGTTCTGGTCCCTGAAAGAGCTTCGCTATTTGAACTTGTCGATGGCGAACCGTTTCGCGATTTTATCGGCGATGACCGCGTGATGATGGCGGTGCATTATGTGCGCAAGGTGGGGAATGCTGCTGCGCACAACGACCATGTGGGCAAACGGGAATCGTTTTTCTGCTTGTTGAACCTCTACAATGTTGTCGCTGCGGTTCTTCTAAAGCTTAAAGTGGTGGAAAATGTAGCCCCGTTCGATAAAGCTTTAATTCCAGACAGCAAGTTTGCACCCGTTGTGACTGACGCTAAAATCGTCGTGAACGAATCCGACGAGTTTGCTGCCAAGGCCGATGCAAAATCGCTTGAAAGTGCGGAACCCGTACGCGAAATTCCGAGCCAAATGTCCGAAGCCGAAACGCGCAAGGCGTTTATCGACTTGATGCTGCGTGAAGCTGGTTGGACCGTTCTAGAACGCGAAGGCTGTATCGAACCTTCTAAGGCTTGCATCGAAATCGAAGTTCAGGGAATGCCAAACGCTCAAGGTGTCGGTTATGCAGACTATGTGCTGTTTGGCGCAAATGGGTTACCGCTTGCTGTCGTTGAGGCAAAAAAGACTTCGGTTTCTCCGCTTAAGGGCAAACACCAAGCTGAACTTTATGCTGATTGTCTAGAAAAACGCTATGGCCGCCGTCCTGTCATTTACTACACCAATGGCTTCGAGACGAACATCATTGACGGGCTAGGGTATCCTCCGCGTAAGCTGTATGCGTTCCATACCCGCGAAGACTTGGAACGCTTGATTCAAAAGCGTGGACGCAAGAATATTTCTGACCTAAGCGTGAATCCGAAAATCACGGATCGTTACTATCAAAAACAGGCCATCCAGAGTGTTTGCGAACATTACAACAAAATGCACCGCAAAGGGCTCTTGGTTATGGCGACCGGCACGGGCAAAACTCGTGTCGCTATATCGCTTGTCGATGTGCTAAAGCGCAATGACTGGGTAAAGAACGTGTTGTTCCTTGCCGATAGAACTTCGCTTGTTTCGCAGGCGCACAAGAACTTTGTAAAGCTGCTGCCAAACGAGACTACCGCTGTTTTGAACGAAGATGGCGATATCGATATGAATGCGCGAATTGTGTTCAGCACCTATCAGACGATGATTGGCTATATCGATACCGAAGAAAAGACTTTCTCGGTCGGCCATTTCGACCTTATTATCATTGACGAAGCGCACCGCAGTATTTTCGGAAAATTCGCCGCCATATTCAACTACTTCGATTCCATGCTGATTGGGCTTACCGCAACGCCCAGGGACGAGGTTGACAAGAGTACTTATGACATCTTTGAAATGGATAATGGCGAACCTAATTACGCCTACGAATTAGACGAGGCTGTTGCTGATGGATATCTTGTCAAATATCGCGGGTTCAAACGCGGTTCGAAAATTTTGAACGAAGGCATTCGTTATAGTGAACTTTCTGAACAGGAACGCGAGCAACTTGAAAAAGTCTGGGATTACGAAGACACTTTGAATTCGCTCAATTCGCCGGTGAGTGGGCGAGGGCGCGATATCTTGAGCAATGAAATGTTCAAGTACATCTACAACGAAGATACCGTTGATAAAGTGCTTCAGAACTTGATGGAAAACGGGCTCAAGGTGCAAAGCGGTGAACGCATAGGCAAGACGATTATTTTTGCCTACAACCACAAGCATGCAGAATTAATTGTAAATCGTTTTAATGCACTTTATCCGGAATTCGGTCCGGATTTTTGTGCGCTTATCGATAATTATGTGACTTATGCCAAGAGCTTGATTGAAAAGTTCGAAATTCGCGATAATGACCCGCAAATTGCTGTTTCGGTGGATATGCTCGATACGGGAATTGACGTTCCTGATGTGTTGAACTTGGTGTTTTTTAAGCCGGTCAAGTCTAAAATCAAGTTTATGCAGATGGTGGGGCGCGGTACGCGTCTTTCGAAGGAAATCTTTGGCGCAGGGAAGGACAAGGAAGTATTTTACATCTTTGACTGGTGTGGCAATTTTGACTTTTTTGAGCAGAATCCTGATGGTGGCAAGGTGAGTCAGTCGATGTCGCTTACGGAGCGGCTGTTTGGCTTGCGTGCCGAAGTGGCGTTTTATTTGCAACATCAGCAGTATCAAGAAGATGAATTCGCAAAGCGCTTGCATGACGACCTTAAGGCGACAATGAAGTCGCAAGTGCTGGCGCTTTCGGATAGCCATATTTCTGTGCGTGCGAATTGGGAAGCGGTAAGCCATTTTAAGGCTGACGAAGCTTGGGTGTATATTTCGGATGTCGATGTTTTGACTTTGAAAAATACGATTGCAAAGCTGTTGCCGGGCAATACCTTGGACGAAAATGCGAAAAAGTTCGATGTGCTGATTCTGGCGATTGAACTTGGAATGGTATGCAAGGAATTTGATTCTAGCCGGGCTATCGTGAACGTGCAGAATATTGCGGATAAGCTAAAGTCTATGGGCTCGATTCCGCAAGTAGCCGCAAAAACGAAAACCTTGAACGAGGTTCTGAACCCAGCAGCGTGGGAAAACTGCTCGCTAGGCTGGCTCGAAAAAGTGCGTGAAGACTTGCGGGACCTTGTCAAGTTCTTGGTCGGCAACAAGGGCAAGACGTTTACGATTGATATCGAAGATGTCATGACGGATGGCGGCGAAACTACGGGCGTTGATATGCAGGTGTCGTACCGTAAAAAAGTCATGGATTACCTGCTTGAAAACAGGCATTCGCCTGTACTCGAAAAGATTTACCGCTTAGAACAACTTTCAATTGACGATATCTTGGAGCTTGAACGTATTCTTTGGGAAGATTTGGGCGACAAGTCGGATTATGAAAAGCTAGTTGCGGACAAAAACTGTGGCGAAAACGTCGCAATTTTGATTCGTTCGCTGATTGGCGTGGACCGCGAAATCGCTTTGCAACGATTCAACCAGTTCCTCGATGGAAATGTGCTCAATTCGGACCAGCTGGAATTTTTGAACCAGATTTTGGATTACGTCTGCGAAAACGGTGATATAACCACCATGACCGTGGTGAACGATTATCCGTTTGACGAAAATCTTCAAGTGTTCAGCGATAAAATGGTTCCGCTGAAGAATTACCTTGAAAATGTGCACAACGTTGTAAATCCCCAAATGCACGGGTAAAATGGCCCTGCATGCTGAATATATTTTATATCTTTTACCCTGTGTGTAACAATAACATTGCGCGAAGAAGGAGTCTATGGCAACATTAAAGATGCTCATCGACAAGATGACGAGTCGCAAGAATTTTCAGCAGGACAGAAATTCCATAACGGTGGAGTCCATCGAGATTGATTTCCCGCTTGTGTTTGACGGCAACGGCAAGATGTATTTTTTCAAGCTGGACCGTTACGTGTATGTCAAGGGTTCTCGCTATACAAAGGCCGATAAAAAGTTCCGCGATTTCATGTTGACTTTCCGTTTCAGGAGAGGGTTCATGTCGGATGGCGCTTCGGCGCCGGCGTTTGCGAAGCGCTTTGTCCCGGACATCAAGAAGGGCGACGATGTTTACAACGCGGCTCCGTTCATCCATGACGGCTTGTATATGCTTGCGGGCCAGACGGATGGCTGCAAGCTGAGCCGCGAGGAGTGCGACGATATTCTCCGCTGTATTTGGAGGATTGCCGGCATGAGCCGCCTTGTTGCGGGGGCTGCCGACTTGGGTATCCAGGTTTTTGCGGGTTCATCGGACCACTGGGGCAACGACAGTAATAACTGCAAGCATTTATTTGAAGCGAAATTCGAATACCGTTAATTTTTGAGCCTGGTTCTTTAAAACTGGGCTTTCTTTTTGTCTTATTTTTATGTATTTTAAATAAGCAAAAAGGAAGAATTTGGGTATGAGAAAGTATGCTTTGGAAGTCGTGTCTAGCCTAAAATGGATTCTGAAGGTCGTGAGGGGCTTTCTGTGGCGTTCTAGAAAGGCCCTGCTGCTGATTGTTTTAGGCTTGCTCTTGAACGTGGTCCCCGCAAAGCTTGCAATTTTCTTTGGTATACCGCTTTTTCTGGATTGTCTGGGGACGGTGCTTACCGCCATGCTGGGTGGGTATTTGCCTGCCGTGATTGTCGGCTTTGGCGTGAACGCCATTAACGGGATCGCCGAGCCTGTTGCCATGTATTATGGCGTCTTGAGCATTTTTATTGCGGTTGTCGCGACGTTCCTTTTCCGTCGCGGCTTTTTCAAGAGCATCTGGAAGCTGCTGGTTCTCATTCTGATATTTGCGATGATCGGCGGTGGCATTGGGTCGATTTTCACTTATGCGCTATACGGCTTTAATTTTGGCGAAGGGATTTCGGCGCCGTTTGCGATTGCGTTCCATGACTTGATGCACTGGGACCGTTTCACTTCGCAGCTCTGTGCCGATGTCGTCATTGATGTTTTTGACAAAAGCGTGATTGTTCTGCTGTCGGCGCTCATCTACCACTTTATTCCAAATCATGTCAAGGAATATTTGAGCGAAGTTAATTTTGCCCGGGGCAATTCTGCGGAAAAGGCTTCGTTCAGCAATTCCCTTCTGAACAAGGTTGTCCTGATGGTGATTGTCGCCGAGGTGCTTCTGGGCGGACTTGCCGGCATAATCGGGCTGTTCCTGTATCGCGACAATTCGATCAACAATTATATAAGTACTGCGCGTGGTGTGACGGAATCGGCGTTGATCGCGATCGATGCAGAAAGGGTGGATGAGTATATTGTGCGTGGCCATGAAGCTGATGGTTATGACCGAATAAAGAGGATTCTTGAACAGATCCGGAAAAGTTTTCCGCATACAAAATACCTCTATGTCTACAAGATCATGGAAGACGGCTGCCATGTCGTTTTTGACTTGGACGTAGATGGCGAGGCGGGGGGCGAGCCTGGTTCCGTACTTGAATTTGATCCGTCGTTTTTGCCTTATCTGCCAAAGCTTTTGAATGGCGAAGAGATTGAGCCGATTATTTCGGATGACCAGTTTGGCTGGCTCTTGACGGTTTACAAGCCCCTTCGGAACGCCGCCGGGAAAACGGTTGCCTATGTGGCGGCAGATGTTTCCATGGAATCTATTGTCCGCGACGAGGCGATGTTCTTTATCAAGCTCCTGTCGCTTTTCTTCGGGCTTTCGATTATCATCATGATGATTGTTTTCGAGCTGATGAAGCGCGGGATCGTGATTCCTGTGAACAAGATGTCCTATGCAGCGCAGAAGATTGCTGGGGCGACGATGCGCGCGAACTATGCTTTGGACATGGGCTTTGATCTGGACCTTTCCCGTATGCGGAATTCCGTGAACGATGTCGCAAGTCTCGGGATCAAGTCCAAAGATGAAATTGGGCAGCTTTACGACTACTTCAATGCGATGACGGATGACACGTTCAACTTTATCCAGAAGGTGCATGACCAGAACCTGCGCATCCAGCGCATGCAGGAAGTCATTATCATGGAATTTGCCGAGATGGTTGAAGCGCGCGATAAATGCACGGGTGACCATATCAAGAAGACGGCTCAGTATGTCGAGGCCATTGCGAAGGAACTCCAGTCCGAGGGGAAGTTCAGGGGAATCTTGACGGATGCCTATATCCACAAGCTCAAGCAGGCCGCTCCGCTCCATGATATCGGAAAAATTGCGGTGTCCGACTTGATTTTGAATAAGAACGGAAAGCTTACGGATGAAGAATTTGCCATCATGAAGAACCACACGACCGAAGGCGGCAAGATCCTCCAGAAAATCGTTGATGATGCGAAGGGCGCTTTTGATGCCGACTACCTGAATGAATCTATTGAAATGGCTTGCTACCACCATGAAAAGTGGGACGGCTCTGGATACCCGAACCGTCTCAAGGGCGAAGAAATTCCTTTGTCTGCAAGAATCATGGCTGTGGCGGATGTATTCGATGCGCTCATTGCCGAACGAGTTTACAAGAAAGGCTTCAGCTACGAAAAGGCGATGGCGATTATTATGGAAGGGGCGGGGAGCCACTTCGACCCTGTTGTCGTCGAGGCGTTTACGCATATTTCCAAGAGCCTGTACGACGCAAGGACGAAGCTTTCGTCCGAAGAAAATCCTGCAAAGTAAAAAAAAGGCCCCGGCGAACCGGGACCTGCTTATGGCTACAAGACAATTATTTTCTCGGGATCGGCTTTATTGGGTTAAGCGGTTCCGGGATCGGCTTGGGGATTTGGATCGGATCTATTGGGCTAATAGGTCCCGGGATTGGTATGATTGAAATGGACGGGGTCAAGCTTGTTGAACCGTTTGATATTGTGGCCCCGTTGTAGCGCTCGATAGCCGTGAAGACTCGCTTGAATTCTGCAATTTCCATTAGGAACGTGCCCCGTGACTTTTGAGGGTTGTTGTTGCCATCGACGAACCTGTAGATGTCCTTTGTCCCTCTGTACGTGTTGTTTGCGCTAACCGTATTTGCGACGCTCCAGCTGCTTTGGTAAACGTGGGCGTTGTTCTTGAGCTTGATCGGGTTACGTCCATGCGGGTTGCGGAGAATGACGTATTGCTTGTTGTTTATTGTTGTGCGGCCCAGGAGCGAATATACATGGTAGGTGTATAGGCCCATGTTTGTATAGTCTGCTTCGGTCCCTACTTTGGGGGCGCTGATGGATGCGCATGAAGGTTTCGTATCTGCGTCTCCGGCGAGGCTCCAGATCTGCGACGTGGTGAGGTTTGACAAATATTTTGTCTCGACGTCTTCTGTGTGGAGAATCACCTTGAGGGAGTCTTCTGCGTTTCCGTAATGGATCAGCCCGTCCATGTTGGGGTAGTCCGAAGTACATCTTTCGAGGAACTTGGCATACGCCTTTTCGTAAACGGCCGGCCAGCAGGAATCCAGCTTGGATTTGTCCCCTTTCACGAGGCCCTCCAGTTTTTCCTTTGGCCCGGATGCGCCGTAGTTGTAGCCGCTTGCGTTGACAAGGACTTCTTCGGAAACGACGATGGTCTGCGTTGTCTTCTTTGCATGGCTCCATGCATTTGAAGATTCGTAAGTGCCGTTAGGCACGTAGTACTCGATGGCATGCCACGGAGTTTCATCCTGGATGCCTTCGCTGTATTTGAATCTTAAGCCGGTGACGTTCTTGATCAGGAACGGGTTGACGAAGGCGACGGAGCAGAGTGCGGCGAGGTAGTAGCAGTCCGCAATGCTGTTTTGGCAAATGTCGTACCAGTGTACGGTTTCGTTGAAGTAGTAGCCTTTGTCTTTCCAGGACATGCCTTTGGGCTGATAGACGGCGTCAGTTGTTGCTGTGATTTCGCCGCTCTTGATTTTCTGGTTGATGACCTTTTGGGATTCCTGAACGTTCATCAAGATACTGACGACGTTTTTACGCTTCTGCTGGAATGTGAGGCTGCTTGCCGATTTCAGGATCTTTGTGCTGTTCTGCGGTCTTGCAATCTTTGTCATGAGCGTTTCGAGGCGCTTCTGTGCGACATCCTTCGAAAGAATCTTGATTGTGCCTTTGGAGTCTTCTTCGGCGAATGGGCGAAGAATCGCGTTTATGTTGTTCAGGTAGCCTGCTTTTGTAACGCCGAGGCATTCCGCGAGCGTTTCGATTTCGTCTTTCTGCTTAGACCAGTCGATTTTTGTTCCTTCGATAAATTCGGCGATACTGAACGGGTCCGGGCATCCAATTGCGTTTAATTTTTCTTCCATTGTAAATCTCCTGTATAAATCTTTGTGTGGTTGATGGTTATCATGGGATGAGCGAGGTCAGGCCTTCGTCTATTGCGGGACCGTCGTAGTAATACACGTCTTCGAAGACGCGCTTGAACTCATTGATTTCCATCAGGAATGTTCCACGTGATTTTTGCGGCTCGTTGTTGCCATCGACGAACCTGTAGATGCTGCTTACGCCGCGGTAGGTGTTTGTCGGATTGGCGCCATAGTTATATGTCCAGCTGTCGTGATAGACCGCCGGGTTGTTTTTGATGGCGGCGAGGTTACGGCCGTGCGGGTTGCGGAGAACGACGTATTTCTTGGAGTCTTTCATCATGATGACGTCCAGGAATGAATAGACGTGGCCGATGTAGAGGCCCATATCCATGTACTCTTGTTTAGTTCCGGCTTTGGAATAGTAGACCTTTTTTTTCTCATCCCAGTAGCTGTGGATGGAAACGCATGTCGGGTTGCTGTGGGCTTTAAGGCCGATATCCCAGATTTGATTGACGGTCAGGCTGCCCAGAGATTTTGTAACAACGTTTTCAGTGTGGAGTATTTCCTTAAGTGCTCCGCCGCCATTGCCACCGTTGATTTTGCCTTTCAAGTCGGGATAGTCCGATGTGCATTTCTCGAGGAACTTGGCGTAGGCTTTTTCGTAAACGGCGGGCCAGCAAGAATCCATTTCTGATTTGGGAACGTTTTTTATGGGGTCTCCCGATTTTTCCTTAGGTCCGCAGACACCGTAGTTTTTTTCAGTGTTTTCGTTGACGAGAAGTTCTTCAGAAACGACGACGGTTTGTACGGTTCCTTTTTTGGCAGACCATGCTTGATTTGATTTGTAGGAGCCGGTCTTAGGAACGTAAAAGTCGATTGCGTGCCACGGGGTGTCGTCTTGGATTCCGTTTTTGTACCTTAGGGCGACGTTGTTTTTAATCCAGAACGGGTTTGCGTAAACAACGGAACAGAGTGCTGCGAGGAAGTAGCAGTCGCCAATGCTGTTTTGGCAAATGTCGTACCAGTGGGCGGTCTCGTTGAAGAAGTAGCCTTTGTCTTTCCATGTCATTCCTTCTGGCAGGTAGACGGAATTGTTACTGTTCGCAACTACAATTCTGTTTGCTTTTATTTCTTGTGCTAATTTTTTTTCCGTCACCTGTTTGTTAAGCAGGACGCTGATGACGTTTTTGCGCTTTTGCGCTGGCGTGAGAGCCTTTGTGGTGGCTGTCTTTGCCAAAGCCTTTTGCGGTCTTGCGTTGTTTTTCAGGAATGTTTCAAGGCGTGTTGTAGCTTCGCTTTCTGAGATTGCGGTGAGTTCGCCTTTCGAATTAATTTTTACGAACGGATTTAAAAGAGTAAATGAATCTTTTAAAAATGCTTCTTTCGTGACGCCAAAAATTTCGGCCAATGCGTCGATTTCGTCTTTTTTCTTAGACCAATCGATTTTTTTACCTTCAATCAATTCCGCAACACTGAATGGGTCTGGGCATCCGATTGAGATTTTTTCTTTATCCATTATTTTTCTCCTGTGTAAGATAAAATTCAAAACAGTTTTTATTGTTATGAAAAGCTGTTATATGATACAAAATAACAAGCTGTTATACAGAATGGAGTAAATAATGGTTTACGTTGTGTGTGGTGAATGTGTGAAATTGTTGTTATTTAATTGCTTTTGATTGAATTTTTATAAATTTTTTGAGAACAAAAAACGGTTATATTTATTTGTAAATGTGTAAAATATATTGTATATGTTATCTGTTTTTTTGAGAATAAAAGATAAGAGTTTGTTTTGGAAATTTACAATGACGTTGTAAAAAACTTTTTTCAATACTGTATTGTCGCTAAAATAAGTTATATTCGGCGAAGTTTGTTGTGAATGCAGCGCCCGTCTTGACGCCTTACCGCCATCTAAAGTTCGAACTCTGGAATGGCTCCCAGGACTTGCGGATTCCCGAAATTATATCTGGATGTTGGCCGTTTTGGCCCTTTTGCTTGATGAATTGCCGTTTTTTTTCTATATTCGCGGTCGCTAAAGAGCCTGGTTAGTTCAGATGGATAGAACGAGTCCCTCCTAAGGATTAAACTCGCGTTCGACTCGCGAACCGGGTATAGCAAAAGGGCCGCATCGTGCGGTCCTTTTCTAATTTTGTCATGCCCGCCAATATTGGCATACCCGTTACTTTTGTCATGCCCGCCTCCGAGCGGGCATCTCCCTTGCGAGTATTTTTAAGTCAGTTCTCCGCGGATGACTTCCACGCTGTCGCCGACGAGGCTCACGACGTTTGTCGGGTTGATTTCGATGTTGCCGCAGTCCACCATCATGTCTACGGAATGCTGGAACACTTTCCAGAGTTCGTCGGTCTCGTAGATGTCGTCGTCGCTGAGCTTGGCGGCTGTGCTCAAGATGGGCTTATCAAAGTGCTGGAAGAGTTCCTTGAAGAACGGGTGCGTCGGGATGCGGATGCCGATTTCAGGGCGCTTGACGTCGAGCTTGCGCGCGATGTGCGGGTCGGCTGGGAGAATGAATGTGTACGGGCCAGGGACGCGCTGCTTGATGATGTTGAATGCAAAGTTGCTCACGTGGGCGTAACCAGAGGCAAAGCGAATGTCCGGGACGATGAGCGCCATGAAGAATTTTTTCATGGGCTTCTTGAGGGCGTAAAGCTTGTGGATGGCCTTGGAAGATTCGGCGTTGCAGCCGATGGCGTAGCCGGATTCAGTAGGATAGAGGACGAGTCCGTCTTTTTCGAGGATCTCGGCGGCCTGCTTGACAATGCGCGCTTGCGGATTTTCTGGATGTACTTCGAGTCGCATATTATTCTTTATCTGTATTTTGCACTTTTTGGTGAGAAAATATATAAAAAGTCTGTAACGTCATTCTGAGGGCGAAGCCCGAAGAGTTGGGGCTTTAGCCCAATCCAGTAAAATCTTGTTCCGCAACTCAAGACTTTACTGGACCCTTCACTTCGTTCAGGATGACGTAGAAGTGTGATTCAGGATGACGTAGATGCTGACTTCAGGGTGACGGATATTCTATATCATTAAATCCTTGGGAGGACTTCGTTTGCTTCGAAGGCGTTTTTGTAGTGCGCGAACTGGAGCGGTTCCTGGTAGGCGCGTGTGCTCAACACGTCGAAACGGCATGGCGTGTCGAATCCTTTGGGCGCGATTGCATTTTGCGTTGCCAGAAAGTGGCAGGCGGTCTGCCATATTTTCTTTTGCTTGAGGGTGTTTACGCGGGCGGCCGGATTCCCTTCCTGGTTGTTCCAGACGGACTTGACTTCGACGAATACGAGAGTCCCGTTATCGCGGGCGACAATGTCGAGTTCTCCGCCGTGGTACGCGTAATTGCGGGCGACGACTTCATAGCCTTCGCGCATCAAGAATGCAACCGCCTGCGACTCGATAAAATTTCCCTTAGACCTGTTCTGTGATTTTTTAGAAATCATGTGCTCCCCTTTTTATTTGCTTTGTTACTGTAACGTCATTCTGAGCGTAGCGAAGACAACTCAGAAGGCGAGTGTTGCAAAAATGAGCCTGCTCATTTTTATAACCGAGCCGAAGAGTTGGGGCTTTAGCCCCATCCAGTTATGTCTTGTATAAAACTTTACTGGACCCTTCACTTCGTTCAGGGTGACGATAATTGTTACTTCACTTCCATCCCAAGCAATCTAATCTCGGAGATGGCGTAGTCGTCGTTGTCGGCTTCGTAGACGTCTTCGAGGTAGAATCTGAGTTCCGTCGTTTCTACCGCCTGGATGTTCGGGTACTGCATGCCTCTGATATTCTCAAGCTTAACGCGTTGCTTGAACCCGTCCTTCGTCTCGATGGTGAGCGTGTGCGGCTTCTTGAAAATGCGGAAGCGGTCGCCGAAAGCGTCGTTGACGGACTTCTGGTAGCCAATGGCAATACCGATGTTCGTGATGAGCGTGTTCTGGTCGAAGTACATGGCGAGTACCGGATTTAGCGGCTTTAGCGGCATCTTGTTGAGCCAAGCGGTGGTCAGGTCGCCGTCGGTCAAGTTCGAAAGCGGGTAGCCCTTCGACATTTCAGGTTCGATGGCCCTCGTTTCGTAATTCGCGATGACCTCGCTCCATTCAACTTCGTGCAGCATGTTCTGCGGCTTGTGCGTGAACATGAGGAGCATGAGCAAAATCACGATGAGCGGGAACAGTACCGAGAACGCTACGATCATGAGCTTGTGCGGAGTCATGTTGCTGCCGAATCGCTTGGCGGCTTCTGCAATCGAGGGCACGTTGCGGTGGCTGCCGGTCTTGCGACCGATACTCGAATTCTGATGTGGCGTGTCGTGCTGCGGGAACACCTGGTCGCATTCGTCCAAGAATTCCTGCATGTCGTGGAAGCGCTCGTTCAGCTTTTTCTTGAGGCACTTGAGGATGAGCGCCGAAAGTCCGTCCGGGATGTCTTCACGGAAAAGTTCCGGGGCCGGAGGCGGTTCCTGCACGTGCTTGAGTGCAATTTCTACAGGGCGGCTGCCTTCGAACGGCAAGCGTCCGCAAGTCATTTCGTAAAGGATTACGCCCATGCTGTAAATGTCGGACTGGAGCGTGACTTCGTCACCGTGGCACTGTTCGGGCGACATGTATTCGGGCGTACCCATCGTCATGCCGGTGCGGGTGAGGCGTTCCTTTTCCATTTCCTGGATGTACGAAATGCCAAAGTCCATGATGTAGACGCGGTTGTCGCGCGTGAGCATGATGTTCGAGGGCTTCACGTCGCGGTGGACGATGCCCTTGCTGTGCGCGTAAAGGAGGCCGCGTGCAATCTGCTTGATGATGACTTCGATCGCTTCAAACGAGAGCTTGCTCTTGTTCTGCAAAATTTCGGCAAGCGAAATACCTTGCACGTAAGTCATCGCGATAAAGAGCTGCTTGTCCTGCTGGCCAAAGTCGAACACGTGAACGATGTTTTGGTGGTCGAGTTCCTTCATGGCTTGCGCTTCGAGGTAGAAACGCTTGATGGCCTCTTCATCGGAGGTCGAGTCGAGAATCTTGAAGGCGACTTCGCGGTTTAGCCTTTTATCGAGAGCCTTGTAGACATAGCCCATTCCACCTTTGCCGAGCGTTCCCAATAGTTCGTAGTTTTCGTTAAAGGGGTACGGAAAAGTTTGCGGTTGTTCTGGACGTATCATCTTGGCTTCTTTAATTTGTGTAGTAAAATTGCAGTAACAATATAGAAACTAAGTGCGATGGCGATGGCAAAAATCGTGTTGAAAATGTCGTCTTTTCGTTCCAGCAAAATGTTGAGGAGTGAAGCTTGATTGTAGCGCGACCAGATGATGCTGGAGAGGGCGCGGCCAATGGGCTGCATTTGATCGAGTGGCACGAGGGCGCCTGCGAGCGCGACTTGCGGGATGATGAGTAGCGGCAAGAAGGCGTTTGCCTGGCTCGTATTTTTGGAAAGTGTACTTGTGAACAGCCCGACGGTGGTTGCGGGGATGGCGATGCAGGCGAAAACGCAGGCGATAAGCGCAATTTGGGGGTGGGGGGTAATGCGGGTACTGATAAACGCATAGACAATGGCTGTCTGCATCATCGTGAAAATGATGGGGAGAGTGCATTTGGCTGTAAGCGTCGAGATGGCGGATACGCCCCGGCGGAACTTGTCTCGGAGAATGTCTTTCTCCTGCACGATTTCACGGATGGAAAGCGAAAGCGCAAACCAGTTCGCACAAAGGATGATCGCAAAGGCGACGGTCCAGAGCGAACTTTGGTTGGAGAATATCTGCGAGAGCAAAAATCCGATAATCGCGGGCTGCACAAAAAGCGCTGCAATGCGGCCCTTGTCGCGGAACCACTGCTTGGCGGTGATGCGCACGGTGTAGGCGAAATTGCGGGGGAGCCTGGTGCGTTCAAAGTAATACTTGGATGCTTTCTTTTTGACGCTGTTCGGGCTTTCGCTTGCTTTAGATGCTGTTCGAAATGCGCGCCACTCGGCTGATTTGCTTTGCGTGATGCTCGTGAGGAGCGCTTGCGGATCGTTCGTGTTGAAGTGCGTGTAGGCCGCCTGAACGGTTCCGAAGAACGCTTCTTCGCCCTGGTGCAGTACGAGAACTTTATTTGCAATCTGCAATGCTTCGTAGCTGTGCGTCGTGAGGATAATTGTATGGCCGAGGAACGCTAGCTGTTTGAGGTGCGTACATAGGATTCTCGAATTGTACGGGTCAAGACCCGAGAGCGGCTCGTCGAGAATCACGAGTCCTGGATTGCCCATGAGTTCTCGTGCGAGCGCGACGCGGCGCATTTCGCCGCCGCTGAGCGTCTTCACGAGGTTATGCTTGCGTCCGCTCAGCCCGAAAAGTTCGCAGAACTTTTCGAGTCGCGCAAGTGCATCTTGCTTGAAATTCTGAATGTCCATCGACGAACGCGCACCGTCGAGAATGGTTTCTTCGACGGTCAGCTCCGGGCGGAGCGGCGGGTCTTGCGGCAATATGGCAATGCGCCTGCGAATCTCGTTTTTGCGGTAATCGACACCGCCGATGCGTACAATGCTTTGCTTGTCGCAACTGTTGATGCCTTGAATCATCTTCAGAAGCGAAGACTTGCCTTGCCCGGAACGCCCGATAATCGCAAGAATCTCGCCAGCGGGGAGTTCGAAATCAATCCCTTTTAATAATTGCTTTTTTCCGGCGAAGATGTTCACGTTTTGTGCGAAAACGTCAAAGCCCGAATTTTGCGCTTCAATCAACAAATCGTTATTGCGGAACCCGACCACGGCTGATTCAAAACGGCTCGCATCTCCGTTTGCAATCGCAATCGTGCGTGTGCGCTTGCCGCTCTCGTCCACAATCGTTTTGGCAAACTTGATCTCGGCACGATTTTCGCGGGCTTCCCCAGAACTGCGCGCATCTCGGCTCACAATCCCGCGGCACTTCGCTTTCCCGATTCCAGGAATTTCAATTTCTCTCCATTCCGTCGAAAGCGTTACGGTCTGCATATCGCTTTCCGCTTCTCGCTCCATAATCAAGAGCGTCAGATCTGCGCCACGGAGCGTCGCCCGCAACTGCCTCGGCCCAATGTGAATCACATCGCCGTCGCTAATTGCTGCGGTCGTCACGTCTTTCCCGTTCAGCATCGTGATGCTGTTCTGGGTCAAGCTTTGCAAAATCCATTTGCCGTCCGTAAAATTCAGAACCGCATGATACCTCGAAACCATCAGGTTGTCGAACTGCAAAATGTTGTCCGATTTGCGCCCGATGGTGAAAGGCTTTGACGGGTCTGGATTGACGAGGCGGAATGGGAACATCGCGTTTGTCCGTTATTGTAGTTCTTTCACGAACGCTTCAAAGCGGTTGCAAGCTTTCGCGAGATTTTCGTCGCTTGCCGCATACGAGAATCGGACGCAAGTGTCGTCGCCAAAGGCGGCGCCAGGCACAATCGCAAGTCCCTTGCTTTCCAAAAGTGCGCTGCAAAAATCAATCGAGCCTGCAATCACCTTGCCGTCCGTAGTCTTTTTGCCGTAGTAATCGCTCACCGGTGCAAACAGGTAGAATGCGCCTTCGGGTGCGCGCGGCTTAGTCGAGAGGAACGAAGTGCGTTCAAGCATGTAGGCTCTGCGCTTGCGGAAGGCGGCCTGCATGGCGTGCACATTGCTCTTGTCCATGTTGAGTGCGCCGAGGGCGGCGTACTGCGCGACATTGCTCGGGTGGTGCGTGGCCTGTCCCTGAATTTTGCCGATAATCTTTGCAATCGAAGCGGGGGCGGCATCGTAACCGATTCTCCAGCCGGTCATGCAATGCGATTTCGAAAAACCGTTAATCACAATTGTGCGTTCGGCCATTCCGGGGAACACTGCGGCGCTTGTAAATTCCGTATCGTAGACAAAGTATTCATAAACTTCGTCCGAGATGCAGTAGATGTCCTGCGCGACAATTTCTTTTGCTAACGCTTCAAGTTCGCTCTTGCTGTAAACGGCGCCAGTCGGGTTGCACGGGTTGTTCAGGAGAATCGCCTTTGTGCGCGGTGTGCAAGCCTTGCGCAAGTCTTCCGCGTCGATCTTGAAATTCTTTTCGATGCCTGCTTCCACAAAAACAGGTGTACCGCCGAGCCACTTCACAAGTTCCGGATACGTGACCCAGTACGGGGCGGGGATGATCACTTCGTCGCCCGGGTTAATCAAGGCGGCGAGCGCGTTGAACACGGCATGCTTTGCACCGCTCGTCATGATGATTTGCGATGCGTCGTAATGGAGGCCGTTTTCTTCTTCCAATTTTTGGGCGACTGCTTTGCGCACATCGAGAATCCCGACGGGGGCGGTGTAGCGTGTTTTGCCTGCGCGGATCGCTTCGATAGCCGCATCTTGAATGGGGGTGGGCGTTCCAAAGTCGGGTTCGCCTGCGCCGAGACTCACGACGTCCTTGCCGTCTGCGATCATCTGTTTTGCCATTGTGTCGATGGCGACGGTGAGCGATGCTGCAATGTTTTGCGTTCTATCGGAAAGCGATTTCATTTGTGGGCTTCCTTTTTCCTTTGTTTTCTCAGGCGGTATTGGTCGAGAGAGCCTGCGATGAGGGGGAAGATGGTGAACTGGGCGATGAATATGCAGATAAGCCCTGTCAACGAAACATAGCCCATGCTGCGCAGTCCCGGATGGGACGAAATGAGCATACCGTATGTACCGATGAAGGCCGCCATCTGCGAAAGAAAGATTGTGAAGAACTTGTCCCTTAAAATGGTAAGCGCCGTCCCTTTTTGTTTTTCGTAATACGCCGTGAAAAACTGGAGCGAACCGTCAACGCTTGCGCCAATGAGAATCGGGAAAATGAGGGCACTGTACGCCGAAATCTTGACATCAAAGAAGTTGAGCGCCGCAATGAACCAGCATGCCGCAAAAACTGAGGGGAGGGCTGTGAACAAGGCGCGGCTTAAACGGTTGTAGTAAACGAGCATGAACAGGAATACGAGAATACCGCCCACTTGCAATGGCCTACTAAAGTTATTTGTAATCCTGTCCAAGAAAATAGCGCGTGTAATCGGTATGCCCGCCACCAAGTATTTTCCGTTATCAATCCCTTCAATCTGGTGGAGTTCCTTGTACAACTTCACGCATTCGCTGCCGAAATGTTCCTTGATGTCCGTGAAGATAAAAGCAAAACGCCCTTGCTTGCCGTGTTTGTCGCGGAACTTCTTGGCGATGTACTCGGGCGGTTCAAAATCGTCCGTTTCGTCAAATTCCAGCGCCTGTTCCACCTTTTCTAGATTTTCCAGTTCGCTCTTCGAGAGCGCTTCGCGGAATTCCTTTGTGATCAAGTTGTGCAGCTGGCGGAGCTTTTCCATTTTCTTCTGCTGCAAGTTGGGGGAGAACTGCGCAAGCGTAAACAGGGAATTGACGGTCGAAAGATTACCGTCATTCTTGAGCTTGGTAAATTGTTCCAGCAGGTTCTCGCTTTCGGCGCTTTCCGGAATCATCACGATTATGGGAGTCTTGTTCATGAATCCCGTTTGTGCAATCAGCGAGTCGATGGTTGCATTTTTGTAGTTGATTTCTGTTGCTGAAAAGTCGTTGCGGATGTGAATTTTCGTTCCCCCGAAGTAAAGCCCAACAAGGCTTGCTGCAATAATAATCGAAAAGATAATCCAGTTTACACGATTGGAAAGCATCGAAATCCTGTATTCCGGATGGATTTGCGCGTGCCTAATCGAGAATGGTTTTTTGCGTTGTGTCACTTGCAAAAGGGCGGTGGAGAAAAGCAATGTGATCGCCCAGTTCAAAATGCATCCTGTGGAACCGAGGACGCCAAGTTCCTGAAGCCCAGGCAGAGGAATCAAGATGAGACATGCGAACAAGGCGGCAAACGCAAAACTGGATACTGCGGTCGAAGGGCCAATGCCGAGCAACGCGCTTTCGATGCTGAGTTGTGGACTCAGCTTCTGTTCGCGCTCCAGGAAGTATCGGTTGAGGACGTGGTTGATAATTTGCAGCGCCTGTCCGGGAAGTACAATTGCAAGCAAGAGCGTAAACAGGTTGATGCGTCCGTAGAACAAGTACGAACACGCCATCGTCGTGACAATCGGTGTCGCGATAGGCAATGCCGAAATAAGGATCAGCTGCGGTTGCTTGTAAAAATTGAGGATGAGAAGCACGAGAATGAGAACGGTCGTTACGATGCCGACCATTTTCGCTTCGGGCAGGAGCCGCTTGCCGGTCTGGATGGATTCGTAGACTTTCCCGGCGTAGTGTATATGCAAGTCGCTTGGCTTTTCTTCTTTTTGAAGCGCTCTTTGTACGGTATAGTACAGCTGCCTATTTGCCTGTAAATCGGAAATCGAGTGTGACGGATAAATCTCGATAATGCGGATTGTGCCTGTTTTGTTGGAATGGCTCACGGAGAGCTTGTCGAAATATTTCTTTTCGAGATCGCTCAGTAGCTGTGCGCGCTGTTCTGCCGTTGTCTGCGTAATCGAATCAATCACGCTTCTTAAGTCGATGTATAGCGGATTGCTCTTTAATATGTAGTCGCGCTTGAGTTTCTCTATGCGGTGTACCATGATCTCGATATCGCTTTCGCTTGCGTAGAGAAACTTGTTCTTTCTGTAAAATTCGATATCGGTTTCAAAATCTGCAAAATGGACGGACGGATCCTTCTGCATTTGCTCTGCGAGATTCTTGGCGATGCGGTAGTTTGCGCTTGAATCCTCGGACTGGAGTATGACAATGAGGCTGCCAAGTCCTCCGAATTCATCTTCGATTTTTTTGACATTGCTTGGTTCGCGAGCGCTGGTGATTGTGTCCTGTAGCTGTAAATCCCAGCGCAAGTGCATGATGGGGTAAATGCTCAAAATCCCTACCGCAAGGAATACCGTCAGGATAATCTTGGGATAAGTCGCTAATTTTTTGATAATTTTTGCAAAAAGTGAAAACATCATACTCAATATAACTATATATTAGGGTGGAAATGATTCGTTTGGTAACATTACTGGTGCTTGTGGGTGTGCTGTGTTTGCCGGCGCACGCGGAGGAGTCGCGCGATGCCGTGCAGGACTCCTCTTCTGGTTCCATGTCGTTTACTGAGATCCTTTCATGGCCGTTTATCCATGTGGTCCAGCCGTTCTTTGGTTCGCTGGTTTACCCGATTTCGGCTCCGTTACAATATGCAATTGATAATGGCGTTGTAGACAAGGCCGTGGAGCTGATTACGTTTGGCTCCAATAAGAATATCCTCATTTATCCGGTCCTGAACCTGAAACCGGGGAGTTCCACGATGCTTGGCGTTTGCTACCGGCATAGGAATATTTTTATTGAAGGGGACTACGGAGTCTTTGAAGGTCATTATTTTGCAAATAGCGATGTCGAAGTTAAGCTGCGGTATTCGAAGCAGGGACTTTGGAACAAGAAAATGTACGGTTCCGTGAATGTCAATCTGGACATGAATCGCGATGATTTCTTTGTAATTCCAGGGACAAAGAGCCTGTTCCATCAGTCCGATACGTTGCTTACGATTGGGGCTAAGCTGGGGTTCCCGATTACTGAATCGAGAAATCTGAACTTGAGCTTTGGTTCTGATTTTGATTATCACCTTGCAAATTTTACGGACATAAAGGATTCTGTGCTGGATGATGCGAAGTACTCGATTGCAGATCGAGGCTTGTACCAGAATCATTTTGAAATTCCTTTATATGCAAATATCGTTTTTGATAACTTGGATTTTCCGTATGCACCGTCGAGAGGCCAGCGTATAAGCTTGAAGGCTTCTTATGTGTTTACTAGCGATTACGGGGGAATTTCCGAGGAAAACCTGGCCCAGGCGGGGCTGAAACGATCCGGGGCATTGAAAGATGGCGGCAAGAATCACGATTATATAAGCCTTGATGCGTTTTACCAGATCTACTTCTTTATCGGCCGTGCCGACAAGTATGTGCTTTCCGCAAAAGAAGGCCGCAAGACGAGAAAGTTCTATACGGACTTCTCGTGGAATGAAGTCTTGCGCGTATGGCGCCCGGAAAATTTGGTGGAGACGCTTTTTGAACATCGCGTACTCGCGTTCCAGCTGCGTTTCATGGGAATGTGGGAGGTCGAGAAGGGTGGCGCACCGTATTCGGCTTATCACTTGCTGGATGCCCGTTATCCGTTGCGCGGGTATGCCGATTCTTGGGCGAGTCCCTTTATTCTTGGATTTTCGGCGGAATACCGCTGGCCGATCGACCGTCTAGTGGATGGCGTTGTTTTTGATGAATATGCCATCATTAGCGATAAGATCAACCATTGGTCCAAAAAGAACCTCTATAATTCATGGGGTTTTGGTGTGCGTGTCCGTAAACCGGATATGTTCCTGTTCCGTATGCAGTTTGCGTTCCACGGGCTGCATGGCATCAACCTTGTGCTGACCATTGCACCGGAATTCAGGTAATTCCTTCTCGTCATCCTGAAAGGGCGATTTCTTATTATCCTGAATGGTTGTTTTTTTGTCATCCCGAATGGGTGTTTTCTTCTCGTCATCCCGAGGGCGTAGCCCGAGGGATCCAGTGATTTTTCACAGTAGCAGTTCCGTCTGCTCGTTGATTAGCGACTTGGGGATTGGCTTATGCAACATCCTGTAGGCGTTGTGGGTCGCGACGCGACCGCGTGGCGTACGGGAAATAAGCCCCTTCTGTAGCAGGTACGGCTCGTAGACTTCTTCGAGCGTGTCCGGCTCTTCGCCCATGGCGGCACTGATCGTTCCGAGACCGACCGGGCCTCCGTTAAACTTGTCGATCATCATCGCGAGAATCTTGCGGTCGGTCGGGTCAAGCCCTTCGCTGTCGATGCCAAGCATTTCGAGCGTCTTGAGGGCCGCACGTTCGTCGATGACTCCTGTACCGCGAACCTGCGCTACGTCTCGGCAGCGCCTGAGGACTCGGTTTGCTACACGGGGCGTCCCGCGGCAGCGGCCGCCGAGAATCTTGGCTGCATCTTCAGAAAGATCGACGCCTAGAATGCGTGCGCTCCTCATGAGGATCTTGACGATGTCTTTTTCGTTATAGAGTTCCAGCCGGTATTGCAACCCGAAACGGTCGCGGAGCGGCCCCGTCAAAAGCCCGCTGCGCGTTGTGGCGCCAACGAGTGTAAAGTGCTTGAGCGGGAGGTTCACGCTCCTTGCCGCAGGGCCAGAATCGAGCATGATGTCGAGCCTGAAATCTTCCATGGCGGGGTAGAGGTATTCCTCGACCACGCGATTCAGGCGGTGGATCTCGTCGATGAACAGAATGTCGTTCTCTTGCAGGCTCGTCAGCAGCCCGGCAAGGTCGCTTGCCTTTTCGAGAACCGGGCCGCTCGTGATGTGGATGTTTACGCCCATTTCTTTGGCGATGATGCTTGAAAGCGTCGTTTTGCCAAGTCCCGGAGGCCCTGCGAACAGGCAATGGTCCAGCGCGTCGCCGCGCTGCTTTGCGGCTTCAATCGCAATCGAAAGGCTTTCCTTGATATCGTCCTGGCCTGTAAATTCGCTCAGGCTGGGCGGTCGCAAGTTGCGGTCGGAATCGCCCTCGTCAAAAGAGCATTTCTGCGGGGAAATTATACGCTGGTCTTCCATATTCTAGTTCTTAGTCATTGGTAAATAGTCAGTGGTCAGTAGTCAATAGTTATTGTCTTAGGGGCTTGTCATGCCCGCCGTTTGTCACCCCGGATTTATTCCGGGGGCATCTCCTTTTACAAATATTTTAAAGCCTCTGGGATAAGTGCTGCGGCATCAACGCCATCTCCGAGAACTTCAACGGCTTTCACAACCGCTTTTTCTGCCATCGGGTCCTTGACTCCGAGCGTGTGCAGTGCCAAGACCGCTTCAAGCTTTGCGCCCGTCAAAGCGCCGACGCTTGTAATCCCGCTACCCTCGACGTCGCCGAGCGACTGCAACATGTTAGACGCCTTTTCCTTGAGCGTGAGCGTCATTTGCTCGCAGGTCTTTTTGCCGAGACCCTTGATTTTCCCAAGAGCCGCCTTGTTATCGCTTGCAATCATATTCAGGAGGTCTGCTGGAGTGCTGCCGCTCAGAATCCGCTGGGCAAGCTTTGGACCGACCCCGTTCACATCCAGAAGCATGAGAAAGAGGTTCTTTTCGGTCGTATCCGCAAATCCAAACAGCGTCATGGAATCTTCTCGCACCACGAGATTCGTGTGCAGGGTGACCTCGGCCCCTTCTTCGGGCAGCTTCCCTGCGGTAAATGCAGAAATGTTGACGCCGTAACCGACTCCGGCGCATTCCACAACGACAAATGTGGGCGTTTTCTGTACCAGGATGCCGCGAATTCGTTCGATCATAGAAACTCCAAAAACTTATGCTCTTTTGTGCTACTGCTCAAATATACAGCTTTTTGACGACTCTGTCAAGCCAAATCATACGCATAATTTGGCATAGCAAGAAAATTGGGTTTTGTCAGCCCATCG